>JANOFR010000052.1:0-82449 GCA_031413755.1 Chitinophagaceae bacterium
GGTCCTGTGGTCGCAATCCTTCCAAAACAAAGTAGCGATTATTTTCTTTGGTTTCTTCGTGAAGGCTGTTGATGATATTGGTAAAAAATACGATAGAAAATTTTTGGAGGTATTTTCTGGTAGGTTCAATATAAATGGAAACTTCACCTGCCCTTATTTTAGCTCTGTTGGAAATTTGAGCATCTACCAGCAGTTGGTAATAAGAAATAGGATGGGTACGGGTTGTATCAATGTCAGCAAGCGTTAGCTGTTTTTCTGATAATTGTACAATAAACGGAATATAGGTTTTAAGGCTTTTTTCATTGGCAATTGATAAAAGTGTTTGAATTACGGGGGACTTATGATCACGGATTGCTTTGATAAGAATTTCATCTTTTGTTACAGAAACGAAATTGATCAGGAGTTCGGGGTGGGTATTACCTGAAATAAAGATCAGCGAGTCAATCAGGCTGAAATTATTGTTGTTGCTTAAAAAGTTTGTGATTTTTTCAGGAGAACTTTCATATACTTTTAAAATTGCAAGGTCTTTTATTTTTTCTGCCATTGGATAATCCCTGAATACACCCGACATCATACCGGATGTTTTTGCTTTGAACGGTTTCATGATCTCTTCGTAAGGTTGATGTGTGAAAATAGATTGCCAGATCAGTTTAAACCTATCAATATAAAGTCGGGTATAGTTCACATGAAATAACTTGTTTCTGATCTCCGATTGCAAAGTATCTAAAAAATTTGTTTGTGCACTTAAGGCCAGTATCTTCTGTTCAGTGGTTAAGGTTTTTGAATTGTCGGCTATTTTTCGAAGACTATCTGTTTCTACTGTATTAAATCTTAATAATATAGATTTACCATTTTTATCCATATTGGTTTTAGCTAAAAGTTTAGTAAAATTCCTCTGGCTTTCATTTAGCTGGGAATTCGTTTTTTTTATGGTTGCATTTAACTGTGCTGCAGAATATAAAGCAGATTGTAATAAAATTAAGAGTAGTAAATTTTTTTGTGGTCGACCGTTCATAAGTAATATTTAAAGGTTTTAATTACGGTCTGAAATTTTATAAGGTTTTAATTTTTTCAAGTTCTTCCTGTATTATTTTCTCCGTTTCTTCATCACTCAATGTTACAGGTACAAATTTAAGTCCAATAATTTTTTCATACAGTTCAATATACCGGTTTGATATTGTATTTATCCATTCATCACTCATCACCGGAACAGACTGTCCTTCTTTACCCATAAAATTATTTTCAATAAGCCATTCCCGTACAAATTCTTTACTTAATTGTTTTTGCCGTTCAGCTTTCTGTTGTCTTTCTTCAAAACCATCAGCATAAAAATAACGGGATGAATCAGGGGTGTGTATTTCATCCATTAAACAGATCACATCTCCAATCTTGCCAAACTCATATTTTGTATCCGCCAGAATTAAACCCCGTTTAGCAGCAATTTCTTTACCCCTGGCAAAAAGCTTCAGGGCATAATCACATAATAAATTCCATTCAGATTGGGTAGCCAGTTTATTATCAATAATCTCTTTTGCCGAAATATCTTCATCATGTCCCTCTGTTGCTTTGGTACTCGGTGTAATAAGGGGAGCCGGAAAATAATCATGTTCTTTCATTCCCTCGGGCATAGGTACAGCACATAATTCTCTTTTTCCTTCGCTGTATGTTCGCCAGGCATGTCCGGTTAAATTACCCCGTACCACCATTTCAATTTTAAAGGGGTTACATTTATTACCAATGCTGATATTTGAAGCAGGTACAGATAGTAACCAGTTTGGGCAAATGTCTTTTGTAGCATCTAACATATAAGCAGCTATTTGTGTTAATACCTGTCCTTTAAATGGGATGGGCCTGGGAAGAATAACATCAAAAGCTGAAATACGGTTGCTGGCAACCATTACCAGAAATTTATTGGAAATTGTATAAACATCTCTTACTTTGCCGCTGTAATAAGCAGTTTGCAGCGGGAATTTGAATTTTGTCATACCGCTAAATTAACATCAACAGGATTAAAACCCCTGTTTTGGAGGTATCAAAATATCAACAGTGGGGTAAAAAAAATTTTCAGTTAAAAATAACAATGCTTAATTTGCTTTATATATTTAAACCAAAAAATGAGATATGAGAAAAATCACATGTAATTTGGTTACATTTTTATTGGCTAATATGATAACCATTGCAGCCTTTGCCCAAAATGTAACTATAAACGGTAATGTAAGAAACAGCAGTTCAAAAGAAGGATCAGGTGCCGTTTCCATTTCCATAAAAGGCACTGACATTGGTACTTTTACAGACGATAAAGGAAACTTTAAAATCACTGTAAAAAATTTGCCCGTTACGCTTTTAATTTCATCTGTTGGATATGAATTACAGGAAGTTATTGTTTCCAATGCAACGGACAAAGTACAGGTTGAATTTAAACCTACCAATATACTCGGTCAGGAAGTAGTAGTTTCTGCGAGCAGGGTTCCTCAAAAAATCCTGGAATCGCCGGTTTCGATCGAAAGGGTTAGTGCAGCCACCATCCGTAATTCACCCGTTTCTAATTATTATGATGTGGTAACTACTTTAAAAGGAGTAGATGTTACTACGGCTTCTCTTACTTTTAAAACACCTACTACCCGTGGATTTAACTCCAGCGGTAATACCCGTTTTAATCAACTCGTTGATGGAATGGATAACCAGGCCCCGGGGCTTAACTTTTCGGTTGGTGCCATCATTGGTTTAAGTGAACTTGATGTAGATAATATTGAACTCTTATCCGGTGCCTCATCGGCTTTATATGGCCCCGGTGGTATGAACGGTACCTTATTAATGACCAGTAAAAATCCTTTTAAATACCAGGGGTTATCCTTTTTAGTAAAAGAAGGATTAATGCATGTAGGCAGTCAAAGACAAAGAGAACCTTCAGCCTACCATAACTGGAACCTTCGTTGGGGCAAAAAAGTATCAGAAAAATTTGCCTTTAAAATAAATGCCGAATTAATACAGGCAAAAGACTGGATGGGTACTGATAACAGAAACTATAACAGGCTTGGTACTACCGGAAGTGTAAAAGCCGGCAACCGCCAAACTGATGCTAACTATGATGGGATAAATATTTATGGTGACGAAACGACAATTGACATGCGTGGTTTCTTCGGCGGCATTGCAGCCAATTTACCCGGGGCGGCCAATTTTATTAATGCAAATGGCCTGCTGTCATCTGCACAAAATGTTTCGCGTACAGGATATACCGAGAAAGAATTATTTAACCCCAACACAGTTAATTTTAAACTGGCGGGATCAGTGCATTATAAAATAACCCCTAATACCGAAGCTATATTAGCAGCCTATTGGGGAACAGGTAATACCATTTATACGGGTAGTGACCGGTATTCACTGAAAGATTTTAAAATGGGCCAGTATAAATTTGAATTGATTAATAAAAACTGGTCATTTCGTGCATATACTACCCAGGAAAATGCAGGTGAATCCTACAATGCAACAGCTACTACCCGGTTATTTAATGAAACCTGGAAAAAATCAGTTACCACAGATGCTGCAGGTAACCCAACACCATTGCCCACTGACTGGTATGTTCAATATACTTATCAATACCTTAGCAACCGGATGAGCGGAATGACTGATTATGATGCCCACCAGGCAGCCAGGTCTATCGCTGATGTTGGCCGCCCGGCAGCCAGCAGTACGGCATTCAGAACAGCCTATGATGCTATCCGTAAAAAACCTATTTCTCAAAACGGTGGTTTACTTTTAGATAAGTCTGATTTATATGCGGTTGAAGGAAATTATGATCTATCCCAGTTTACAAAAGGTTTTATTGATATTTTGATTGGGGCCAATTATAAAAAGTATGTTTTAAATTCACAGGGTACTTTATTTTCCGATTCAACCGGCACAATTGGTATTTCGCAATATGGCGGCTATTTACAAGCCAGCAAGAAGATTTTTGACCGTTTAAGTTTAACAGTATCGGGCAGGTATGATAAAATGGAAAATTTTAAAGGCCGATTTACACCAAGGGTAACAGCCCTGGTTAAATTGGCTGAAAATAATAATGTGCGGTTATCTTTTCAAACGGCTTACCGTTTTCCAAGCAGTCAGCAGCAGTATATAAATTTACAGGTGGGTAGTACACGATTGGTTGGCAGCAACCCGGGTTTTGCTACCTGGTTAAATTATGCAGGCAACCCTTTATATGAGGCATCCAGCGTAATAGCAGGTAATCCGATGGTATTTGTACCTATCGAAGTTAAGCCCGAAGCCGTTTCTTCTTTTGAAGCCGGTTATAAAGGGCTGTTGATGAAAGGAAAATTATTGTTTGATGTTTATGGTTATTATGGCCAGTATAAGGACTTTTTAGGTAGGTTAAATACGATACAAACGACCACGGGTATACCAACTGACATCAGTAACCCCAATAAAAGAAGAAATATTTCGGTACCTGTAAATACCACTGATAAAGTAAAAACCTATGGTTTTGGCCTGAGTGTAGATTACAGGTTGCCTTTAAACTTTACCATCGGCGCTAACTTAGCTTCAGATATATTAAAAGATGTTCCTTCAAATTTTGTGGCTTTCTTTAATGCACCTGAATATAAAGCAAATGTAAGTTTTGGCAATAGTGGATTCGGACCCGGTAAAAAACTTGGTTTCAGTATGGCTTACAGGTGGCAGCAGGGTTTCTTTTACCAGGGAGATTTTGCTAATGGAGAATTACCTGCTGTGCAAACTTTAGATGCACAGGTTAGTTTAAAACTTCCAAAAACCAAATCTATAATTAAACTGGGTGCAAATAATTTATTAAATCAATACTATTACAATGCAATAGGAAACTCACAAATCGGCGGTTTATACTACCTGAGTTTTGGGTTTAATGTTTATTAATATTATTGTTTAAACGATTCCGGTAACAACTGGTTTTAAAACTAAAAATTACAATATGAAAAAAATAATTTATCAACTGAGGGCTTCTTTCCTGGTTATTTGTACGGGATTGTTTTTTCTTACTTCCTGTAATAAGTCTCTGGAACAGTTAGCTCCCATTCCAACGCCTGTGTATCCAACCGGAAATGGCGTAGCTGCTGCTATTGCAGCAAACCCAAATGATAGTTTGTTTTACCGGCTAATTGTAAGATCAGGATTAACTTCAATCTTAAATGACTTAACAAAAAGCTTTACCATTTTTGCAGTAGATAATGCGGGTATGAGAATTTTTGTAAATGCAGCTTCCGGCGGCCTTGTTCCTATACCTGCACCGGATGCTGTACACTCCAATTTTATTGCTACTATTTTACCTGCAGCAAGTGCAGCTGGAATTATAGGATACAATACAATCGGTCAAAAATTTCCGGCTGCTTCATTGGGTTCATCTTTTCCCAATTATCCATTAACCACGCAAATTATACTTGATCCCACACAACCTTTTGTAAGAATGAATATTTTTCCTGTAAGAGGCACTCCTTACTCTTATGTAAATAATCTTCCTATAACCGGTGTTGACCAGGCCGCTGCAAACGGAATAATTCATCATACCTATTCTATTGTTGCACCTCCAACGGCGACTTTAAAAACGGTGATTGCCGGGGAGGCTACCCTTTCTTATTTCCGTGCGGCGGTAACCCGTGCAGATAGTGGCTCAGTTGGATTAAGCAGGTTTGATTCTTTATTAAACTATGGTGTTACAAATATGACCGTACTGGCTCCTAACAATTCAGCATTTCAAACGCTTATATTCGGGCTTGTTTTTCAGGGCTATTTATCAACCAGACCTTTACCATATAACGCTACTGATACAGCTGTTGCTACAGCTACCGCAAACGGAGCAGTTGCTGCAGGACCTGCTTTTTTAAGCACCAATAATGTTTCAACAGCCCTGGTCAGAGGTATTGTGGCTTACCATTTGTTAGCATCTTTAACTACAAGTACTACCAGTCCTTACCAGCCCAATATCAGGGTGTTTTCTGTTAATATTCCATCCACGCCAACTTTTGTTAAAACATTGGTTAACGGAAGTTTTTCAACACATCCGGGTATTCGGGCAAGTGCAACTTATTTGGGACCTTTTGCCGTTGCTGCAACGTTTACAGGATTAGGTACTTTTCCTCCGGGTGGGGCACCTTACAGTGGAGCACCGGCTAATGCCGTTGCAATTGATAAGCATGCTGTAAATGGGGTATTTCATATTATTGATAAAGTGTTATTGCCACAGTAAAATTATTTTTAATTATAAAAGGGAACGGGCTTCATTTTGAAGCCCGTTCCCTTTTATTTATTTACACGTTAAATCTAAAATGCATTACATCCCCATCTTTAACCATATATTCTTTTCCTTCAATTCTAAGCTTTCCATTTTCACGGCAGGCAGCTTCGCTTTTATAATTAATAAAATCTTCGTAAGCAATTACCTCTGCTTTAATAAAACCTTTTTCAAAATCGGTATGTATTACACTGGCAGCCTGTGGTGCTTTCCAGCCTTTCTCAATGGTCCAGGCCCTTACTTCCTGCACACCTGCCGTAAAATAGGTTGAAAGCTGTAAGAGTTTATAGGTTGAATGGATCAACCTGTCCAATGCCGGCTCGGTCATTTTATATTCTTCCATAAACATGGCTTTGTCTTCGGGGTTTTCAAACTCAGCGATCTGTGCCTCAATGGCATTGGTCATTACAATAACTTCATTGCCTTCGTTCTTTACCGCTTCAATCAGAGCTGCAGCATATTTATTGCCGGTATGCATACTGGCTTCATCAACATTGGCAACATATAAAATGTGTTTATCGGTAAGTAAAAACAGATCTGCAATGGCTGCTTTTTCTTCCTTACTTAAGCCAAGGGTAATAATGTTCTTACCGGCATCCAGGTGTTTTTTACATGCAACCAGTATATCCAGTTCAACCTTCATCTTAGGATCGGTCTTTGCCAGTTTCTCTGTGCGTTGTATTTTCTTTTCCACACTTTCCAGGTCTTTTAACTGTAATTCAGTTTCAATGATCTCCTTATCGCTCACCGGGTCAATAGGCCCTTCATCCCTTAAAATATTTTCATCTTCAAAACAACGTATCACATGTATGATGGCATCCACTTCGCGGATATTGGCTAAAAATTTATTACCCAATCCTTCGCCTTTACTGGCACCTTTTACCAGGCCGGCAATATCAACAATTTCAATTTGTGTTGGTACGGTACGGTCGGGGATCACCAGTTCTGCCAGTTTATCCAATCGGGGGTCGGGTACATTAACCAGGCCGGTATTGGGTTCAATAGTACAAAACCGGTAATTACTCGCCTGTGCCTTGGCACTGTTACTTACTGCATTAAATAAGGTTGATTTGCCCACATTTGGAAGTCCTACTATTCCTGCTTTTAAAGCCATACTAAAAAAGTTAAATGTCAAAAGTCAAAACAGCTTAAGCGCATGTCTTAATTTTAAATTGGCTGCAAAGGTAAGGTTTGCAACGATATGAGTTATTTCGAGATAAAACACTAATTTCAGATATCATATTTTATATGGTATACCCGGGTTTAACTTTTTACTTTTAACTTGTAACTTAATATGGCTTTAAGCAGAATATGGAGTGCCTTTATAATTATAGCAATATTTGTAGCCGGTATAAAATGCTTTTTCTTTGGAGAAACACAAATTTTTACCTGGATGATCAGTGGAAAAGCAACCGATCCGGCTAATCCCCTTAAATTAGATGGCGTTATTGAAACCTGTTGGGTTGCTGTGGAAATATGTTTAAAATTAATTGGAATTCTGGCACTCTTTATTGGTTTTATGAATATTGCAGAAAAAGCCGGCGGCATAAGGTTGCTATCCAAAATTGTTGGCCCTTTCTTTTCAAAACTATTTCCCGAAATTCCAAAAGGCCATCCTTCAATGGGCCATATGATCATGAATTTTTCGGCAAACCTGCTGGGTTTAGATAATGCAGCAACTCCATTTGGGTTAAAAGCTATGGATAGTTTACAGGAACTCAATACAAACAAAGATGTTGCTTCCAATTCACAAATCATGTTTCTTTGTTTACATGCAGCGGGTTTAAATTTAATACCGGTTAGTGTAATTGCTGTCAGGGCTGCCAATCATGCCTCTGACCCTACTGATGTTTTTATTCCCTGTATGATCGTAACATTTGTTGGTACTATGACCGCAATGATCATCGTTTCATTTAAGCAGAAAATAAATTTATTTCAGCCTGTAATTTTAATTTGGGTATTTAGTATTTCGGCATTTATCGTTTTGTTGGTTTTATATATTACCCGGTTAAATGCGACAGGTATACAAATTTTTTCCGGTCAGTTAAGTTCCGGTTTGATATTACTGGTTTTTCTATTGATCGTTTTAGGAGGACTTTATAAAAAGATAGATATATTTTCTGCTTTTGTTGATGGCGCTAAAAACGGATTTGATACTGCCATCAGAATTATTCCTTACATATTGGGCATTTTGGTTGCCGTAAGCATGCTTCGCACCAGCGGTACTTTTGATGCAGTAATTAATGGAATGAAACATTTTTTTGCAATCTTTAGTGCCGACACCCGTTTTGTAGATGGATTGCCCACTGCATTGATCAGACCAATGAGCGGGGGTGCAGCCAGGGGAATGATGGTGAGTACCATGACAACCTTTGGCCCCGATTCTTTTGCAAGCAAACTTTCGGGAATTTTTCAGGGAGCATCTGATACCACATTTTATGTAGTGGCTGTTTATTTTGGTTCAGTAAGTATTAAAAACACCCGTTATACCATTGGAGCAATGCTGCTGGCCGATTTAGTGGGCATCATAACAGCGATAGGGGTTTGTTATTTATTTTTTGGGTAATTTATTTTCATCATTCAACCTGCATATTAGATATACCTGTTGTATTTGCAGATCTGTATTTTGCAAGTGGAATTATTTAAAAAGGCCGGTCACTTAACCAACTGCTCTTTGTAAATAAGTTGCCCTTTATTATCTATGCCCTGTATTATAATTTTAAATGAAGTTGTTTTATCATTATTATGAAATTCAACAGAATAATCTCCGGTGCTTGTTTTATTTGCATCAGGTTGCCAATAAAGAATTACGCGGCCATCTGCTTCTTTTTTATTTAATTCGGGATGCAATGTATAATTGGGGGCATAAAATTCTCTTGAAAAAGCAAAGCCAATTTTATTCATGCTGGTAAATATTTTATCATAAACTGCCCCTTTACGATCAGCACCCTTTTTTGTATATACAGATATGGCACCTGATTCTGCACCTAATGCAAAACCTGTAGATCCTTTATAAACCTTTACCAGCGCCACATCATCCGGATTTATTGCATCAACAGCATCTATACTAACCGGCATTTCGTTTATTAAAAACTTAATTCCCTGTTCCGAATCGGTTAAACTAATACCGTCGTAGCGGCTAAAAGAGGCATATGAAACACCGCCCGTTTGAAAAGGGTTTACATTAAACCCCGGAACTGATTCATTTAAAAATTGCCAGATATTCAAATACTGTCTGTTTTCAGCAATAAGCAGTGATTGATCGCTCATTTCATAAACAGGAGATACATATAACTTTTGCAATGAATCAGTTTTTGACAATACTTTTCCTTTTACGGTTACCGTTTCCAGCAGTTTAGAATTTAAAGGGTCCTTTATTTCAAGTATACCGGTTATATGTTTTGAAAGCATATCATTTTCAGCAATGATCTGGTTGCTTTCCGGCATAGTATGCAGCATTAAAGGCGTTTGCTGTAAAGTATCAATGTATGCCGGATAAATGCTAACATCAACAGGCAGCCTGTTTTTTTTATTATCAGTACCCTCATATAAAATTTTTGCGCTGCTCCTGAAAGCCAAAGAATCAACAATGAACTCCCCTTTATCGGTAAGTTTGGCATTTGTTAATATGGTTGTCGAATCTTCGGTTTTTGTAATAAGGGTTACAAAGCCGTCTTTCAGGGGTTCTTTTTTTCCGCTTTTTAAAACCATTCCACTTATTGTCATATAGGTTTCTACAGGATATTTTAATACAATGTCTTCTTCACCTTTTATTTGTTTCCATGTAAACCGCCTCCATCCCTGTGTCATCAGTAACAGGTCTAAATGTTGCCCTTTTTCTGATTCCTTTTCAGAAAAATAATATCCGGGATTATGGATATAACCTTTTATATCACTGCTCAGTAAAAAAGAAGAGGCGATATTTTCTTTTCTGTACGGCTCAGGGTCTATTGCGGCATCAATCACTAAAACAGATAATGCACTTGTAGCTGAACTGTCTAACCGGAAAGAAAAAAGGTTACGCCCCCTTTTACCTGTATTTATTAATTGCGTTTTGAGTTCAGGCGAAATAATTTTATAGTTGTCAATAAATACCAGTCTTTCAGATAATGGTTTACCCAGGCTGTCAAATGCTGTGATCTGCATGATACCTGCGGGCAGGTTTTTTTTAAGTATTGAAGTGCCCGATTCGCCATCATCAATATTAAAGTCTGCTTTAAATACCGGTATTCCACCTATCTGTGCTACAACAAATACTTTTTTATATTTTTCTTTATGATGCTCAGCCCTGTTTATCATAACTGAGATCCGTGACGGGGAATTGCTGTTTACCTGAAGTGCAATGCCTTCTTTTTTTGCAGCCGGTAGTTTATACTCAGCTGTTTGCCCGTCATTGAAAACTATTTTTGCGGTATACATTTTATCAGCAACAGGTTCAAATTCTGTCATTCCCATACCATCATGCAGTTCCAGTAATTCAACAATCTTTTCCCCTTCAGCTGAAAAGATGGCGCCTTTAAAACCAATTGGAAAGCCTGAACGGTTAACTGCTTTAAAAGCAACCTGCCCTTTAACTGATTCCAGCATATCCCCCCCTTCAGGGAAAAAAATAAATTCATTTTTACTGATCAGGCTTCCGGCTGTTTTTAGTTTATAATCATTTCCATAGATATTGATGTTTTTTTGAAATATAAATTGGTGATAGTTCAGCATCCAGAGTGTATAGGCTTTTAGCGTATAGCTTCCGGTTATTAATTCTTTGCTCAAATCCAGCAAACCCCAGGCAGAAGAAAATTTATCCAGGGGAACCATTTTTTTATCGATCACTTTTCCAAGGGCATCACTTAAGGTTACATAAATGATCCTGCTCAAAAAACCTGGTTTATTATCAACAACACACCAGGATTTAAACCATACGGTTTCACCAGCTGCATATTTTTCCCGGTCTGTCTGGATGAAAATTTTTTCCTGCGGATTATTTTCATGCCATTGTTGCAAACCTGCAATTATTGTTTCTCCCGGATCAGGTTGATAGCTGTTTATATTGATTATAAATAATATCCAGGGCAGGGGGTAGAGCAAAGGATGCAGTTTCATAAAATAAATTTAAAAAAGCCGGCATGTTGTGCCAGCTTTTAAAATAAATCAGGCAATATTAAAATTTAAGTACACCATTTATGGTATGTACCACACCATTGGTGCCCAGAAAATCAGGTTTTGTGATATCAAATGCAGCAGCATTTGTTTTCCCTTTTATTTTAGTTCCATTGCTGCTTCCGGCAAGTGTAAAGGTTGTTCCCAGAAAAGTGCCCGGCAAAGTTTTATTACCGATATCATTGGTGAAAATCCTGGTTCCGCTGATCATATGATAGCGTACTAATGAATCCATTGCTCCTACTGTTGCAGCAGTAATGGAAGCAACAGAATATCCTGCAGCGGTCATTGAAACATCGGTTGGTGCAAACACGGTAAAAGTACTTGCCGATCCCAGTAAAGTCCATTTGTTTGCCCTGGTTAATGCTGCAATAAACAAACTATGCTGGCCAGATGTATTTAATATTCCCTGGATATTACCCCTGAGGTTGGGTGGTATATTTAGCCGGTTACTAATATGTACCACACCATTAGAAACATAATTATCAGTACTGGCCAATGTACCCCCGTTTACATAAAAACTATTACTGAGTTGTCCAATATATACATTGGCTGTTGAGCTAAGTTGAGTTGCCTTTGGAAAACTATTTTGCCCAACCATATCGGTGGTCGTAACCGATGCGTTTATTAAATGATACATGGCAAGATAACTAACCTGTCCCGTTGTCATCCTGTTTAATGAATCCATGGTTATCAGAGCTGTTTGAAAAGCAGCATCAGTTGGGGCGATCCATGTATAAGGACCTTGCCCTTCAATAAATGATTGAAGTTGTGCTTTTTCAATGGCAGCTTTAAAGATGGTTAAATTACCTGCAGAAGTTAAATAAGCATCAAGGCCCGGATATACCGGTGCATCATTATTTTTCTCACAGGAAATAAAAAACAAAGCAGCAAGAAATAATAGAAAGCCTGGATAAAATGTTTTTTTTGTCATAATAAATTTATTTGTTGTAAACAAAAGTTGTAATGCCCGGCAATAAAGCGCCGGTACCTGTTGCGAAACCTCTAGCAAAAAAACTGAAACTGCGTTTACTTGCTGTTGCTACCGCAAGAGGGGTTATAGAACCGCCGATCTGAAGGCCGTTTGCATTAACTACTCTAAAACGTAAAGTGGTATAACCCGCAGCAGGCGAAACAGAAGTGGTTATAAAACCACTTCCTGCCTTATATGCAATATTCCTGGCGATGGTATCTCTAACCACCACTAATGCGGAAGTGGAATCGATACGGATGAGGTTAACTGCAGGGCTTTTGGGCATAGCATTAATCATGCGGATGCGGAAAAAGCCACTGTCGGCAAATGATACCTCATCTTCAAGCGCAAATACAGTTCGGTCTATACCGGTATCAGCAAGCGTTACTGTAAAAAACTTGGATGCAGTAAGATTTAAAGTATTGGTTAACAAAACAACGGAATCATTGGCTGTTCCCGAATTTACCAGGGATAGCTTCAGGTTACCATTGGGTACCGTTGCAGAATAATCGGCTGCTGTGGTAATCGAAGGAAATAATCCTGCACTACCGCTGGTGGTAGATCCATTTACTTTTACATCATTAACTTTTATAACTACTGCCGGCGTATTCGGCGATAAAAAAACGAACCTTACATAGGCCTTATCTTCAGGCAAATCAAATTGAGTAAGCCGAAGGTCATTTTTGGTGCAGGAGATGATTGCAAGAACTGCAAACAGAACGAACCATCCGATTTTATTATTTATTTTCATTGTTATTATTTTTTAGTTTAAGGTTTACTGAACCACATTTCGTAAGTATGATAGTCAACATTTAAAGCGCCAATGCGGCGTAATTCAGAAAGGTTCCAGTCATTTTCAGATACACCTGTTGGCCTGTACCGGTATTGAGGTTTGGCTCCCTGATTGTTGGCAGAGTAAAAGGGTATAACAAACTGCCTGTATACCTGTATTCCGGTTTGTGGGTCTATATCGAAATAATGATACCTCCTTATATCGCACCATGTTTCTAAAAGATTCCATCCATAATCGCCAATGTATTTCTGCAGCATAATATTGGTAAGGTTAATGATGCCGCCCGGTTGTATAACCGCCGTACTTGCCAGATATGTTGATTGTTGTAGAGCCGTAATGGAAGGGATGCCGGGGTTGGCACTGGTATTAAAGAAATTCACAAAACTAAAATGAGCGCCTATAGCGGCCCTGTATGTAGTTACCGCTTCCATGTTCAGCCCCTTTCTCAATTGTGCTTCGGCTTTTATAAATTGCAATTCATGATATGCCATTACAGGATACAGGGCATTGTTCCTGAAAACATATTTACCCACGCTGGCCGTAAAATTGTTTAATGCCGGATTGGTAACCGCACTATCAATGTAGGGTGTTGTGGGCCTTTGCCTGAAAAGTGGGTTTGTTGGTATGCCTTGTAAATTATTAACGGGCAATGCAAGAATGTTTGGATCACCTGCGGAAGGAGCAAGAAACCGGTAGCCACCGTTTAAGGTAGGCATATTTGCAGTAATTGCTGTCGTGTCTGGACTTACTGTTAGCATACCTTTTATTCTCGGGTCCCTGTTTGCTGTTAGGGTAGATCCTGTAAAATTGAAGCCATCAAGCAACTGTACAATATATTGTCCCTGTTTTCTAACCACAACATTATCTCTTGCTGCACCCAATGGATTGGAATCATCATTACGTGTGGCCGTATGTGAAACAAGAAAATTATCAGCGGCACTTGAAAAACTTTTGTCAATAAATGCAATAACAGAATCTGCATTATAAGTGGGCTTGTTGGTTAACCGCTGCCAGTTACGTGCCCGTATACCATAAACAAACTTTATCCATTTAAGCACATCGCCATTATAAACCCTGTCGCCACGGGCAAATGAGTTTTGATTATTAGTACCATCCGTGCGATTCAAATAATCAAGTGCGGCAATACATAAAGAATCAATTGCCCCGTACACTTCTTCCTGCGAATCGTATGTAAAAATAACCCTGTTTTCTTCCCAGGCCTGTTTGTAAGGCATTTCGCCAAAAAAGTCTGTGGTCATTTGCAGGCCCCATGCCCTAAGCGCTACGGCGGCGCCTACATAATCCCATCTCTTTTGGTTAGTACCATCCGCAATAATGAGATTTATATTTACACCCTGTTGTGCAAAAAACGATCTCCATAATCCAATGGATTGAGCCGGCGTGTTACCGCCATGCTGATCAAAATTTTCATTAGCGGTTTGATGATTCCAGTTTTGGGTAAGCTGGCCCGCAGTTATAATATCCACAGACATCATTTTACCTGTAAAGGATAGTACAGGTTGCATCAGTGAAGCAAGGTCGGGCGTTTGCGGACTGGAAGGATCGGAATTAATGTCGAGATATTTTTTACATCCGGTGATCATCATAAAGAACAATGCGGATGCTATCAGGATTTTCTTATTCATAATCTTAATTTTTTTAATCATTTAGAATTGTACTTTTAAACCAAAATTTAATCCTCTCGGTGTGGCCAGGTTTCCCTGATCTAATCCAACTCCACCTACACCTGAACGGGCAGAGGTATTATTTGCATTTGTAGATGGATCTGCACCGGAATAATTTGTCAGAATAAATAAATCAGTTCCGGTAAAAAATACGGAAGCTGCCTTAACTATTTTTTGCCGTTTTAGAAATGAAGTGGGGAGCATATAGGCTATGGTTATATCTCTTAACCTGACCCAGTTAACATCTTTTTCAATAAAATCCTGAGAGGTACCACCACCTGTTGTGTAATAATCAGACCTGAACAAGGGTGTAATTACAATTGTATTGGGCGTAGGATTAGCTGTATTTTGTAATCCATCATTTAATACACCTCTGATAACTCTTGGTGTCTCTCTGTCAAGTGTACGTGTACTCATGCCAACCCGGTATAAAAATTCTTCAGTACCATTATAAACATCACCGCCTTTTCTTATATCAAGGTTAAAGGATAAATTCCAGTTTTTATAGATGGTGAAACTGTTAACCAGGCCCATGGTGAAATCGGGCTGGCGGTCTGCTACAACAATATAATCAGTTGAGGGAATTGGTAAACCCGATGTGGGGCTGATTAAAAGATCGCCATTTGTATTGGTAGTAAAACGCAATGCTGCCAGTTGGTAAACAGTACCTCCCTGTATTGCCTGTCCGCGGATATTGCCAATCCATGTATCGGAGTTATAAAAAAATGGCAATCCTGCAGGCATTTTAAGAATTTTATTTCTGTTACGGGCAAAGTTTACTGTTGTATTCCAGGTAAAGTTTTTGCTTTCAATTGGGATGCCGGTAACCTGCAGTTCAATTCCTTTATTTTGAGCTGTACCTCCATTGATCCATTTCAGAATTGCGCCGGAAGCGTATGATAAACGAATTGCCATTAACTGATCTTCGGTACGTAAATCATACATGGCAAAATCAAATCCAAGGCGGTTGTTAAAAAATTTCATTTCAGCTCCATATTCAAGTTGTTTGGTAAACTCCGGACGCAGTTGCGGGTTACCTTGTGTAAAGCCACCTTGTGCAGTACCCGTAATAAAGCCACCCCCGGTAAATGTAGAGGTACTGAATTTATTTCCTTTTACATAGGCAGCTCTTGGATCACGTCCGGTTGTAGCATAATTAAGCCTTACTTTACCATATTTAATCCAATTCGGTAATTTATCTTTTAAGAGATCAGTAAATATAACACTGGTGCCGGCAGACCAGTAATAATAAACAGCATCATTAAATTTATATTCCAACGGATTGATCAGACGGCTTGAACCGTCCATTCTTCCTGATAGTGAAATATTGAGCCAGTTATTATAATTGCCGCTGTAATTAAGAAAAGAACCAAAGCGGTTGTAATTTTCATTAGAGGTTAGCGAACCAACAGTAATTGGATCTGCATTATTGATACTTAAAAAATTAGGGTCATATAAGCGTTCCCCCTTAACCGCATTTACTTCATACTTACGGGTATCAAAAGTAAATGCACCTATAAGTGTATTGCTTACATTACCGATTTTTTTACGATAAGTTGCCCGGTATGCACCATTAATAAGAATCTGATTTTCTTTGTATTGATTTATAATGCCGCCAACTGTACGTGCAAAATTGCTTTGCGGATGGAAATACCATGTTCCGATAGTACTATAAAAATCAATACCGGTAATTGCAGTAAGGTTCAACGACTTTGATACATCATAACTTAGCTGAATATTGCCTATAAACCGGTTGTTATCATCAAAGCTTTTATTTTTGTTTACATCCCAAAATGGATTATCATCTTCTGCAGCAGTAAGATCGCCCCGTATTGTTTTCTTGTTTCCATTTGCATCGGTATATATCCTTACATCATCATCTGTGGGCCAGGTAAGAAGGCTGATCAGGAAACCACCCGTTCCTTTAGACGCTTTATCGGTATGCGACTTAATATAAGAAAAGCCATTTGTAATGGTAAACTTCGGGCTTACTTTAAAAGAAGTATTTAACCGGAAGTTATACCGGTTATAACCCGTATTGGGTACTACTCCATCCTGGTTGATAACTGATGCTGTGAATCTGTAACTGCCAACATCACTTCCCCCATCAATCGCAAGATTATGCTGCTGCGTCTTACCGGTAACAAAGAAGTTATCAATATTATCAAAACGTGGATTTGCATCCGGAATTTTTTGGCCAAAATAAGTCCTGACCAGCTGGTTGGTAATGCCTGCCGAACCCTGATCAAAAACATTTTGTATTTCAGGAAGCCGGTAAACTTTTTCAAAACGGAATGAATTGGTATAGGTAATAGATGCTTTGCCCTTTTTACCTTTTTTAGTAGTGATAATTACTGCGCCATTGGCACCATCAGAGCCATACAGCGAAGTAGCCTCGGGTCCTTTAAGAATAGTAACTGACTCAATATCTTCAGGACTGATATCGCCACCACGGTTGGTGAAGTCGTTGCTTCTGTTTTCGTAGTTAACCCCACTTGAGTTTCCGGGGAACCTGTCCTTCATTTCAAATGAACTGTTATCAATGATCAGTCCATCCACTACAAAAATGGGCTGATTGTTTCCGTCAATTGATGTAGGTCCCCGTAAAATAATACTCGATGATGCACCTGGCATACCTGTAGTGGAAGTAATGGTGGCGCCGGGAATACGGCCGGCAAGGGAGTTAATGAAATTTTCCCGCCTTGTTTGCGCTATTTCATCACCGGATACGCTTAAAGCCTGGTAGGTAAGTTCCCTTTTGCTTTTAGTAATATTGTAACCGGTTACAACAACCGCACCCAATTGCTGGTTGTTAGGCACTAAGGTTATATTGAGTAATGTTGCAGTGCCTACAACAATTTCTTCTTTAACATATCCAACATAGGTATATACAAGTTTATTTCCAATTGAAGCAGCAATTGCATAGTAACCTGCTTTATTTGTAACCGTTTTCTTACCAGCAGATGAGTTGGTAACTGTTACACCCTGTAGCGGGGATTTGTCATCGGAACTTAGTATGGTTCCTGAAATGGTAATTTCCTGCGCCGCAGTTACCAGGGGTATCAGCAGCAATATGACCGGAAAAAATTTAATTAACCGAAAGATCAAGTTCATAAGCTTTAGTTTTAAGTAAATGAAAAGTTTTTAACTTTATTTTTATTATAGTACTTTAATACCGGCATCAATAAAGGGTGCCAGTAAGGGATCTGTTGCATTCAATTCAGTAATCAGCACATCTACCTTATCTAAATTGCAAACATGTATTGGTTGAATGCTGTTTATTTTTTCGGAAATGGTAAGACAAACGGTTTTTCGGGAAGCATCGATCATTGCCTGTTTTAAGTGAACAACATCCCAGTCATTATCTGTTATGCCATGTTCCAGATCAATTGAATTAATACCTAAAAAACACAGATCGGGTTTAAGGCTTTTAATACGGTTAATGGCATCAGCTCCTAAGGTTATTTTTGAATTTTTTGATAACTTATCGCCGATTACTATCACATCAATATTGGGGTGATGCATATATTCTACTACAGCAGGAATACTGCCTGAAATAAAAGTGGCAGATAAATTGAGGGGTAGTGATCTTGCTAATTCAATAATGGTGGTACCACCGCCCGTTAAAACAAACATGCCATCTGTGATAAGCTTAACGGCTTTTTCGGCAATGATCTTTTTAATATCCTTGGCATAGATCTTTCTATCGGGATAAGTGATGTCGTTAAAAGCACGGGAGAGTGCACCACCATGAACTTTAATTAATTTACCATCTTCTGCAAGTTCCTGTAAATCCCTGCGGATGGTATCTTCCGATACTTCAATTTCAGTACTCAATGAAGTGGACAGTACTTTATTGTGCAGGTTAACCTGGTGTACAATGTACGCCTGGCGTTCTCTCTTTAGCATTAGTCGTTAGTATTGACTGACAAGTTAATAAAAAAAATTGCAAAAAACCGCAAAAATTATTCAGTATTAATGCAGAACCTGCAAAAATAGTTGCAATACTTGCAGGTTAACCAGTATAAATAGTATTTAAATGGTAATAATGCGGAGCATAAAATATTGGGTCTGGGGCTTTTGATTTTACCGGTGTTGAGCTTTTTATGAACCTATGGCTTTCTTTTTATATTCGGTTGGGGATCTATAGCCTTTTTTATAAATATTACCGTCTCATTTTGTTTATCTGATTCGGGTAATTCATCTTCAACCTGGTTATCATAATTACCAAAAATTGAAGTCAATGCTTTTGCATGATATACGGACCTGGTAAATTTATTACCGATCACAATTATAGTGGCACTATTATGTAAAAGCCTGATAAATGATGCGTTACTGCCATGCCACCAGCCATTGTGGTAAATGATCTTTTCGCCGGTAGGGTATATATTCATTCTCCAGCCAAGTCCATAGTTTCTTATGCCCCTCTTTTCATTGCTGTAGGGCGTATAAGCTTCTTCAAGTGTTTCCGGCTTAAACAGCAGGTTTGTTTGTAAAGCCCTGTCCCAGATCAGCAGGTCCCTTGCTGTGGTATAAATATTTTTATCACCGTATACCTGGTCTAAAAAAGTAAAGGCTTCGGGTTTCCCCCTCCAGTTATAACTGGGTATCGCCCTGGCAGTATCAGCAAGACTGAATACATAGGTGTTTTTCATTTGTAACGGCACAAAAAAGGATTCATTTAAATAATCAGCATATTTTTTCCCGGTAATTTTTTCAATCAATAAAGCCAATAGAACATAGTTTGTGTTGCAATAGGAGAAGTGCGTATTTGGGGCTGTAATATCCGTCAGTTCTGCTTTTCGCATAATTAAAAAATTAAGCACATCATCATTTGAAGCAATCCTGCTTTTATCCCAACCCATATTGTCCAGAAAATGAGTGTAGTTGGGTAAGCCACTTCTGTGGTTCAATAAAGTTCTTAAAGTAACGCCCGGATAGTTAAATGTTTTAAAATATTTACTGAATTCGTCATCTACATTTAATTTACCATCCTGCATCAGTTTTAAGATCGCCATTGCCGTAAAAGTTTTTGAAACAGATGCAATGTGCAGCGCTGTATTTTCAGTAATTGCATCTGTACCCGGAAGGTGGGCCGTTCCACTGTATTTTTCAAAAATAATGTGGCCGTTTTTTGCTACTAAAATACTCCCGTTAAATCCTTTTTGTTTTAAAACAGAATCATACCAGTTCCCGCACGCAGTGTTAATTCTTGCTGCTTCGGCTTTTGAAACAGCAGGCTGGTCCGGTAACGATAATACGGTTAAGCTGTTATTGCCCTGTAATTTGGGTTTAGATTCAGATACAGCGCTGCAGGATGAAAAAATGGTAATTATTCCCGCTAATAATAAATAAAAGAAAAGAAAAGAAAAAGGTATAATGAAAAAGCAGTTAAGTAACGGTCTTTTTGTTTTAACCGGAGCTGTATATATACCATAACCTGTTTTATAAAAATTATTTATCATTAAATAGTAATCTTTAGATAGAATATATTTGTGCAAAATACACAGTAAAAATCATGCCTGAAAATAAAATAACCAGTTATCCCAAAGAGAAAATCAATATTCTTTTTTTAGAAAACATAAGTGATGTTGCCGTAAAACATTTTAATACAGCCGGCTATATCAATGTTAAAAAGATAAACGGTGCATTAAGTGAAGATGAATTAATTGCAGCCATCCGCCATGTTCACCTGCTGGGCATCAGGAGTAAAACGCAGATAACTAAGAAAATATTGGATAATGCACCAAAATTACAGGCTATTGGTTGTTTTTGTATCGGGGTAAACCAGGTTGATCTTTCAGCCGCTACAAAAAACGGGGTAGCAGTATTTAATGCGCCATACAGCAATACCCGCAGTGTAGCTGAACTGGTAATTGGTGCATCCATCATGTTGATCAGAAAGGTCGTTGATAAGAATAAGGCGGCACATGATGGCTTTTGGATGAAAGAATCCAGCGGGAGTTATGAGCTCAGGGGAAAAACGTTGGGAATAATTGGTTACGGCAATATTGGTAAACAGGTAAGTGTGCTGGCAGAAAGTATTGGCATGAAAGTTATATTTTATGATGTTGAAACCCGGTTGCCCCTGGGTAATGCAGAAAACAGGAAAAGCCTGAAAGAAGTAGTTGGCAAATCAGATATTATAACATTGCATGTGCCTGAACTGAACAGCACAAAAAATCTCATTAATAAAAATACACTGAAGCATTTTAAGAAAGGAAGTATCCTGATAAATTATGCAAGGGGAGAAGTGGTTGACCTGGATGCACTCCGTAAATCTTTAGTGGAAGGGAATTTGAGTGGCGCTGCCGTAGATGTGTTTCCGGCGGAACCGGAAAAAAACGGGGATCATTTTTCATCGCCTTTACAGGGCCTCAGTAATGTATTGCTTACACCACATATTGGTGGCAGTACCCAGGAGGCCCAATACAATATTGGTGAAGATGTTAGCAGCAAATTATTTAATTATCTCGAAAAAGGGATCAGTACCGGTTCCCATAGTATTCCGGAACTGTCGCTGCCTCCACAGGAAGGTACACACCGCATTTTACACATACATCATAATGTGCCGGGTGTATTGTCGGAAATTAATACTCAATTGAGTAAACATAAAATTAATATACTGGGGCAGTATCTTAAAACCAACGATACCATTGGGTATGTGGTGTTGGATGTAAATAAAAATCTGAGTAAAAATGCATTGGAATTATTGCGTAAAGTTAAGGCTACCATTAAAGTAAGGATGTTATATTAAGTGAACAGTAATTGTCATTTAATAACCGACTGATTAAAACGGGTTGGATCAGTTATTTTGCAACCGGCAAACCGGTAAACTGCCGTTTTTTGCGGCTGAATAAAATTTAATTTACGAAATTTTCAAATAATACTGAAAACTCCATACCTTTGTGTTGCAAATGTAAACACATGAAACTTATTATAATCGGAGGCGGATTTGGAGGGTTAAGGCTGGCCCGTAAACTCAGCAACAAACCAGGTTTTGACATTACACTGATTGACCGGTTTAATTACCACCAGTTTCAACCTTTATTTTACCAGGTAGCCACCGCCGGCCTTGATGCCAGTAATATTTCATTTCCCTTGCGTAAAGTTTTTCATAAAAGCAGGAATGTCCGTTTCCGAATGGCAGAAGTACTAAAGATCGTAACTGCAGATAAAAAAGTAGTTACCGATATTGGTGAGTTTGAATATGACATATTGGTAATAGCAACAGGTGCTGACAGCAATTTTTTTGGTGATCAGCAATTGATTGATAAAGCCTTTCCAATGAAAAGTACCGTTGAGGCATTACAGTTGCGGCACCGGTTGCTGCATAATTTTGAAGATGCTCTAAGTGTAAAAAATGAACTGGAACTTAAACGTTTAATGACAATTGTTATAGTTGGTGCAGGCCCAACAGGCGTGGAGCTTAGTGGAGCTATTGCTGATATGAAACGTTTTGTTCTGCCAAAGGATTATCCGGAACTTGATTTTTCCAAAATGGAGATCTATTTACTGGAGGGAACAGGAAAAACACTTTCTTCAATGAGCGAAAGATCAAGTAACCAATCTCAACAGTATCTACAAAAATTAGGGGTACAGGTTTTAACCGGCACCATACTGAAAAATTATGACGGAAAAACGGTGCTGCTTCAAAATGGGGATACCATAGAAACCAGTATGGTAATATGGGCAGCCGGAATAAAAGGAAATGTACCCGAAGGTATCAACCAGGATATGATTGCAAAAGGCAACCGTATTAAAGTAAACAGGCAATGCCGGGTTGAAGGGTATGAAAATATTTTTGCAATAGGCGATGTGGCCTATATGGAAGAACCGGTTTGGCCCAACGGGCATCCGCAGGTGGCAGCCGTTGCTATTCAAATGGCAGATACGATTGCAAGTAATTTACGCAGCTCAGAAAGTAAAAGCAGTGATGCTGCTTTAGATGCATTTGTTTACAAGGATAAAGGTAGTATGGCAACAGTAGGCAGAAATTTAGCTGTAGTAGATATGCCTAAACCGAAGTTACATTTTGGAGGCTTTTTAGCATGGATGATCTGGATGGGACTTCACCTGATGCTGATACTGGGTGTTAAGAACCGTTTTTTTGTTTTTAGTAACTGGTTGTATAATTATGTTACCTACGACCAGAACCTGCGGTTGATATTTAAAGAATTTTACCGGGAGCATAAAAAGTAAAATTTGAAATATTTACAAAAATAAAATCCGGTTTTTTTTCAGCCTGATAACGAAATGGATCAATGATAAAATCAAGTCTTTAATAATAAACTGAAAAATCAAAGAAGTCAGGTAGCTGATTTGAACAGGATTTAAAAAAAATCAACCAGGATCATTCGACAATCACTTATACAATTCATTACAATAATTGAACAGCTTTACTATGTCAGAAAGATTTTTGAAATTAGTACGGTTACTGTCAATGAATTTATTTAATTCCTTTCCTTTATCCTTAAAGATCTTTAAAAACTGGTGCTTTGTCGAAAATTTATCCATCGAACTTTCTTTTCTTACCCAATAAAAAGAAACATCAACTACTTTAAATTCGTCTGGAATCTGAAGATTAATAGAACCTGCAGGGCCATAGATCTGCCTTACATATGCAGGAGCCAATGTTTTTGATGTGGCTCCGTAACCTGTTGTGGTTCCAACTGATTCTACATTGCTTTTATGTTGAACAAACAACGTTACGGGTCCGGTCATAACAAGTTCGTAAAATCCGGTATTGAAAGGGATAAAAATACGGTTGGCCAAAAAAATGGTATCTATCAGTTGCGGGTTATCCAGTACCATATAAATGTCCTTCTGGAGAAAGACCATTTCCTGGTCAACCACATTGTAATTAAGTACCGCGGTATTAACCTGGCCTGATGTAAGCTTGAGAATTCCATTTGTAAACCCGGGAAGAAGAAAATTGGGGAGGTTTTTTGCAGCTTCAGTCTGGGCATTAACAGTTATTGTAATGAATACTATAATTGCTGAATAAAAAATGACTTTTACGAACTGTATAAATACTTTCATTTCAGTCTGATTTTATTTGATAAATAATTACTGCCGGGTAAAAGTATATAAAATAAATGCCAATGTTTACGATTATCAGCAATAGTATGTACCGGTTAATTATACGAATTCATTTCAACAGCTATAAACATTTTTTATTTTTCCTGGCCTGCATCTTTTACTATTTATTTTGCCCTGCTTTTAAAACCGGCAGTTTGATAGGGAAGCTGTTCTTTAATGATCAATAGTAATTCAGGTTTGATTTCCGGATATATTTTAGAAAGATTTTCCAATACGCTCATAGAAAATACTTTTACTGCAAGTGCTTCAGCAGGGGATTCCAGGTATTTAAAACAGGTATCCATTATTTCGCCATGATATTTTTCGGGTAATTTGATATCCTGCATCAACCGGATGCTGTTGCGTTTTACGGCATCATGCAGGTTTGGTTTCTTTAAGTTATCTATTAGTTTCTTCCAGTGTTTTGAAATGAATTCCGGATGGGCCTTTACACAATAACTTACCGGCCAGGCAGCCCTTTGAACAACCCGGTATTCATCATTTAAAAATAAATGGAATAATGTATCAAAGCGTTGCTGGTTGTTGCCCACCCAGTTTACAATCCTGGTACATTGCGTTTTGGAATGTTCCTGCAATATTTCTACTCTTAAATTCATGAATTGTACGAATTTAGCAGATTATGAGGAATATCTTATCGCAATTTGGTTTTGATGAAAAGGAGTGTTTGATCCATGCATTTGGCAGTGGGCTTATCAATTCAACCTGGCAGGTTGAAAACAAAAATAAAAAATTTATTCTGCAGCGGGTCAACCATAATATATTCAAAAGCCCTGAAGACATTGCTTTTAATATCAGGTTGACCGGTAACTATTTGAAGGCGCATTTCCCCGAATATTTATTTGTGATGCCGCTTGTAACAACAGATGGTAATGACCTGGTAAGGACAGCCGAAGGATATTTTCGCATGTTTCCTTTTGTTGAAGGGTCGCATACCATTACTGTAGTAGAAAATCCGGAACAGGCTTTTGAAGCAGCAAAACAATTTGCACGCTTCTCCAGGTTATTATCCGGTTTGAATGCTTTACAATTAAAGATCACCCTGCCCGATTTTCATAATCTTACCCTGCGGTATCAGCAATTTGAACTTAGTTTGGAAAAAGGGAACAGGGACAGGATAGCTCAATCAAAAGAGCTGATCGCATTTATAAAAGATCACAAAAATATTGTGGATCAATTTGAGCTTTGTAAAAAAACCCTCAAGCTGAGGTGTACCCATCATGATACAAAGATCAGTAACGTATTGTTTAATGAAAAGGAAAAGGGGCTTTGTGTAATTGACCTGGACACCGTAATGCCCGGATATTTTATAAGTGATGCTGGTGATATGATGCGTACTTATTTATGTGCTGTTAGTGAAGAAGAAAGCGACTTTTCAAAAATTATAGTCAGGAAAGAATTTTATGCGGCCATCATAAACGGATATTTAGCTGAAATGGGGGCCGAACTGCATGCTGATGAAAAAAAATATTTTCATTACTCCGGTGTTTTTATGATCTATATGCAGGCCATTCGTTTTTTAACCGATCATTTAAATGATGATGTTTATTATGGGGCAAAATATGAAGGGCATAATTTTATCCGTGCCGGAAATCAAATTACACTATTGCAACGTCTCCGGGAATTACCCTGAAAGTTTTCAACTATAACCCTGCAGCATATCTATATTTTAAAGTAAAGGCTATGGGAGTTGCTGAAGTAGTTTTTTTATTTCTTTTATTTCTTCTTCATCTACTGAAACAACGTTTAAACTTTCCTTCATGTCATTATTTAAATAATTCATCCTGCTTGTAACATTTATTCTTGCAGAGGTATGAAATTCGGTTGCAGCTGTTTTTTTTGCCAGTTCAAGGATAGTAGCTGAGCGGACACCGCTGCCGGGCATAATAGTAATCCTGTTATCAGCCTGTTTAATTAATAAAGCTATCAGTGCTGCCCCTTCGGGTGCTGTTGGCTGTAAACCTGAAGTAAGAATTCTTTCACAACCTGTTTCAATGATATCTTCCAGTGCTTTAGCGGCATCATTAACCCGGTCAAATGCCCGGTGAAAAGTTACGCCCAGCGGATAAGCAAGCTCAACCAGCTGTTTACATCTTTTTGTATCTACAGCGCCATCTGCATGCAACATACCTATTACCACTCCATCACAACCCAGCTCTTTACAGATTTTAACATCTGTTTTCATCACCTCAAATTCGGCATCGCTGTAAAAAAAATCTCCACCTCTTGGGCGGATGATCGGGTACAGATCGATCTGTAATTTTTCTCTGGCTGCTTTTATAAATCCAAAGGATGGGGTGGTTCCACCATCGCCGGGATTATCACATAGTTCAATACGGTGGGCACCTGCAGCCTGGGCGAGGATGCAGCTTTCGATATTAAAACCTATTACTTCAAGCAGAAATTTCATGATAAATGTTTAAAGTTTAATGCTCCATGTTCAATGCTCAAATGAACTGCTTCGTTAAACATTGAGCATTGAAAATTGGTTATTGAATATTATCAAATTAAAAATTTCGATTGCTGTATCATATTCTCCTTAACGCTTTTTACCGAAAAGACAAATCCCTTTTGAATGGCATATGCACCATATTGCCCTTTTTTATTCAAAGCTAAAAATCCAACCTGTAAAGTTTTTGCTTTTTCCTTATCTCTTTTTACAATCCGCTCTACCGCTTTTTTACAGGCCATTTCAGGTGAATAGCCCTGGCGCATAAATTCAACAACCAAATGTGTTCCGCAGATACGGATCACTTCTTCACCGGTGCCACTGCTTGTTGCGGCACCCACTTCATTATCTACAAATAAACCGGCGCCAATGATGGGCGAATCCCCCACGCGGCCATGTAATTTATAAGCCATACCGCTTGTAGTAACAGCACCTGATACATTGCCATAAATATCCATGGCTACTAAACCCATGGTATCATGGTTTGCTGAACCATCTTCAAAAAAATGGGGTGCAAAAGGGCCGTTTTGCTTTTTACCTCCCTGTAAGGCAGGCAGGTTTTCAATATTTATTACCGGCTTGTATTCACTATTTTTCAACCATTCGGTATAGGCAGATTTGGCATCATTGGATAGTGCAGCACTTTCAAGTGTAAATCCGTTTTCCAAAGCAAACTGCTGGGCCCCTGCACCAACTAATATTACATGAGGGGTTTTTTCCATTACTTTCCGGGCAACAGAAACCGGATGTTTTATTCTTTCAATACCCGCCACTGCTCCACAATTGGCATGTTCATCCATGATACAGCTGTCGAGTGTTACAATTCCATCCCTGTCGGGGTAACCACCCAAACCTACACAACAATTAATTTCATTTTCAATGTAGATGGCCCCGGCTTCAACGGCATCCAGTGCACGGCCTTTTATGGATAATATTTTCCAGGCTTCGGCATTTACGGGCATACCGCTGTCCCAGGTAGAGATAACGATGGGTTTAACCGTGGCTTCAAAATTCCGGGCGAATGATCTTTTTGCCGTTAACACCGGTGCCGTTAAAGCAGAAAGCTGTAAAAATTTTCTACGGTTCATCTTGTTTTTGTTTTTGGCTGAGCGGATAAAGAGAAAAGATGAAAAAGGGTTGTGTGCATCAACTCATTTTCACTATTGTACGCTTAGCAGATTTTTCTTTTATTAATAATCATCCCCTAATGCAAATATCTGCTGCCGGGTTTTATATTTTCCTCTTGTAAAATCAGGGATATTCTGTACCTGGCCACCTTCCAGTATACTTTTTTCGCTGAGTGGGGTAATGGAATACCAGCTTGCATAATCATACACATCCATCGGGAATTCCTGGTCACGTTTTATGCATTCTATAAAAGCATGATCAACAAAAAAATCCATACCGCCATGTCCGGCAGATTCTGCTTTTTCTCCATATTTTTTCCAGAGTGGATGGTCATTTTCGGTTAACCATTTTTCGGTATTATCCCATTTGTGATTATGGTTCATTTCCTTTTGAAAATAAATAAATCCCTGGTTATTGCCTCCCGATCCATAATCCTGCCATATGCCTTCAGTACCCTGAACCCTGAATCCTAAATTATACGGGCGTGGTGAGGAAACATCATGTGTTAATAAAATAGTTTCACCATGGGCACATTGTATTTGTGTGTTAACGATATCGCCGCATTTAAAATTCAATTTTGCATTCGGATGATCTTTTCCGCCTTGTGGATGGTCAACAATATATTTTTGCAGCCCCTTGGCTTTTGAAGCAACTGACGAAAGTTTTGTCATCACGTTGCCCCGGTTAATATCCATCATTACCGCAACCGGTCCAAGGCCATGTGTGGGATATAATTCACCGTTGCGTTTTAAATTATGTTCTGTACGCCACTGGGCTTCACTGTATGCATTCTTTCCAAACTCTACCCCGTTATAGGCTGACTTGCCATCATTAAAAAGTACGCCACGCAGATCATGTTCATACCCACCCTGCCCATGTAATAATTCTCCAAATAAACCCTTCCGGGTCATATGTAATACCGCCATTACATCACGGCGGTAACATACATTTTCCATCATCATCAGGGGCATTTTTGTTTTTTCCGAAACATTAACCACATCCCAGCACTCCTGCAGTTTTACGGCACCACAAACTTCTGCCCCTACAATTTTTCCGGCATTCATGGCATCAATGGCCTGTATGCTGTGCCACTCCCAGGGAGAGCAGATCATAACGGCATCAACATCATCTCTTTTTAATAAATTTTTATAATCTTCATCACCGTTTTTATAAACTGCCGGATCGGGACGGTTATATTTTTTAAACACCGGAAGCGCTTCATCCACACTTCTTTGTTGCGGATCGGCGATTGCCGTAATTTCAACATCTTCCCGCTGTAAAAAATTACCCATGTGTTCATGAGAACGGAATCCGGCTCCAATAATACCAATGCGTACTTTTTCTTTTTTTGCAGGAGCAAATGCTTTGAGCTGGCCGGAAAAACCAAGAGCCATACCGGCTAAGGTTGTTTTTTGAATAAAATTTTTACGGTTAATTTTTTGGGACATAGAAAGTTGTTTGAGTTTTAGGTATAAAATAATTTAATGGGTTAAAGAAAGTTTGCGGATCATTTCTGTTGATGCTGCATCAGCATATAATCCAAAGGCGCTGGTTAACACACCCCTGATATTTCCGTCTTTGGATTCAACAGCATATACCACATCTTCATCAGCAGGATTGCTGTTTCCTTCAAATCGGTGTACCTCCACAATTTCAAATTCATCAGGGTTAAAACAGGTTTTATTATCTGAACAGATGATCTTATCAAAGGCAATGTTGAAATTAACCGTAAATCCTTTTGTTTTTAATCCCTGTAATGCACCAACTACGGTATCATAAAATTCCATATCATAAAATTTGATTTAACGCTTTGCTAAAGTTAGGAAATAGTGACTGTAGTTCTTTTAAAAAATGCCAGATAAATAATTACAATAACCGTAACCGAGGCGGTGATCAAAAAAGTGATCATTGCGCCAAAATAAAACCATAGTAAACCACAAAGGCTGCTTGCAATAAATGCACAGATGCTTTGAAAACCCGAATAGGTACCAATAGCAGTAGCTGTTTCCTGTTTATCCACGATATTGCTTATCCATGCTTTCGAAATGCCTTCGGTAGCGGCAGCATACAAACCATACAGGAAAAACAGAACAAGAAAAATAATGATATTGGTGTTGAATGCAAATCCGGTATAGACCAGGGCAAAAATAAAAAGACCTGTAATGAATATTTTTTTCAATCCCAGTTTATCAGCGAGGATGCCAACGGGATAAGCCAGCAAAGCATAAACGAGGTTATAAAAAATATAAACAGCAATTACAGCCGTATCCGTTAATCCGCTCTCTTTCATTTTTAGTAACAAAAAAACATCTGAACTGTTGAACAGGGCAAAAAGCAATAAGCCGGTAACTAACTTTTTGTATGCCGGTGAACTTGTTTTCCAATAACCGGCGAAAGCAAAAACGTTAACCCTTGTCCTTTGTACGTCAGTTTGACTTGCCGCTATTTTCTTTTTTTCTTTAATAAGTAAAGTAGAAAAAACGGCAAGTAAGCCCGGAAGGAATGCAATAAGAAAAAGTGTTTTATAATTGCCCGGATAAAAATAAAGATAAACCAATGCTATGGCTGGTCCAAAAACAGCGCCCAGTGTATCCATGCTGCGGTGAAAACCAAATACCTGCCCTTTTGTTTGTTTTGTACATTCTTCACTAAGCAATGCATCTCTTGCACCGGTTCTTATTCCTTTACCTAACCGGTCAATGGTACGTGATAAAAATATCCACCAGGGATAAATAAAGATTGCCAGCATGGGTTTACTTACGGCACTGAATGCATAGCCCAATTGTACAAACGGTAACCGCTTGCCGCTGGTATCACTTAATTTACCAAAATAACTCTTGCTTAAACCGGCAACTGCCTCTGCTATTCCTTCCAACACGCCAATAAAAATTGCCGTATAACCAATATGTTTCAGAAAGAGCGGCATTACCGGATACAACATTTCACTGGCCAGGTCGGTGAATAAACTCACCAACGACAGTATCCATATCGTTTTGGTAATAATTTTTTGTGGAGAATTTGTGAGTGGCTGCACAATCCTTGATTTAGCCGAATGTAGCAATTTGTTATTACATTGCAGCATGAAAAATTAATTTGCCTCAAAGGCAAAGAGGTATAACTATGGTTTACCGGTTTTTTGTATTGCAGGCTTTAAAAAAACATATGCATAAAAAAAATAAGGAAGGTAAAAAGTCATCACAGGTTGAAATTGTAAAAGGGAAATTGGATATTTCACGCAGCGGTATGGGGTTTGTAATTGTAGAAGGCACAGAAAAAGATATCATTATCCGTCCCAGTGATTTTAACCGGGCATTTCATGGTGATATGGTAAGGGTTCAGGTAAATAAAGGTATAGCAAAAGGTAAAAGAACTGAAGGTATAATTGTAGATATTGCTGAACGTAAGCAAACTGAATTTATTGGTAACATTCAGCTGAATAAGAATTTTGCTTTTTTTATACCATCATCGGAAAAGCCTGTTCCGGATTTTTATATAGCTGCTGATAAATTAAATGGTGCAAAAGACGGCGAAAGGGTAGTTGTAAAATTAGTAAGTTGGAACAAATCAGATAAAAAACCCATTGGCGAAGTGGTTACCATATTAAGATCGGAAGACGATAATGACAGGTCCATGAAAGAGATCCTGATTGAAGCTGGTTTTCCCCTGGGGTTTGATATGGAAGTTATGGCAGAAGTTAAAAAGTTACCTCAGCATATAAGCCGTGAGGAGATAAAAAACCGGAAAGATTACCGTGATATCTTAACTTTTACCATTGATCCGGCTGATGCCAAAGATTTTGATGATGCGGTATCCATCCGGAATTTAGATAACGGTAATTATGAGATAGGCGTTCATATTGCCGACGTAAGCCATTTTGTAAAGCCTGGTACTTTGCTGGATAAGATCGCCTATGAAAGAGCTACCAGTGTTTATTTACCGGATCGTGTAAATCCAATGCTGCCCGAACGGATCTCAAATGAGTTATGTTCTTTAAGGCCGAATGAGGATAAGTATACTTTCTCAGCCATTTTTCAAATTACAAACCGTGCAGAAATTAAGCATAGCTGGCTGGGCCGTACCATCATACACAGTAACCACCGGTTTACTTATGATGAAGTGCAGGATATTATTGAAAAGAAAGAAGGCCTACACTATAAACCAATTGTACTGCTGAATGAACTTGCCAAAAAATTCAGAGCCGAAAGATTTAAAAATGGTGCCATCAATTTTTCATCTCAGGAAGTACGTTTTCAGCTTGATGAAAAAGGAAAGCCACTGGGTATTGTTGTAAAAGAAAGTAAAGATGCACATAAGCTGATCGAAGAATTTATGTTATTAGCCAACAGGACAGTAGCTTCTTATATTTCAAAAATAAAAGTGAATAAAGAACCGATACCTTTTCCGTACCGGATACATGATACACCCGATGATGAAAAACTGAAACCATTTGTGGCATTCGCAAAAAAATTCGGATATACTTTTGACCTGCATGATGAACGGGCTGTTGCAGCTTCCTTTAATAAAATGCTGAAAGAGGTACAGGGTAAACCCGAGCAGCATGTACTGGAACAATTGGGTATACGTACCATGTCCAAAGCAATTTATACCTCATCAAATATTGGCCATTATGGATTGGGATTTGAACATTATTGTCATTTTACTTCACCCATACGCCGGTATCCTGATGTAATGGTACATCGTATTTTGCAGCAATGCCTGGCAAAGGACCTGAAGCTTGACAAAAAAATGGATGAGCGTTGCAAGCATTGCAGCGACAGGGAACGCAAGGCCATGGAAGCAGAACGTGCCGGTAATAAATATAAGCAGGTTGAGTTTATGAAAAATTACCTGGGTGAAGAATTTGATGGTATCATCAGTGGTGTGGCTTCCTTTGGTTTTTTTGTAGAAACGGTTGAACATAAATGTGAGGGCATGGTTACTGTGAGAGACCTGTCTGCATATGATGATTTTAAACTGGATGAGGCAGATTATGCTTTAGTTGGACTACGTACCAGGCAAAAATTCAGGATGGGAGATATGGTCAGGATCAAAGTAGTTGCTGCCAATTTAATTAAAAGACAACTTGATTTTGAATGGGTTGTAAAAGAGGGTGCAGAAATCAAAGCTAAACCCAATACTTTAGTACAGCCCAAAGGAAAACCAGTTTTCAATGTGAAGCATAAAAAGAAAAAATAATTTGCATAACTGCAAAGCTGCAGTTATCAAAAGGGTATTTAATTATATTTAAAAGTTTTACCGGCTTTCTATTATAGCCGTATTATCTATGCATTCATTTACAGAACTCTCTGAATTATTCGAAGCAAAGTTTAATGTTCGTCATTTTCCGGAGCAGCCGGAAAGTTTGTATGATCCTGCCCAGTATATTTTAGGCCTAGGCGGAAAAAGGATCCGGCCTGTTTGTGTATTAATGGGTAATCAGATTTTTGCTGAAATAGATCCTGATGCTTATCATGCCGCAACGGCGATCGAACTGTTTCACAATTTCAGCCTGATCCATGATGATATTATGGACAAGGCTCCATTAAGGCGTGGAATGCAAACCGTACACAGCAAATATGGAGAATCAACTGCACTACTGACAGGCGATGCTATGTTTGTAAAAGCTTATGAATATCTGAATAAAATAAAGTTAGCCCATTTACAAAAAGTTTTATTCCTGTTTAATAATACTGCCAGTGCAGTTTGCGAAGGTCAGCAAATGGATATGGACTTTGAAAAAAGAGAAACTGTAGGAATGGATGAATATGTAAAAATGATCACCTTAAAAACTTCTGTACTCCTTGCTGCAAGTTTACAACTTGGTTCTATTTTAGGCGGTGCCGGCGAAGGTAATCAACAGCACCTGTATGCGTTTGGTAAAAATCTGGGTGTAGCATACCAGGTGCAGGATGATTATTTAGATGCATTTGGCGATCCTGAAAAATTCGGTAAAAAAATTGGAGGGGATATTTTAGCCAACAAAAAGACATTTTTAATGATTCATGCTTTTGAGACAGCAAAACCTGAACAACTTACGGAATTAAAAGAGCTGATAAAATCTAACCCTGCCGGTAAAGTTGAAAGGGTATTACAAATCTTCAGAGATTGTAAAGTAGATGACTGGGCAAAAGAATTAAAAGATAAATACCTGCAAACTGCATTAAAACACCTTGAAGATACTGCTGTACTTTCGGTTCGTAAAAAACCATTGCAGGATCTGGCAGATAACCTGATGCAGCGGGAGCGTTAAAGGGTTTACGGTATGAGTTTGTAGTTTTCAGTTGGTCATATACATTTTTAAACAGAACATTTCAATTTTCCAACTGTAAAATTATTTCCTTAATTTACTTTTCTTAAAACCAAAACCAACATGTCTAACTCCTTGTTCCGCACAAAAAAAATAGAAAATATTTTAGTCGAGGGAAGTGATGATCCGCATGGCGGCGTTGGATTAAAACGGGTGTTAACTGTACGTGATCTTACTTTTTTTGGTATAGCGGCAATACTTGGAGCAGGAAGTTTCAGCAGTCTGGGTTATGCTGTATTTCATGGCGGACCGGGTGTAGTTATATTATTTGTCATTACAGGTATTGCCTGTGCATTCACGGCCTTGTGTTATTCCGAATTTGCAAGCCGCATTCCTGTTGCCGGTAGTGCGTACACTTATGCTTATGCAAGTTTTGGAGAGTTGTTTGCCTGGGTAATTGGATGGGCATTGATCATGGAATACTCCATCGGTAATATTTATGTAGCCTATAGCTGGAGTGATTATTTTACCTCTCTGATGGGTAAAATGAATGTGCATATTCCTGAATACCTGTGTACCAGTTATATGGAAGCAAAACATGCTGTTGAGCGGGGCAGCACCAATGTTGCTGAATTGGCTGCCTGGAACAATGCCCCTGTTGTTGGCGGATTGAGAATGATATTAGATCTGCCTGCGTTGATCATAAATGTCCTCATAACCTACCTGGTTTACCGTGGTATTAAAGAAAGCAGGAATTTCAGTAATGTGATGGTGATATTGAAAATAGCGGTAGTGGCACTGATCATTTTTGTTGGGGGTTACCTCGTTTTTTCAAACGGACTCACGGCAAACTGGACTCCCCTTAATGATGAAGGGGTAAAAGCATTTATGCCGAATGGTTTTAGTGGGGTAATGATGGCTGTTGCCAGTGTGTTCTTTGCTTATATTGGTTTTGATGCAGTGAGTGTATTGGCAGAAGAAAGCAAAAATCCGCAGCGGGATCTGCCACGGGGTATGATTTTATCATTGGTAATTTGTACGGTAATCTATATACTGTTAACCCTTATTTTAACCGGTGCCGTTAATTATAGAAATTTTGAGGGCATTGGTGATCCGCTCGCCTTTATTTTTGAACCGCAAAATCTTAATGTTGGATGGATGCAGTTTGTTGTAGCCACGGTAGCTGTGGTTGCCATGACCAGTGTATTACTGGTTTTTCAAATGGGGCAGCCACGTATATGGATGAGCATGAGCAGGGATGGTTTGATGCCACCGGTATTTCAAAAGATTCATTCAAAATATAAAACGCCTTCTTTTGCTACTATTGTTACCGGCCTGGTGGTAGGTGTTCCCATACTGTTTACTGATAAAACATTTGTCCTGGATTTTACAAGCATTGCAACCCTGTTTGCTTTTGTTTTGGTTTGCGGTGGCGTATTATTAATTCCACGTAAAGAAAAACTGCCTGGCCGTTTTCACCTGCCATATGTTAATGGAAAATTTATTTTCCCGCTGATCATAGCAACTCCGATCTTTTTAATATCCATATTCAATAAAAATTATTTTGCAGATAAAGTTGATTTTTCTTTCGAAAAAAAAGTAGATGCATTTTCTTTGATGATACCTGAAAAAAATGTTGATACTGTAAAAGTTGCAGGAAGCATCGAACAATATCTGGTATCCCAAAATGATACTGATTCTTCTTTTATTAAATTGTCAAAAGCTGTTGTATCCGCCCGGACCGCTGGAGATAAGTTTAATATAGCTACAGATTTTATATCAAAAAATGATACGACCCAGCGTAAGACAAACAAGATTTCACTTGTAATTTTCTGGCTTTTAATGATTGTTCTTTCTGTGATGTCATTTATTAAAAATTATTCCCTTATACCTTTATTGGGTGTTAGTACCTGTGTGTATCTGCTTACCGGTATGTCTAAAAGCAACTGGGTTTGGTTTGGCGGCTGGCTGGTACTGGGAATAATCATTTATTTTTTATACGGGTATAAAAAGAGTAAACTGGCTACCGGATAATTTTTTGTTACCTTCCTTTAAAGCTTTAGTTATCATCGGCCCCGCTATGGCGGCGATGATATACTGTAGTACCTTTGTGCGACATTTTATTTTACCAGAATTTATTTTCGGGTATTTATCCAATGTATCAAGCAATCAACCCAAACCTGCCTGAAGGTAAACAGGTCCATTTTCAGACAAATGAAATATCAGCCAGGCGATAAAATAATAGTTTTACTTACTGACGAAGAGGGCAAGGTAATAGAAGTCATGAATGAAAAGATGGTGATGATCGAAGTAAAGGGGGTAAAGTTTCCGGCATATAACGACCAGATCGATTTCCCTTATTTTAAAATGTTTACAGAGAAAAGAAAAGAAGAAAAAAAGAAACTGTTTATTGACCAGGTTCCCCGGGAAAAGCGTGACCGGCAAACAGAAAAAGCAACCCGGCTTGTGAAAAACGGAAATGGTGTAAAACTTTCTTTTATTCCCGTATATGATAAGGATATTTTTGATGATGATATTGTGGAGAAATTCAAATTATATATGATTAATCTGAATGAAACAGCCTATACATTCAGTTATACGCTTATGATAGGCGGAGCAAGTGACTTTCAATTGAAAAATAGCATTGAGCCCCTGAGTGATTTTTACCTGCATGATGTAAAATTTGAAGACCTGAGCGACAACCCGAGGTTTGATATTGAATTTGCATTAAAAGACCCGGATAAAAAGAAAGCTCCTTATTACGAAACTTCTTTAAAATTAAAAGCAAAACAGTTATTTAGAAAGATAGAAGAAATTCAGTTGAATAACGAACCCTCGTTTTCTTTTATGCTTTTTGAAAATTATCCGGACAGGGTTGAAGTTGAAAAAATTGACCCGATAGCTAGCGGGTTGGGCAGGCTGGGCAATGCAGGGTTCAGGGTTTATGATGCTGATAAAATTAAACAAAATCTGGAATCGCCCAGATCTGTTGTTGACCTGCATATTGAAAAATTAACCGATAGCTGGAAACACCTCACTAATTTTGAAATACTGACCATACAGTTAAAAGCATTTGAAAAATATTATGAGCTGGCTGTGGCACATTACCAACCCTCATTAACTGTTATTCATGGAATAGGAGTTGGTAAACTGAGGGATGAAATACATGATATATTGCGCTTGAAAAAGGAAGTAAAGTCTTTTGTAAACCAATACAGTCATCAGTATGGTTATGGTGCCACTGAAATTTATTTAGAGTATAAATAACAATCATGCTGCTTCCTGTTGATACCTGGGGACAGGTATACTTAATTTTTATGCTGAGTATGCTTCGATACCTGGTTATTGGCGGCCTGGCATTTTTATGTTTCTATATCATTTTCAAACACAAAGCTTTATTTGCCAAGATTCAAAAGCGATGGCCTTCGGGAGCTGATTACCGGCGTGAGATCTTTTATTCGGTTCTTACTTTTATCATTTTTGCCTGTACGCCTTTTGTGCTGAATAATCAGTATATTAAGCCATACACGACCATTTACAGAGATATTCATCAGCACAGTATGTTGTATTTCTGGATGGTATTTCCTGTCATGCTGGTAATACATGATGCTTATTTTTACTGGACCCACCGGTTAATGCATTATCCTGGATTATTTTCTTTTTTTCATGTGGTGCATCATAAAAGTACCAATCCTTCTCCCTGGGCGTCCTTTGCTTTTCAACCAACGGAGGCTTTTATTGAATCGGCCATTATATATGTATTTGCTTTTACGTTCCCCGTTCATTTGATACATCTTTTTTCTTTTCTGATCTTTATGACCATCTATAATGTTTATGGACATTTGGGTTTTGAGATATTCCCAAAGGGGTTTAACCGCCATTGGTTTTTTAAATGGTTTAATACTTCCGTTAATCATAATATGCATCACCAGTATTTTAAAGGTAATTATGGATTGTATTTTACCTGGTGGGACCGGCTGATGAAAACTTTACATCAGGATTATGATAAACGTTTTGAACAGGTGAGTAATGAAACCATTCAATTAAGAAAATCAGCTGACCAGCATGTCATTCAATGAGTTGATTACTTATTTCATTTTTGTAATTGGCTTTGCCTTAACACCCGGCCCCAATATGATGCTTTACCTGGCTTTTACTTTTGAGTATGGCCTTAAAGCAGGATGGGCAACAGCTGCAGGAATTGTAAGTTCCTTTATCATTCATATTACGGCTGTTAATTTGGGATTAGCGGTTTTACTGGTAACTATGCTATATGCATTGAATATATTGCGTTATTGTGGTACAGCATATCTTCTTTATCTGAAATTGCCTGAAATAGTATAGCATACCTTATTGTTTATTCTTTTAAAGATCTCACCATTTATTTTGCGAAGTACTTTTAGTTTTCTTTTGTCAAGTAATTGACCCTCACTGTCGAAATATTGTGGCTGGGGAAAATAACTCAGGACATAATATCTACTATAGGAAAAAGGCACTTTTAAAGCCAAAGGTTTTATAGACATAAGAATAAGGCTGTGTTTTTTTTTATCAACATAGTAATCAGAGTGATTAATCCAGGTACAACGGATCGTATGCATTTGCTGAATTAAATCTATAATTTTTGCTGCATTTAAGTGGTACTTAATAAGGGTGTCTGTTAAGCGGGCCTCGTTTAAACCAAACTCATAAATGTAGCTGAGCGTATCTGTAATAATTTCTACCTGTATGGTTTTAAAATCCCGGGCAGTAAAGCCTAAATTAAAAGGAGCCTGCTGGTAAATATTTTTATAAGATTCTTCAATTCTGTCAAGCACTTTTTCATTTTTGTAATAATATTTTTTCGAAATATTTTTGTGCGAACAGGAAAAAAGAAAACCTGCTGTCCCTATAAATAATAATCCTTTAAGTTTAGTTAACATCATTTCCTTTTTTGGTAAAATAAGTAATGCCAAAAACTATCCGCTTAAAAAAAGCGGTAGATAGCTGCAACTGTGTTTTTCGGCCATAATCCCAATACATTAAAGTGATGGTATTATTTTCTTTGCTGATCTTTTCCAATACGATAAAATGTGTAGGTACACCAAGTTTAATGGTAACATGGTTTTTTTTATGAACGATCCGGTTATTGATAAACAAAACAATTGTACCAGTTTTCATTTTTTCTTCGATGTAAACATACAGGTCACCAACTTTTGGGCGAATAAGATCGGCACCTCTTGCTTTTGCTTTAAAATGCAGGAATTGTCTTACCATCCGGTTAAACTTGGCATAATTAACCGAAGCCCAGAAACGGTCTTCATCACCCGGATCGTATTTTCGGTTAAATAAATTCAGATATCCTTTATAATGACCGGCAAGGGTTAAGTACCACATTTGTTCTGCAGGGTGAATGTCCAGTATACCTTTGAATTTAAGCAGGCCGGCTTCTTTTTTTATCGCAGGTGAAGGGTCAAAAACTGTATTCCCAAACTTTGATTTTCCTTCCCTGTATAATTCCAGTAAAAATTTTGTATAACTCAAAGGGTCATCCTGTAACAGTAAATAAGTTAAGGCTCCGTAGCCGCAAAAGTTTGTTCCCTTGCCGGCATAAATACTAATGGGTTGGGTAATAATTGATTTTATATTTTGCAGAAACAGGTCAGGGCTGATATTTGGCCAAAAATTGCTTGGTGGCAATTCCTTTATTTTATTTATTAATGCGATGGCCTGTTGTTGGGTAGATGTGGGCAAACTGTCTTTTATCAGTTCGTATTTGGGTATTGCTATTGCATTGCCAATTATATAAAAAAATATTATCAAAGTCAATAAAACCGGTTTACTCAACATTAGTCCTTTATATAACTGCCTTGCTTTCAAATTACTGTTTAAAAAATTATGAGAAATAATAACCATACACAAAACCCCTATTTCAAGCAAAAGAATTGAAGCAATACAAAATTAGGGCCCAAACAGGGAAGTTAATTACCAATAGCAGAAAACCTGACAATAATTATATAGTAAGCATAAGCTGAATATACTATTTAGATTCTTGTTTTAATCGTAAATGGTAAGCATCATATAGTAGGTACAAAAAATTAACACTTTATGTAAAAAATGAATCCCGATGCTGTTCTTTCAATGTTCAAACACTGTATATTTGCAGATCTTTAACAGGCTTTAATTGTTTACTACAAAATGCTCACGACCAACATACGTAAACCATATAAGAAGTGGATGATAGTCGGTTTAGTTCTTTTACTGGGAGCCGGGGCTTTTATATGGTATATTTTTACTGAAGAATTCACGGATACGAAAAAGGTAAAGGCAGATTATACCATTAATGCACTTGATTTTATTAAGGAATTCAAACAGGACCTTGGAGCAGCTAATAAAAAATATTCGGAAAAAATTATTGTAGTGAACGGCATTGTTTCTGAAGTTGTGGCTGCAGATACTTCTGCTAATATTATTATGAAGGATACAGCAAGTGATGCCTATATAATTTTTGCTTTTCAACTGCAACACCTGGCAGATGCAAAACGGATAAAGGAAGGAGAAAGAATTTCTATTAAAGGCTCATGCAGCAACGGCGTTTACAGCGAAATTCTGGAAACAGAAAATATAAGCTTTAAAAGATGTGCTGTTTATAAATAAAAATATTTTTTAAAATCAAAACAAATAAAAATAAACAAAATGAAAAAAACAATCTTATCAATTGCTTTGATCCTTACAACAGGATTAATTTTTGCTCAAAAGAAAACCACAACATCTGCAATAATTAATTTTGATGCAACTACCAGCCTGGATAAATTACCTAAAGCAGAAAATAAAACAGTAATAGCATCTCTTGATACAAAAACAGGAAAGATTGCTTTTGAAGCGACAATTAAAAATTTCACTTTCAGTAATCCAAGAATACAGGAGCATTTCAATAATGCAGGATGGATGGATAGTGATCAATTTCCTACGGCAACTTTTAAAGGAGAGGTAACTAATTTATCGGCTGTTAATTTTGAGAAAGACGGTAAATACAGTACAACTGTAAAAGGTGAACTGACCATGCATGGTATTACCAAGCCTGTTGAAGCCAGCGGGTCTATAACAGTGAGTGGCAAAACAATTAATGCTACAGCTGATTTTAGTGTAAAGGTTGCCGATTTTGGTATTGACGGACCAGCTATAGGAGCAGGCAAGGTTTCAAAGGATCCAAAGATCTCTGTTGCAGCTGAATTTTAATTGATATTCATAAAATATTAAAAAAGCTTTTGTTCCTGTTAGAACAAAAGCTTTTTTATTTTACCGAAGCTGGTATATTTTTTAAGTTTTGCCGGGAGGTCAGCTCAACACAAATTCTTCTTCAATTATTTCATTAAAAGCATTTTCATTTTCAATCACCCAAACAGGTAATGCTGTGTTGGTTATCTTCCAGGCGTTTGCTGTTTTTTCCATATTGAAAATAATACGTGCACCACGCTCATCAATAACATCAACAGTAAATAAGCCTTCCTGTTTGCTGTTGGGCTTTCTGAAATTGAATTCCTTCAGCCGGCCATCTACTTTTATCAGTTTCGTAAACTGTATGTTCTTAATAAATTTTAATTCCATCAGGGAGGGTTTTTACAAACATAATATATAATGCCTGAAGTAAAAGGATAACTTATCCACTATTATCTATAAAATTTTCACAATTGTTTGTTCAAGGAAATGGCTTATTGTTACGGGGCCAGATCGGTTTAAGGCTGCATCGGTATTTGCCTGGCATTTATTACACGAACCACTGCATCAGCATCGTCGTTTTTAATAAAAATACCTTCTATTTCCCAGAATTTCATACGATGGAAATCAGGATCCTGGGTACGCATCATTAAAGAAAAATCTTTCAGCGCTTTTAAAGTTGTAAAACAATGTACAGGTTCACCCATTCGTGGCTGTTCATGCTGAAAACGGTAGTATTTGATCATTGGTTTAATTTATATTATTTGGCAGCAAATTAAGTTTGTCAATCCTTATCAGGTTACTGTAGCATTACCGCATCAATACCGTGCTTCCTTTCGCCTTATATATTTTATTATCTACACCAATTCCTTCGAGCATCCAAACAAGGGTTTGAATTTCTGCAGGTGCGGATCTTTGATTACCATCCCATCCTTTTTTTGCATCCCGGGTTTCAAATATTAATTGTCCCCAGCGGTTGAAAATTCTGAAAAAGTTAAGTTCTTTAATGCCGATCATAAAGGGCCGCAGGTTATCATTTTTGCCATCATTATTGGGCGTAAAACTATTGGGTACATAAATTTCAATACTCTTATTGATCTTTACAACCTGGGTATCTATGGTTACACAACCGGAATTTGTTTTTAGTTCTATGGTATATAACTGCTCTTTGCTGCCAATAAATACAGGTGAGTAACTGGCGGGATTATCTAAATTAGTTGATGGTGTCCAAAGTGCATTATCTCCTATTTGCCTTGCATGAAGTGTTAAGGGTAAATTTACTACTGCTATCTCTACCGGGTTATTAACTGCGGGCCTGGGGGCATCTACCTGTACAAATCGTTTTTGAATATGTAAAGGGAACGGGCATTGAACCGAACTAACCGATAAACTCATTACATAATTTCCGGCAACCGGGTAGATCTGTGCCGGTGGGTTTCGCAGCGTAGATGTTTGTCCGTTTCCAAAATCCCATAAATAATTTACGTTCGTGTTTCCAGGCTCAAGGGTATTATTTAATGGGAGTAAGGGTAAGTTTATACATACAGGGTTTATACTAAATGCGGCTTTAATATTTGGATAAACATTTACAGTAACAGTAGTACTGTCGGCACAAACACTATTACTGTTTACGACCAATATTACCTGGTAAGTACCGGGTGTTTGGTAACTGTGTGTAACATCCCTGCCGGTTGCAATGCTGCCATCTCCAAATACCCATTTATAAGTCATGGATCCTACTGCATTGGTACTGGTATTGGTAAAAATAAATTTATTATTGAGCTGGCATTGACTGCTATTATTAACAGAAAATCCTGAAATCGGTACTGAAGAAATATTTACATCCTGTACGATCGTAGATAAAATGCATCCGGCAAAATTAAAAAGTACAGCATGATAAACACCTGACACCGTTACCCGGTATGCTGTTTGATTGGCACCCGGAATGGCAATATTATCTTTGAACCATTGAATACTGTCAGTCTGTTTAACAAGTAAGACAGTACTGTCGCCACTACCAATACACCAGGAAGGGCTGCCATTTACCTGCAGGGAATTATCCAGTATTGCAGCACCTATTAAAACAGTATCCGTACTATAGCATCCGCCACCATTATGATTGATGGTTAAAATATAAGTTATGGAAGTATCAGGATTGGCAAGCGGGTTAGCAATATCAGGATTATTTAATCCGGTTGCCGGCCTCCATTTATAAATCCAGCCAGGTTTAGGAGGAACGCCCAGCTGAACAATATTATTATTGCATGAATTTTGATCGGGCCCTGCATTGGCCAGGTAATTCAAAGTATCGGTAAGGCTGGTATATAAAGTATCCCTGCAACCATAACCGGCATAAGGGATCAACACTACGGCAACTGTTGTACCTGTAGGAGGAGGAGGCACAAGCGTTAGCGTTTGTTGTGCTCCCAGGAATTGAGTAAAGGTACTGTTGTACCAAAAATAATTTTCATAACCATAGGGGGCAGTAACAACAACCGCAGTATCATCAGGGCAAAAATTTGCCCCAATAAATTTATCACTGCATTCTGTATTTACATCAATATAGGCATATCCAAAATGCCGCTGAAAAGTACAGTCAGCAGTTTTAAAAAAAAGCCTGATATTCTTTCCTGCAAGGCCATCTAAATTAATGGAAACTGCCGTCCATCTTTTAAACCATACCGGTGTATTACTGCCTGGGTTTTCTGATAATTCAAAACCGGGTAATAATGTGCCATTTGCAAAAAAAGTAAAAGAAGAACAATCAATCTGGCTTCCATCAGTCATATTCATGATTTCAATCTCCATCCTGGGTTGTTCAGAGGGAAGGTGACCCGGATCCTGGAAGACGACTGCATAATTATAAATAAGATTGTAAACATTGGCATTTGATGGAATGGTAAAGTCGTAAGAAATACCTTCTGATTGTCGGCCGGCAAAGTTATTACCTAACCGTATAGAATGGCCGCTGCCATTAGGGCAATTTTTTGGAAAATCACCATATTCATCCAACCCATCACCCGGATTGAAGGAATACATGGTATGCCGGTCGGGAACAGGGGCGCCGGAATAATTAAATGTTATAAAGTTAGCACCGCCAACAGAAGCAACAGAACCGGTAAAACAGGTCCATCCAGTAAAATCACCGGTTTCAAAATCAATATTGGTGGGGCAGTTTTGTGAAAAGACAGTGGCATGTATTGCACATATAAATGAACCGGTTAACAGAAGTTGTGATATGTAGCGATTAACCGGCAACATGTTTTTAATAAAAAAAATTTAAGCCTATACTTCCTCAGTTTTCACAGGCTATTAAAGATAAACTAATTTGATTGCTTTTTTGCAGTGTTTTTTTAAAGGGGAATAAGCTGCTTTTTTATGTTTAGAATTACCCTGGCCCCTGATAAAACGGTTAAAAAGGGGACACAGTTGCCTATTTCTACCTGCTTACACCAAACAATAAATTATTGTTTTGGTTGAGGAACTTTGAATATTTAAAGATATAATTTGAGCAACAGTGTAAAATCTTTGTTCCTTGAGGGGGATTCATATAACTTTGCGCTATGACAATAGAACATCTTAAATCTATGAGGGACCGTGTCTTGGTCTTGGGGAGGTTTCTTTGACGTTGCAAATAAAGAAGCTAAAACTGCAAATGATAAACAACTTTCTCTTTCGCCGGGTTTTTGGGACGATAATGCCCGGGCTACCTCTATTCTGAAAGAAATAAAAGTTAACGAATATTGGATAAATCTTTACCATGCAGTTAATGCTGCAGTTGAAGATTTTGCCATATTATTTGAATTTTGGAAAGCAGGGGAAGCCATTGAAGAGGAAGTTAAAGAATCCTTTGCAGCAGCCATTGATAAAATTGAAGAAGCAGAGTTTAAAAGCACGCTTAATGAGCCCGAAGATGAACTCCCGGCCATATTACAAATAAACAGTGGAGCCGGTGGAACCGAAAGCCAGGACTGGGCCGAAATTATTGCCAGAATGTACAGGATGTATGGTGAAAAGCAGGGCTGGAAAGTAACTGAAATGGATTGGCAATGGGGCGATGGTGCCGGCATTAAAACCTGTACCTATAAGTTTGAAGGTGATTTTGCTTATGGCTTCTTAAAATCTGAAAACGGGGTGCATCGCCTGGTACGTATTTCTCCATTCGACAGTAATGCCCGCAGGCATACATCATTTGCATCTGTTAATGTATATCCAATGGTTGATGATACAATAAAAATTGAAATAAATCCGGCCGATGTTAAAATGGAAACATCAAGAAGCGGAGGTGCAGGCGGACAGAATGTAAATAAGGTAGAAACAAAAGTTCAGTTAACACATATACCTACCGGCATAGTAGTTGTTTGTCAGCAGGACAGAAGTCAACTGGGCAACCGGGAATTAGCCATGCAGATGCTGAAAAGCCGTTTATATGAAATTGAATTACAAAAACGCAATGAGATAAAAGATACAGCCAACAGTAAAAAGAAAAAAATAGAATGGGGCAGCCAGATACGTTCATATGTTTTCCATCCTTATAAAATGATCAAAGACCATCGTACCGATTATGAAGTAGGTAATGTAGGCCCGGTAATGGATGGTGAACTGGATGGTTTTATTAAAGCGTACCTGATGAGTGAAAAAGAAACGGAAGTGTAAATTTCACGCAAAGATGCAAAGAAGCAAAGCCGCAAAATTTTGTATTTGGATTTTCCTTTGTGCCTTTGCCCCTTAGCGACCTTTGCGTGAAAATTCATTGTGTTACTCATTTGTACGCCATAACTTTGTAAAACTTTTTAAACTATAAAAATAACGATCATGCAATACGGAGATTTTTATTATCCCATGCCGGTAAATGAACCTGTACTTTCTTATGCACCTGGTTCAAAAGAAAAAGCAGCACTTAAAGCCGCATTAAAAGAATTAAAAAGTACGAAGATTGATGTACCCATGTATATCGGCGGAGAAGAAGTGCGAACAGGTAAAACAGTGGAGATTCGCCCGCCACATGAGCGTAAACATTTACTTGGTTATTTTCATGTGGGTGAGGCAAAGCATGTTACCAAAGCCATTAATGCCGCATTAAAAGTAAAAGATAAGTGGGGCAATATGAGTTGGGAGAACAGGGCAAATATATTTTTAAAAGCCGCTGATTTATTAGCCGGTAAATACCGGTATCATATTAATGGTACTACCATGCTGGGACAAAGTAAAAACTGTTTCCAGGCAGAGATTGATGCAGCCTGTGAGTTAATTGATTTCTTACGTTTCAATGTCCATTTCTTAAGTGATATTTACCGGCAGCAACCCATCAGCGGGCCAAACATGAATAACCGGATGGAGTATCGCCCGCTTGAAGGATTTGTTTTTGCATTAACACCTTTCAACTTTACTGCCATTGGTGGTAACCTGCCTGCATCTGCCGCCATGTGTGGTAATGTGGTGATTTGGAAATGTGCCAATACGCAGGTTTACAGTGCTCAAATGTTCATGCGTATTTTAAAAGAAGCCGGTTTACCGGATGGGGTTATCAACCTGGTTTTTATTGATGGGCCAACCATTGGCGAAGTGGTATTTAATCACCGTGAATTTGCAGGCATACATTTTACAGGTAGTACGGGCGTTTTTAATAAGATGTGGGAAACTATTGGGAAGAATATGAGCATGTACAGATCTTACCCGCGTATAGTGGGAGAAACCGGGGGTAAGGATTTTGTAATTGCACATAAGAGTGCAAACCCCGATGTAGTTGTAGCTGCACTGGCAAGGGGTGCTTTTGAATTCCAGGGACAAAAATGTTCAGCTGCATCAAGGGCTTACATTCCTTCAAATATAGCTGCTGAAGTTAAAAAGAAATTAGTGGAAGAAGTGAAGACCATGAAGATGGGAACAGTGGAAGACTTTACTAATTTTGTTAACGCTGTCATTGATGAAAAGAGTTTTGATAAACTGGAAGGATACATTAAGGGCGCAAGAAAAAGAGACAGTGGCGCAAGAATCTGGGTAGGCGGTAAGTGTGATAAAACAGACGGCTATTTTATTGAACCAACGATCATTGAAGCAACCGATCCGGATTATATAACGATGTGCGAAGAATTGTTTGGCCCCATACTTACTGTGTATATTTATGATGAAAATAAATATGAAGCCACTTTGAAACTGGTTGATGAGACCTCACCTTATGCATTAACAGGTGCCGTAATTGCGCAGGATCGTTTTGCAGTGGAACTGGCAACTGATAAGTTACGCAACAGCGCCGGAAATTTTTATATCAATGATAAACCAACAGGTGCAGTAGTAGGGCAGCAGCCTTTTGGCGGGGCAAGAGGCAGTGGTACCAATGATAAAGCCGGTTCAATATTGAACCTTTACCGCTGGTTAAGCGCTCGAACAATAAAAGAGACATTTAATTCTGCAACGGATTACCGTTATCCGTTCATGCAGGAGAAATAGATTCCTAACTATGAAATATTTATTGTTGCTGTGCTTTTTATTTTTTGATAATGATATAAAAGCGCAAAATACTTACCGAATTAATTACAGTCAGGTTAAATATTTTACTGATTCTTCAAATAAGAAAGGAGTAACTGATTTTAAATGGAGAGCAAGGTTAGTTTATAACGACTCTATCTCGTTTTATTATATAATTCCGAATAGAAGTAAAAAAGATAAATTTAAAAATTACCCGGTTATTGGGGATAAATTAATTCACCATGGATTAATCTATAATTCCCGGATTAATGAGATGCTTGCGGAAGTAGCCTGGCCGGAAGGTAAGTATTTTGTAATTGTGGATACGCCCAGGCATTTTAACTGGGTATTCAAAAACCAAACAAAAAACATTTTAAGTTATACCTGTTCATTAGCGTATTCAGTTAATGAAGTTAATGATACGACTATGGTTTGGTATGCCCCAGATTTAAACAAAAGTTTTGGACCGGCTATTTTTTTTGGTTTGCCTGGTCTTGTACTGGAAGTTTTCGACCAAAACAACAGTTCTCATTATGTAGCAGAAAAAATAGAATTAACTTCAGTAACTTTAATGCTTCCACAAAACGTTGAAAGAATACCTGTAGATAAATATCGCAAACAAAAAGCCGCAACAATAAACAAAAAAAAATAAAAGATTCGCTTTGAAAACGATCTTAGATAAACAACAATTACATCTAACCATATTAAGGCTGGCTCACCAGTTGTTGGAAAATCACCTGCATTTGGATGATGTGGTTTTCATTGGCTTACAGCCCCGTGGTGTGCATGTGGGAACCAGGATCATTGAATGCATCAAAGAACTTTATCCAACAGAGAAAGTGCAGTATGGAATTCTGGATATAACTTTTTACCGGGATGATGTAAGAGATGAATTGCATGTTGCCAATACAACCGATATCCTTTTTTCTATAGAAGATAAAAAAGTTATTTTAATTGATGATGTGTTGTACACTGGCAGAACGATCAGGGCTGCATTAGATGCGTTACAGGATTTTGGAAGGCCAAGGAAAGTGGAGTTATGTGTGTTGGTTGACAGAAGATTCAACAGGGAGCTTCCTATTCAACCAGACTATTGCGGTAAGGCTATTGATTCCATCATTTCGCAAAAGGTAAAGGTAGAATGGGATAAGGAAACGGTTGTATTATATTGATTTTGTGTTTTGCCTTACAAAATATAACTTTGCTGCTTAATGCAACTATCTACCAAACATCTATTGGGCATTAAAGACCTGACTCAACAAGATATTTCCCTTATTTTATCAACTGCAACACGATTTAAAGAAGTTTTACAGCGGTCTGTGAAAAAAGTTCCTTCTCTGCGTGATGTTACTATTGTGAATCTGTTTTATGAAAATTCAACCAGAACAAGAATTTCATTTGAGCTGGCTGAAAAACGTTTGAGTGCAGATACCATTCATTTTTCTGCTTCTGCATCTTCAGTATCCAAAGGAGAAACTTTACTGGATACGGTGAATAATATTTTAAGTATGAAGGTGGATATGGTAGTGATGCGTCACAGTGCAAGCGGGGCACCTCATTTTTTAGCTAAACATATTCCGGCTGCTATTATTAACGCCGGTGATGGTATTAATGAACACCCGACACAGGCATTACTGGATGCATTATCAATACAGGAAAAACTGGGGACATTAGAAGGAAAGAAAATTGTGCTGGTTGGTGATATCATGCATTCAAGGGTTGCACTTAGTAATATTTACCTGTTGAAAAAAATGGGAGCAGAGGTAATGGTAGCTGGCCCGCCAACACTTATTCCAAAATATATTCATGATGCATTGAATGTAAAAGTGGAGTATAATTTAAAGAAAGCATTAGAATGGTGTGATGTGGCAAATGTGTTACGTATTCAACTGGAGCGACAGAACCAGGTACTTTTTTCTTCCTTACGGGAGTATAACCTGTCATATGGGGTCAGTAAAAAAATCCTGGATGGATTGAAGAAAGAAATTGTAATTATGCATCCGGGGCCCATCAACAGGGGTGTGGAAATTGACAGTGATGTTGCGGATAGCCAACAGTCTATTATATTGCAACAGGTAGAAAATGGGGTAGCAGTACGAATGGCCGTTTTATATCTGTTGGCCGGTAAAAAAACTGATTGATCAACGCATAAATAATTAACCAGTATGAAACGCATCTGTTTATTTCCGGGCACATTTGATCCTGTAACATTGGGACATACTGATATAATTGACCGGGCCCTGCCTTTATTTGATAAACTGGTAATTGGTATTGGCCGCAACGCCAATAAAAAGCCTATGTTCAGCGAAAGGCAACGTTTAAAATGGTTGAGAGAAATTTATAAGAATAATCCAAAGGTTGAAGTGCTGGCATATGATGGATTGACAGTGGATTGTTGTAAAAAAGTTGCTGCAAATTTTATACTGCGGGGTATAAGGTACGTTAATGATTTTGAATACGAAAAAGCCATTGCAGATATGAACCGGAGTATTGACCGTCAGATTGAAACTATATTCCTGACCTGTTTACCACAATTTACATCCGTTGCATCAACCCTGGTTAGGGATGTTTTAAAAAATGGGGGAGATGTTTCCCAGTTCTTACCACCGGTGGTTAAAAAGTCAATAGGTCAAAAGAAATAAGTTTAAACCTTTTCAAATTTACTTATGTCAATCTGGTTCGATAAATCATTGTCTTTAGCTGGTTTAAATCCGGTAGGTCCAAAAACTATGGGAGAGTTCCTTGGAATGGAATGGGTAGAACTTGGCGATGATTATCTGATCATGCGTATGCCTGTTGATGAAAGAACCAAACAACCTTACGGTTTATTACATGGCGGAGCAAGTTGTGCATTGGCAGAAACTGTTGGTAGTCTTGCTTCTCATTTTGTAATGGATCCTGATAAAAATATTTGTGTGGGATTGGAGATCAATGCTAATCATGTGCGCAGTATCAATAAAGGTTTTGTAACCGCCACTTGCACACCACTCCATATCGGAGCTTCCACACATGTATGGGATATAAAAATTCATGATGACAGGAATAAATTGGTTTGCATTAGCAGGCTGACTGTAGCTATTTTGAAAAAAAACCGAAGTTAGTAATAGGTAATAGACAATAGGCAATAGACAATAGACAATAGACAATAGACAATAAAGTGTAGGCTTTTTAAAGTTAGAACAAACTTTAAACCCTTTACGGGGTATCAAAAAAAGTATTCAGTATATTTTTAATTGAAGGATAGGTATTTTTAACGGGTTCCTTTATATCCATTGTTTTCACCCATTTAATTTCTGTAATATGCTCCTCTGTTTGTGGTACAATTTGCTGTTTTGAAGAGCAGGTCATATGGTACCAATGCGATATTTTTAAAAAATGTTTGCCGAATTCATTATATACATGATAAGTTTCCCCGACCTTCTTTTTTAAGTGAAGGTCTTTAACACCTGTTTCTTCCATAACTTCTCTTATGGCACATGCTTCCTGCTTTTCGCCTTTTTCAATTTTACCTTTCGGCAGGTCCCACTTTCCCAGGCGCAGTATAAAAAGTATTTCTTTTTTATCATTTTGTACTATGCCACCGGCAGCTTCAATACGTGTAAAGTTTTTAAAAAAAGCCTTTTTTAATTCATCCAGGTCTGCATTCCAGATTACACCTGCATGAAATTCTTCTTTTTTTATCTCGTGCAGCATTGATTTGATTGCCTTAGGTGATATCTCATCAACAAATACAGCATCAGGATGATGCAGTATTTCATTTAATTCCTTATTAATTTCATTACAAAGAATTACAGGTTTATCGCCAAAGTAAACATTTATGTACATAAATAAATTTCAGTTTTTAAATTGCATTGGTCAAATTTGCAACATGACTAACGAAAAAGCAGTAGCTGAAAAGCTTTTACAAATTAATGCAATTAAATTGAGCCCGCAAGAACCCTTTACCTGGGCAAGCGGATGGAAAAGCCCGATTTACTGTGATAACCGTAAGGTTTTATCCTTTCCTTATATCAGGGATTTTATTAAAAGCGAAATGTGTAGTGTAATATTTGAAAAATTTCCGGAGGTTGATGTTCTTGCCGGCGTTGCAACAGCCGGAATACCCTGGGGAGCCATGGCTGCAGATCAACTTAAACTGCCATTTATTTATGTACGGCCTAAGCCTAAGGAGCATGGTTTAAGTAACCAGATAGAGGGTTCACTCGGAAAGGGCCAGAAAATACTGGTTATTGAAGACCTTATTTCAACAGGCAAAAGCAGTTTACAGGTTTGTGACGTTTTAAAAGCTGCTGAAGCTGAGGTCATTGGTATGGTTTCCATATTTACCTATGGGTTTAAAATAGCAGAAGATGCTTTTAAAACAGCCAATATTCCTTTTTATTCCCTTACAAATTATCAAACCCTGATAAGTTTAGCTGTTGAAAAGCGTATTATAACCGCAGATCAACAAAACACCTTGTTAAATTGGCGTATTGATCCAGCGAATTGGAAGGGAATTTGATAACTTTAATTCAAATTCATAAAATGAAACTAATTACACTTAGTTTTTTTGCAATATGTTGTGTTTTTACTACTGCATTTGCACAATCGCAAAAAGTTTCCGGTAAGGGCATTATTAAAACGCCGACAATTCAATGTGATAAATGTAAGGAGCGGGTTGAGTTTTTTATTGCAAGAGAATATGGGCTAACTTCTGTAAAAGTGAATATTAAGCAAAAAACCACAACCGTAAGCTGGCTGAACGACCGTACAACATTAGAAAATATAAAGGTAGCTATAGCTAACCTGGGTTTTATTGCTGATGATATTGAAGCTGAAGAATCAGCCTTTAAAAGCTTGCCTAAGGAGTGTAGAATACATATAGACACTTTAAAAACAAAGGCACCACTTAAACAATAAAAAACGGTAAATATCCTCCAATTAATGCCGGCATTTTCAATTTTTGAAGATAACAGCAGGGTTGTCAAAAAATCGAAAAACGGTGTTTCCCCTCATAATTTACCGGGAAAATTTTATAAACATTGGCTTTTCCCAGTTTAACTTTCCCGTTGATCTTTATGGTTACCTCCTTGCCTAAAAATGTAACCATTGTATTTTTAAGTAAACTTTCCATAGCAACATCAATTTGAATTGGCAGCGAAAATTCTGCCAGCCTGGGGATCTTTATCTGGTAATCCTGTGAGCTGTGCCCCAGGTAATTATTGTCAATAAAAATATCCAGATCGGTGTATTTAAGCTGTAAGCCAAAATTATTAGGATTATAATAAATGAGATCCAATTTTAATATGGTTGACCCAAATCCAATTTTTTCAATATTTAAATTTCTAAAATCTCTATAAACCAATTCTCTGGGTGCCTGACAGGATGTCGCCAAAAAAGATATAAAAATAAAGAGTAGGGTATAGAAGGGGTTGAATATTTTCATGCATTTTGTTTCGGAGTGTAAATTAAGAAAAGAAGTTTAAAAGAAATTGTAAATTCTAAAATGGGGTATTATATGCAACTAAAAAAATTAGTTTTTGTGATGAAAATTTGTCAGGCTCATTAATTTTATTGATTATAAGAAATTTAGATTTATAAAATTTATATTAATAATTGTTTAATAACTTATTATAGCAATTATATATTATTTATAGTGCGATAAAATAATAACTATTTTACTATTAATTCTGACTAATTGGTGTGAAAACAATAATTTGCATTTTATACTTAAAAAATTTTGTAAATTATTGAACAAGAATTGATAATAAGATATACTGGGTATAAAAAATTATATATATTGATATAGATTAATTAAATTAAATTTATTGACATTTAGTAGGACCGTTATTAGCTCCTTGTTCCCTTCTCTTCGTAAATCTTCCAGGTTTATTTAAATACCTTAGTAATGGATTTATTGAAAAATAATGTCCCCTGTATATTTTGTTGCGTCAATATGTCTGTTTTATCTTTTTCAACTTGGTAGGTTGTTTGGAATAGCTCTATAGAGATTGAATTATTGATCAGATGTAGAATTTGATTAAAAAAAATGTAGTAATTCAAGTAAGGGGTATTGCCCGTTTAAAGTTATAAAACTAGTTATAAAGTAGATTAAGTAATTTCTAATATCCTGATTATCAATATATAAACCTGCCAAGTAAATTGAAAGCGATAGTTAAAATGCTAGAAATTATACCAGTGAATAAAATATTTCTATTTAATTTGCCATTTTGTTAGATATAATTAGGGTAATTTATGCGAATGGTTTAAAAAAATTTAATAAAATCAGTATTTTGGGTATTTACACCTCAATGTCAGTAAAATTACGGTGTAAAAAATTTGCGCTTTCCGAAAAACTCTTTATGTTTGTGGAGAAATTAAGAATGGCGATTACCTCGGTTATTCTTTTTTTAAGGTCTTAAACTCCAACCTCCTCTAAAGAACCATCCAATTTTGGTCCGGGCAATTGCCCTACGTCAAAAATCCTGTAAGAACTTATTCTGAAACCCAACACAAGAAAATGAAAAAGAATTTTACAATTTGTCTGTTATTATTGTGCACATTAATATTTGATAGTCTTAATCTCCAGGCACAAATACTTCCTTCTGTATATAACTTTACGGCTATACCTATACGGTTATCTGGTTCAAATAATGCAGTTAATTCTGTATACAGGATTACCAATGTAAAAACAGGTACTGATGCTATCGTTACTATTGTTTCTGCAACTGGCGGTGCCTCTGTAAGAATACTTGACGATAATACAACAGATTTAAAAGAGGCCTTCTCACCTAAAATCAGGATTAAGAAAAATTCTACAGGACTGGTTGAGTTTAAGATTGAATTTGTAATTGCAGGAACTTTAACGCTAAAGGTACAGGACAGTTTATATGCAACGGCTATTGATATAGATGGTAATTCGAACCTCCATGAAATTGATGCATTAAATCTGTATGGTGGAATTGCTAACAGTATAGTACCCAATCCTGAAATTTCACTTATACAAAACGGAACCATGTTTACCGGAACCAATGTAGCCGGAATTGAGTATCCGGGTATTGATACTTTTGCCACTCAGGTTATGTTTACTGTCAGGAATAATAATGTAACCGGCTTTACTTATAAATGCGGTGCTGCAAATACTTCAAATTCCGATCAAGACAGACAAAAAAGCATATATAATAAAGGTATTCTTTTACCTAACGGAGGCCCATTACCTGTTACATATTTATCTTTTGATGCAGTAGTAAACAATAATACTGTTTTATTGAAATGGTTGACTGCCCAGGAAATTAATAACAGTCATTTTGAAGTTGAAAGGTCATTTAATATGAATGACTACAATACTTTAGGATTAGTGTTAGATGGCTTTGTGGTTAACGGTACAGATAAAAGCTACCAGTTTAAAGATAATTCCGCTGAATTACAAGGCAGATCAATAGTATATTATCGTTTAAAACAAATAGATATTGACGGAAAAGCAACTTACAGCAAGGTCTTAGCTGTAAGATTACAGTCTAAGTCTGATATGGCAATGCAGGTTTCACCCAATCCATTTGTGGAGCAGGTAAATCTGAGGTTTACCGCAACAGAAAATGGAACTGCCCGGATTCGTATCATGAATGTGACAGGTCAAACAATGTTAAACAAGCAATCAACAATAAGTACAGGCTACAACAACATTCAGGTAGACGGACTTGCGGGTTTGGCTACCGGAATGTATGTAGTTCAGTTGGTTCTGAACGGAATTGTAATTGATAATCAGAAATTAATTAAAAACTAAACAAATTCTTCAGTTTTAAGACAGGGCCATAAACCTAAGTCGAGATTCTGTTAAACGTATTTTTCTGAAACCTCAACACAAGAAAATGAAAACAAATTTTACAATTGCTTTTAAGTTTTTTATGCTATTTGCAATCTTTGCTTCAAGTATAGGCAATATTAAAGCACAGTGTGTAGCACCTTCTATGGTTTGGCAAAATCCTGTTTTGGTAAGTGGAACAGCCGGAGAAATTAATGCAGAATACAAATTTCCTTCAGTAACACCCGGTGTTAACGCTTTTGTAACTGTAATTGATATTGTAGGTGGTGCTGCTCTTACAAGTATTGATGATAATTTATATGGTTATAATGCGGCCTGGCAGCCAGTGGTACAAACTCCATTAGTACAGGGAGCATCAAGTTCGTATGTAAGTTTCAAAATTGAATTTAAAGATTCTGCCGACAATCAGAATCATATATTTCCCTGTTCACAGTTATCATTTATTGATGTTGATGGCGATAGTAAAGCGGTACGGGAATTTGTAGCAGTAAAAGATCCAAATACGGTTATCGTTTCAAATGTAACTATACTAACCATAACTTACCCGGGTTCAGGCCTGGTACAGGCTACATCCCCTTATACAAACTTTGCAGGTATTGATACATCTGCATTTGTAACTAATATTTATTTCCGTTACCTGAATACCTACAAAATAAATGAAGTAAGAATAGGTCATTATACCGATGATGCTTTTAAAGTACAGGATCGTTACAGCTGTGGATATTTTATGCCGGTAGGTATGCCGGTAACGGTTATTTTACCTGTTCAATATTTATCTTTTGATGCCGATGTTATTGATAAAAAAGTATTATTAAAATGGATAACAACCCAGGATGTTAGTAACAGCCATTATGAGGTGGAGCGGTCTTTTGACATGCGTAATTACAATAGCATTGGTTTAGTATTAGATGGTTTTGCAGTTAATAATACTGATAAGAGTTACCAGTTTAAGGATTATTCTCCTGAATTACAGGGCAGATCAATGGTTTATTACCGCTTAAAGCAATTCGACTCGAAAGGAAAAATAACTTATAGTGAAATTTTAGCAGTAAGGTTACAGGCAAATTCCAGTGTTAAAATGCTGGTTTCTCCCAATCCTTTTATGGAACATTTAAATATTCGTTTTAATGCTGCTGAAAATAGCAGTACAGCTGTAATTCGCATAAGCAATTTAGCTGGCCAAACATTGTTATCCAAACAAGCAATAATAAATAAAGGCTACCATAATATTCAAATTGATGGCCTTAGCAGGTTAGCTGCCGGAATGTATACAGCCCAGTTAATCTTAAACGGAACCGTAATTGAAAATCAAAAATTAATTAAAAATTAAATGCCCGTTACCTAAACCGGTTCCCGGAAGCTGGCGGAAGAAATTCAACTGTCAGCTTCCTTTTCTAAAAATCCTTTATTCATTGTAAAACTTTTATACGGTGATCATAAATAAATATAAAAGCAAAAACATTGAATACAGTAAAAAAAATAACGTTGCTGCTTACGGTCACAGTATTTATTTTCTGTACTTCCAATGCTCAATCATCAATGTCATCAGTTCAAAAAATTGTCATTACAAAATTTAAAGTATATGAAAAAGGTGCTCAACTATTTATTGACTGGCAAACAGATGGTACTGTTGCAGCCAATTACTGGCAACTGCAAAGCAGTATTGATGGACAAAAATTTACAACTTTTGCCCTCGTTTTTGGCCCTGATCCCAGGCAAAAGGAGGATTGTTATCAATACAAGGGAAAAATAAGGAAAACGCCGGGAGTTAAACCCATTTACCGTCTATGCCCGGTTGACAATAATGAAAAAGAAATAAACATTGAAATAATGACATCAGCAAAATAATATAACCCTAAACTACGTTTACAGCGGTACCCCCACCAAGATAAACGTTAGTGCTTGGTTTACGAAGTTTTCTTTGGGGGTTACAGAATCGAAAGATTCTTAACAATAGCCGCATTTCTATGCGGCTTTTTTATTTTTTTTGTTTATATTTGACTTCTCCAATTTTTGTGCAAAACCTGTGTATTTCTTTAACCCTTAACAGACTGCTTTCTCCCCCAATCAAGCATCCGGTTTACGGGTTTATTTTTTATTATTAAAATTAATTTTATACCAGGTAACATGAGAAAATTTATACTTCTTTCTTTAGCAGTTTTTACGTTATTAACTGCTTCTGCACAGGATTTTAGTAATAAAGGAAAAGATTTTTGGGTAGGGTATGGTTACCATACAGTTATGACCGGTGGAAATACCCAGGATATGGTTTTGTATTTTGCAACGGACCAGGTAACTAATATTACCATAACAATACCGGGTCTTGGTTATACACAAAACCTGACAAGTGTTGCCGGTAACAATGTACTAACCTCTGCCATAATTCCTAAAACTTTTCCTGATGCACGGCTTACAGCAGAAGGGTTATCAGATAAAGGTATTCATATTACGAGTGATAAACCCATGGTAGCCTATGCCCATATATATAACCAAAGTGTATCAGGTGCAACCATTCTATATCCTACCAATACGTTGGGCAAAGAGTATTATTCCATTAATTATAAAAACTGGTCAAATTCAAATAATGCCAACAGTTGGTTTTATGTAGTGGCTACCGATACCGGTACTACAACAATAGAAATTAAGCCAACCGCAAATACAACCGGGGGATGGATTGCCGGTAATACCTATACAATTAACCTTACCCAGGGGCAGATCTATAATGTGATGGGTGTGTTGACAGGAGGGGGCCCCGTTCCCGGTAACCCTAACAATCCTTACACAGCAGTAGATCTTACCGGTTCAAATATAAAAAGTATAAGTACCGGCAGCGGGTGCAAACGGATAGGTGTTTTTTCGGGGAGCGGCAGGATAAGTATAACCTGTAATTTTAACAGTTCGTCGTCGGATAATTATATGGTTCAGTCTGTTCCAAAAACGGCATGGGGTAAAAAATATTTAACGGTTCCTGCTTCCGGCAACCAGGATAATAATATTTACAGGGTTTGTGTAACTGACCCAACCACCATTGTTACAATCAATGGAATAGTTACACCAATTGTAGGATTTTATTATGAAATACCCCAAACAAATCAGCCTCAACTGATAGAAGCTGATAAACCGATCATGGTGGCCCAGTATTTTACTTCACAAAATGCCTGTGCAAATGGTGGTCCCGGAGATCCTGAAGTGATCTATTTAAGTGCTGTTGAACAAAATATTAATACTGTTTTATGGAATGCCACACCAAATTTTGGTATTGGTACGCATTATGTTAATGTAGTAATTCCAAATGCCGGTTCAGCAATAACTTCTTTTACTTATGATGGTATTGCAACGGGTGGTTTTATTCTTCATCCCCAGGATCCTAAATATTCTTACCTGAGACTGGCTGTGGCAAACGGACCGCATATTATCAGATCGGATTCAGGTTTTAATGCAATAGCATATGGTTTTGGAAATTTTGAATCATATGGATACAATGCCGGAACCAATATTAAAGACCTTTACCAGCAAATACGTGTTTCTACAACATTTGGGATAGAAACTACCCCTTCAGTTTGTACAAATTCTCCTTTTAAATTTAAGGTATCTCTCCCTTATGAACCTGATTCCATGTATTGGAATTTCTATACTGCCGGAGGAATGATGCCTAACAATAATAATGTTTTTGTTGTTGTTGGCCCGGGTGCATACGATTCTACAACTATTGTAAATCTAAAAACAATTTATTGGTATTCTTTACCAACACAATATAATTTTACAACAGTTGGTACTTATCCGGTTACCATTACTACTTATTCGCCGGATATAGAAGGCTGTGGCTCGGTACAGGAGATAGACTTTGATTTAGTGGTTACCGCTCCACCCGTACCAAACTTTACCTGGACAGCAGGTCGTTGTGTTGCCGAACCTTTTCAGTTTACAGAAACTACACCACAAGTACCCAAAGCAACTTATCGCTGGTGGTGGGATTTTGGAGACCCTGCAAGCGGCGCAGCAAATAATTCGATAATAAGAAACCCTACTCATACTTTTACCAATCCAGGAATTTATACAGTAAAGTATGCAGCCATAACAACTCCGGGTTGTTTAACAGATACAGTGACCCAACTGGTAACCGTTCTACCTTTACCTACTGGAATAATAGATGGCACAAATGCTGTTTGTGTGAATGCTGCCATGCCCAGTGTTGTATTTACCGGATCGGGGGGAACGGCTCCATATACTTTTAATTACAACATCAATGGGGTACCACAACCCCCATTAAATACCGTTGCCGGTAATACAGTTACAATATTGGCACCCACAATTACAGCCGGCATTTTTGTTTATACACTTACTTCGGTTAACAATACCGGCTCTACCTTATGTACACAGGTTATTACAGGGCAACAGGCAACGGTTACCATAAATCCATTACCCACTGCAACTATTAGCGGAACTACATCAGTTTGTTTAAATGCTCCATCACCAAATATTACTTTTACAGGAGCTTCAGGAACGGCCCCTTATACTTTTAGTTATACTATTAATGGAGGGCCGGTTTTAACTGTTACTACTGTTGCGGGTAACTCGGTAACTGTTGCTGCCCCAACAAATGTGGCCGGCACTTTTACTTATGCACTGGTAAGTGTACGGGATGGCAGTTCAACAGCCTGCATACAGGCTCAGGCCGGTAGTTCAGACATTACTGTTAATCCATTACCCACTGCAACTATTGCAGGAACTACAGCAGTTTGTTTAAATGCGCCTTCCCCTTTAATAACTTTTACCGGGGCAATAGGTGGGGCTCCTTATACATTTATCTACAACATAAATGGCGGACCAAATCAAACGGTATCTACTATTGCCGGTAATACGGTAACAGTTGCTGCAAATACAAATGTTGCAGGTATATTTACCTACAACCTCATTAGTGTTCAGGATGGAAGTGGTACAGCATGTATACAGGCTCAAACCGGATCTGCAATTATAACAGTAAATGCTTTACCAACTGCAACAATATTGGGTACTGCTACTGTTTGTTTAAATGCGCCATTACCAAATATTACTTTTACCGGTGCAAATACTTTAGCACCTTATACCTTCACTTATACAATAAATGGAGGTCCGGCGCAAACTGTTACCACTACTTCCGGAAACTCAATAACTGTTCCTGTTCCTACAAATGTAGCCGGTACTTTTACTTACACTTTAATTAGTGTTCAGGATGGAAGCGGCACAGCATGCAGCCAGCTTCAATCAGGTTCTGCCACTGTTACTGTAAATGTATTGCCTACTGCATTAATAGCCGGAAGTACAGCTGTATGTTTAAATGCAACTTCTCCAAACATAACCTTTACCGGAGCAAACGGAACAGCACCCTATACATTCACGTATACTATTAATGGAGGACCTCCTCAAAATGTAAGTACTGTTTCGGGTAACTCGGTAACTGTTGCTGCCCCTACCAATGTGGCCGGTACGTTTACTTATTCCTTAGTAAGTGTTCGGGAAGGAAGCCCTAATCTATGCAGCCAGGTACAATCCGGAACTTCAGTTATAATTGTAAATCAATTACCGACTGCAACAATAAGCGGAACAACAGAAGTTTGTTTAAATGCACCATCGCCCAATATTACATTTACCGGGGCAAATACCATTGCACCTTATACGTTCTCTTATACAATTAATGGTGGTCCGGTACAAACTGTTACGACTGTTGCAGGTAACGCTGTAACAGTTCCTGTTTTAACAAATGTGGCCGGTACCTTTACTTATTCACTGGTAAGTGTAAGAGATGGTAGTCCTACATTATGCAGCCAGGCCCAAAGCGGTTCAGCAATAGTTACCGTTAACCCTTTACCCACTCCCAATTTTACTTTTACCATCCCAGGTTGCGAAACAAGGGTTATCAATTTCACAGATGCATCAGTTCCAAATGTTGGTGTATTAACCAACTGGACATGGAATTTTGGGGATGGATCACCTTTTAATAATAATGTAAACCCTGCACATATTTATTCAGCTGCCGGTACTTATAATGTAACATTAAGTGTAACAAACAGTAAAGGTTGTATCAGCTTTCCAATTGCTAATATACCTGTTACTATTTATGACCGGCCTTTGGCAGGCTTTATCATACCTGAGGTTTGTTTGAGTGATACCTATGCTCAGTTTTTGGATACCAGTAAGGTTTTAAACGGAACAGTAAATGCATGGCAATGGAATTTTGGAGATCCATTGGCAACACCACCGGGTAATCCCAACACATCAACATTACAAAATCCAACACATAGTTATACAGCCGTAGGTAATTACAATGTTGAACTGATAACAACCAGCAATAACGGTTGCAAGGATACTATTGTTCAGTTATTAACAGTAAACGGGAGTTTCCCTGTCGCAAACTTTACTGTTAACAACCCGGCAACTTTATGTGCCAATGATTCAGTAGCCATTGTAAATACTTCAACTGTATTCCCCGGCACCATCACTAAAATAGAAATATATTGGGATAATGCAGGATTTCCTGCCGTTTTTGAAACAGATAATTTACCGGCATCCGGAAAAACGTACAAACATCTTTATCCAAATTTCCAGGCTCCATTAACCAGGGTATTTACGATTCGTTTCCGGGCATATAGTGGTGGAATTTGTGTTAATGACAGGATTGCCAATATTACCGTTAATGCTGCACCATTGGTTCAGTTTAATGCCATGCCCGATGCCTGTTTGTTAGGTGCACCATTCCAGATCACACAAGCCAGTGAAACAGGCGGAGTGCCGGGAATAGGTGTATTCTCTGGACCGGGTGTTTCAGCAACCGGTTTATTTACAGCTAGCCTGGCCGGCATTGGTACACATACTATTAAATATACTTTTACTTCAACTTCAGGTGGCTGTGTTGATACCATGAGCAATACGATCAAAGTGTTGGATACCGCTTCTGCCAGGTTTAGTTATATTTCGCCAATTTGTGTTGGTAATGCAGGTTCCTTTACCGAAGAATCAACAGCACCGGCTTCAGTTTCAATGACCAATACCACCTGGAATTTTAATGATGGGTCTCCTTTAGAAAATCATGCACCCGGTTCAACATTTACACATATTTTTCCGGCTGCCGGTTCTTACCCTGTTACCATGTTTAATACTTCTGCATATGGATGCAACAGTACTGTTTATACCAAAATGGTTACTGTAAGCCCGAGACCAGTACCAAATTTCGGGTTGGACAAACCAAGTTATTGTATACCAAATGCTGTAGTTAGCTTTAATAATACTTCTTCCGTTGCAGATGGAAGTTCAATGACTTATTTATGGGATTTTGGAGATGGGTCAAATACATCAACTGCTTTTAATCCCGCTCCACATTGGTATAATGGTACAGGACCTTACAATGTAAATTTAAAGGTAACCAGCGGAATTGGTTGTATACATGATACCACCATTATTGTGAATACCATTCATCCGCAACCTAAAGCCGGTTTTACAATTAATAAGCCGGGCATTTGCATTGGGGATGATGTAACATTTACCGATAACACTGATGGAAAAGATGGTACAGTAAATCAATGGCATTGGGTTTTAGGAGACGGGTCAATCAGAACAACTAATACGGTAACTTATACTTACAGTAATGCCAATACTTTCAATGTTGTTTTATATTCAGTTAACAGCCATGGTTGTAACAGTGATACCATAACCAAACCATTTACAGTATATCCTTATCCAACAGTGAATGCGGGACCCGACAGGTTTATTCTGGAAGGAGGTTCAATTGTTTTGCAACCGGTAGTTACAGGTAATGACCTTCAGTTTTTATGGACACCTGATCTTTACTTTGTAGATAACAAAATAGAAAAAGCAAGAATAAACAGGCCTTTAACGGATATGACCTATACACTGACCGTTTCCGCAAGAGGTGGATGTTCATTTAGTGATGATGTATTTGTGAAGCTGTTAAAATTCCCTAAAATACCTAACACCTTTACGCCGAATAACGATGGTATCAATGACACCTGGAGAATAGATCATTTAAATACATACCCCGATAACAGGGTACAGGTTTTCACCAGAACAGGTCAGCTGGTATTTGAGTCCAGGGGATATGACACACCCTGGAATGGAACCATAAAAGGTAAACCTTTGCCATTTGATACTTATTATTATATTATTGAACCAGGTAACGGACGGGACCCAATAACAGGGTATGTTACTATTATTAAATAGCAGATCATTTACAGCGATGTGAATTTTCACATCGCTGTAAATTCTTAGTGAACCTGATCTTTTTTTTAAAGTATTAACTTTTATACAATAAAATCACATTGCATACCAAAGTGAAAAAAGCTGAAAGCATGAAGAAAAATTTTCTGATAACCGCAATTTGTTGTCTTATTAGCATTGCATCCATGTGCCAGGCAAAACCATTTTATACCCAGTATATTTTAAACAATTATATCCTTAATCCGGCTATTACCGGAATAGAAAATTATACTGATGTAAAATTGAGTTACCGAAACCAATGGGCCGGAATAGATGGCGCACCGGTAACCACTTATTTTAGTATTCATGGACCATTGGGTAAAAGAGATTTACGAACCAATGCGACTTCTTTCCAGGTACCGGGCGATAATCCTGCCGGACCAAAAGCATGGAATGAATACGCTGTATCACAGTCTCATCATGGCATTGGCCTCACTGCTATTAATGACAAGGCAGGTTACATAAGCCGCTGGTCAATTGCTGCCAATTATGCTTTTCATAAACCATTAAGCGCAAAAACCAGTTTATCAGCGGGTATTAGTGCAGGGTTAACCAGTGTAAGTTTAGACAGGTCGAAAATTGAATGGGGAAACCTGGATCCTAACGATCCTGCGATCGGACTCAGTAATGGGGATATAAAAAAAATAAAACCTGAAATTGGTGCCGGTATCTGGTTATATTCTGCAAGATATTTTGTTGGGTTATCTGTATTAAATATTATTCCGGGCAAAGCTAAATTTGTAACAGATGATAAATATGGTACTTATTATACGCCCAATTATTTTGCAACAGCCGGATATAAATTTGCACTGACAGAAGATATATCTGCGCTGCCATCGGTAATGGTACAATATTGGCAGCCCCAGCTTACAGGGGTTCATGCTAATGTAAAAATTCAATACCAGGATTTTTTATGGATAGGGGGCAGTTATCGGTTTGCAGACCTGGTTGGCGGATATTCAGGCATGATAGGTATCAATGTTTCCAATACTTTTAACATCAGTTATGCCTATGAAAATGCTACTTCATCCCGTTTACAAACTTACACAAAGGGCACGCATGAAGTCGTAATTGGCTTTTTGTTAGGCAATAAATACAAAGAGACCTGCCCACGCTGTGCCTGGTAGTTTTAAACATCACTTAAATTCACGAAAATAAAATTCTTTAAAAACAGGTAGTGGATGCTGTTGGCTAAAAGCCGGAGGATTTTATAATAGAGTATTTACTGTTGTGCAGGTAATATTTTTCTTAAGATGAAGTTGGTTGTATCAAATTTTCGGGAAAGAGAATCCAAAATTATTTCTTGTGCAGTTAAAATCAATTCAGGTTGTAAGATCCACTGGCCATTGTTAAAGCTCAGTTGATACACTTTTACAGTAGAGGATCTGGTACCGGAACTTTCTTCCCGGATAATTATTTGTTTTGAAGCATCATTTTCCTGTATAGTAACCGGCATAACAAAAAACTGTTCTGCAGGCTTATCAGCATTCAGGTTAATTTTTTCAGGTGCCGGCACTGCCTTTTTTACCACATTTTCATTCCCAGGTTTTATTAATTCAGTTTTTTCAACAAAAAAAGCCGCTTCTTTTTTCTCCGGTAAAATGTTTTTCCCAAAGTCAATATCAGAAACTAAATAATTACTGAATGGTATAAAAGGCATCGACGCCGAAGTATTTAACGGTGCCGATGAATTACTGCTGTTAAATATTATAGCAGATGATAACAGGAAAAATAAAATCAATCCGGCTAGTACTGCAACAAAATTAAAACGAAGGGGCTGATTCAGGATTTTATCATCTGAGAAATACTGGATGCGCAGCAATAAATGTTTTTTCCGGTTAACAGCAGCAAGCTGAAAATCAGGAACAAGTTGTTTCATCTTTTCTGCCTGTAATAAAGTTTCGGCATAAAGAGAAGGGGCATATTCAAATGATATAACCTGTACATCGCAGTTCTTCTCTCTTTCCAGTCTTATTTTTTTGCAGATAAGGGAAACGAATGGATTAAAGAAGAAGATCGTTTCTGAAGTTATTAAAAACCAGTTGAGCAGGTAATCATTTGTATGGATATGTGTTAACTCGTGCAGGATAAGGGTTTCGGCCTGTTGTGTACTGATGTTATTAAGCAAAGCCACCGGTAATAAAATAACCGGTTTAAAGAATCCAAACGTAACAGGGGTATTGATTGAAGTACTTAACCAGAGTTTTACTTTTCTTTTTATACCAAACTGGTATGCTTTTAATTCAGTGAAAAGTTTCAATTCAACGGGAGGTTTTTGCAGACCCGTTTTGTATTGTTGTTTAAAAAGATGCCAGCTGAAAATAGCCTTTATTAATTTATATCCAATTACGAAAAGGTACAGACTGAATATCCAGGGCGTAACTGATTGAACTTTATCATTTCCTAGATAACCGGTAATTGTTTTAATAATAGCAGCAAAATTCCCCGGTTGGGCAAATTCAAAAAAATAAATGGAAAAAGTAAAAGCAAATAAAATCAGTTGAGCGGCAAGGGCTGAATATAAAAAATTTCTTTTTGCAAGCGGAGCATTATTTCTTTGAATGAGTTTATTTATGGTACTGTATACTAACAATAAAAGCGCAGCCTGCCAGAAGCTATGTAACAGGGCCATGCAGAAACTATATGAAAACTGAACCATAAGCGATAAACCGTTTAGAGCCTGCCTGCCGGTAGGCAGGTTTCAGTTATTTAAATTTACCTGTCTTTTTTAAGTTGATTGATCAGTTGTTGTATTTTTTCAAGTTCTTCCTCGCTGGCATCATGTCCACCCAAAGCCTGCAGTACTAAATCTGATGAAGATCCTGCAAATAATGTATTGATCATTTTATTCAGAAACTGCTGTTGTGTTTTTTCCCGGGTAACAGCCGGTTGATAAATATGTGTCTTGTTACGCTCGTCCCTGGTTACCAGGCCTTTTTCAAACATGATTTGCATCAGTTTAAGGGTAGTGGTATAACCTGCATCCTTGGTTTTCAGTAACTCTTCATGTACGGTACGAACCGTTGCGGCTTTTTCATTCCACAGCACCTGCAGTATTTCCAGTTCACTTTCAGTGGGCCTGGTATTTTTAATTAATGTCATAGTACGAGTATTTTCGTAAGGCAATGTACGAATTTAGTTGTAAATAACAAATCCGTTTAAATAAATTTTTGAAGAATTAACTTTTGGGATTGGATATTGGATACAGGATACGGGATACAGGATACGGGATACAGGATACGGGATACAGGATAACAGGATACTGGATACAAGTTGCTGGATGGATTATAAATTCAGAAAATCCTTCAAAAATTTTGAGTTTTTCCAGATTCCTGTATCCAGGATCTTTCAATAAAAAAAGCCCCACTGTAAAAAGCAGGGCTAATAAGGCATATTATAATTTTACTTTTTGGTATTCTTAATATTCAGTTCAGCTCCACCCAAAACATCAATCAATGATTTGTATTTAGCCGTTACTTCTGTAGTTTGTTCTTTCTCATTCAACAATAATTTGCCTTTTGATAAAGCAAGAGAAAAATTATCTTTTTCAATTAATTTATCGGCAACCAAAGCTTCAATAAGCTTGTCAGTTGGAACTTTAAGGGCATCAGCATCAGCAGTCAGCTTTAAATTCATTGTGTTTGAACTGTCCGTTTTAATGATTGAAATTTCTTTGGTCATTTCCGGCATTTCATGTTTTGCTGATGTTGTTCCATACATAGCAGCAAGGGTAGGGGCAATGACCAAACTTACAATACTCATCAGTTTGATAAGAATATTCATTGATGGCCCCGATGTGTCTTTAAAAGGATCACCTACTGTATCTCCGGTTACTGATGCCTTGTGCGGTTCCGATTTTTTATAAAACATCTCTCCATTGATCTCAACACCTTTTTCAAAAGATTTTTTTGCATTATCCCAGGCGCCACCTGCATTGTTCATAAACATACCCATTAACACACCACTCACAGTAGCACCGGCTAAAAAGCCTCCCAATACTTCGGGGCCAAAAGAAAAACCGATGATCAAGGGAGATAATAAAGCGATGGCTCCGGGAAGCATCATCTTTTTTAAAGAGGCTTCAGTAGAAATGGCCACACATTTATCATACTCCGGTTTGCCGGTACCTTCCATAATACCCGGTATGGTACGGAACTGCCTCCGTACTTCTTCAACCATTGCCATAGCTGCTTCACCAACGGCACGGATGGCTAATGATGAAAATATAAACGGGATCATACCACCCACAAATAAACCGGCTAAAACAGGCGCTTTGTAAATGTCAATACCTTCAATACCACTGATACCCACAAAGGCAGCAAATAAAGCCAGGGCCGTTAATGCAGCTGATGCAATCGCAAATCCTTTACCGGTAGCGGCTGTGGTATTACCCACTGCATCTAATATATCTGTCTTTTCACGAACTTCTTTTGGCAACTCACTCATTTCTGCAATACCACCTGCATTATCTGCAATAGGCCCAAAGGCATCAATTGCCAATTGCATCGCGGTAGTAGCCATCATTCCGGCAGCAGCTATGGCTACGCCGTATAAACCTGCACACCAGTAACTCATGTATATACCACTTGCCAAAACTAAAATTGGTAAAAAAGTACTTTCCATACCCATAGCCAGACCACCAATGATATTGGTAGCATGTCCTGTACCTGATTGACGGACAATGGTGTTCACCGGACGCTTTCCCATAGCTGTATAATACTCCGTGATCATACTCATAAGCGTACCAACTATCAACCCAACCATGATCGCACCAAAAATGCCGTTCTTAGTGAACTCATGTCCACGAAGGGTCATTGTTTCGGGCATTAAAAAATTTACCAGGAAATAAGAAGCAACTGCGGTCAATACAATTGAACCCCAGTTACCCATGTTCAATGCTTTTTGTACCGGTGCAGTACTTAAACCTGCACCCTCACTTATCTTTACAAAGAAAGTCCCGATGATAGAAAATAAAATTCCCATTGCTGCTATCAGCATAGGTAAAAGTATAGGTGACATGCCATGGAAATTATCGGTCATAGCATTGGTTTCTCTTCCCAAAACCATGGTTGCTAAAACGGTAGCTACATAAGAACCGAACAGATCGGCACCCATACCAGCTACGTCACCCACATTATCACCTACATTATCGGCAATAGTGGCCGGGTTACGTGGATCATCTTCCGGTATACCGGCTTCCACTTTACCTACCAGGTCAGCACCCACATCAGCAGCCTTTGTATATATACCACCACCAACTCTTGCAAATAATGCAATTGATTCGGCACCTAAACTAAAGCCCGTTAAAATTTCTATGGTACGCTCCATTTCGATGCTATCAACTGCAGCATGCGGGGCAAAGATCATTTTTAAAATAATAAACAAACCTCCCAGGCCCAACACGGCTAAACCTGCAACACCCAAACCCATTACACTACCGCCTGTGAAAGATACTTTAAGTGCTTTAGATAAACTGGTACGGGCAGCCTGTGCTGTACGTACATTGGCCCTGGTAGCTACTTTCATACCAATAAAGCCGGCAGTTGCACTAAAGAAAGCGCCTACAATAAATGCAATGGCAATGGCCCAATGGCTGTTGGGATTACTGTAACCCATAACGCCCAGTAATAAGGCACCAATGATAACAAAATAGGCCAGAATTTTATACTCAGCTTTTAAGAAAGCCATGGCTCCTTCAGCGATATACGTGCTGATCTCCTTCATACGTTCATTACCTGCATCCTGTTTGGAAACCCATGCAAACTTTATGAAAGTATATAAAAGGCCTACAATGCCCATTGCCGGGATAACATAAATCAAATTGTCCATAAGTTAAAGTTGTTCTGATTTTTGGAGGGCAAAAATAGGGTAAAAGGGGCAAAAACAGGCAGAAAGGGGTGTTTAATTGCGATAAGTGAAAAGAGTTTGCATTTTTAATCAGCAAATGCTTGAATAATTTTAAAGGCATCGCCCAAGCAATTCACAATATCTCCGGCAATCATGGCTTCCATAGAAAATTTTGAAGCAGCGATATCACCGGCTGAACCATGTAAAAAAACTGCCAATAAAGATGCTTCCTTCGGAGAATAACCCTGTGCCAGCAGACCCGTTAATATTCCGGTTAAAACATCTCCACTACCCGCGGTGGCCATGCCTGCATTACCCGTGCTGTTAAAATAACCCTGTCCGACCTGGGCATCCGGGCGGGCTTTTCCTTCTGGAGTGCTGATGAATGTATGATGGCCTTTCAGAATAATAAAAATATTCAGTTCTTTTGATTTTTGTAATGCTAACTCAATACGTTCAAAATCATTTTCTGTTTTCCCAAATAGCCGTTCAAATTCTTTTGGATGGGGTGTTATTATTGATGAGGAAGGAATTGCATTTAAAAATGGTTTATTATCAGCAATTATATTTAAGGCATCTGCATCAATAACCATTGGCGTTTTTACTTTTTCAAAAATTCCTTTCAACAAATTTTTATGAGAAAGATACCTGCCCATACCCGGGCCAATTCCGACAGCTTTACATTTTTCAATTTCCGGGGCCGATAAAAGGTAATCTTCACCAGCAACAAAACTCATAGCTTCCGGCACAGCAGTTTGTAAAATATTGTATCCGCATTTCGGAATATAGGATGTTAGTTTACCTGCACCACTTCGTAAACAGGCATTTGATGAAAGAATGGCTGCACCCATCATACCATAAGATCCACAAAGGAGTGCAGCGTGTCCATAAGTTCCTTTGTTAGCAAATTTTGAACGGGGTTTGTATATCTTTTTGATCAATTCTTGATCAATTAATTCAAAGGCAGCTGGTTCATTATTTTCAAATGCCGGATGTAACCCGATATTTAAAAGATGTACCTCACCGCAACAGTCTTCATTCTCAGGCAATAAAAAAGCCAGTTTATAATTTTGAAAGGAGAGCGTATGGTTTGCATGAATCAGGGTATTACTTTTTGAGGTTTTATCTGTATACAATCCGGTTGGCATATCAATGGAAATTATGGAAGCATTTGAATTATTGATATGATTTACCAATAATTCAGTGATTCCTTCCAATGGCTTATGTAACCCACAACCAAAAAGGGCATCAATGATTATATCCTCATTTTCTATTGCAGGAAAAAATTCCGGCGATTGTATAAAATGTATATCAGTACAAAACTGGTGAAGTCTTTCCAGGTTATTTTGAAAATTATCAGTACCGATCTTCCCAAATTCAAGAATATAAACGGTAGTCCTGCAATTATTTTGAATAAGTAATCTTGCAATGGCCAATCCATCAGCGCCATTATTGCCCTTGCCGCAAAAAACACGAAAATGGTTTTGAGCATAATTGTTTTGTATTAACCAGCGGTAAGAGGCAGCGGCAGCACGTTCCATCAGGTCCAGGGAACTGATTGGTTCATTGGCGATAGTAAAAGCATCCCATTCTTTTATTTGTGCCGGAGTAAAAATTTTCATGAAATGAAGTTACAAAACTATTATTTATACTGAATTGTGTGTCGTATTTTCAGGGACAGATACGCTAATATGAGTATGTTATTTGAAACAGTATAAGTAGCCTTTTCGTAATATTTAATTGGAAAAATTGGTTATTATTATCTTATAAAGCAAGCTGGAATCTTTATGAATCACTAGTAGTATAATTACCGGTTATTTGTAGTATAAAATTCAGATTTCAAATAATTTTATAATTTAAAAAATAAACTGCAATATTAATTATATAGTATGCGTTGTAATAGTTGATTATAAGTATATTATATCCTAATTACAATTAACCATACCTATCATTCCATTATATACTATGAAAATTTTTACCAAGATTATTTTATTAATCATACCTGTTATTTTTTCTGCCCTTTTTTCATTTTCCCAAACGAGTTGGAAAGGGACTACCAGCACTAACTGGTCAATTGCTTCCAATTGGACCAATGGTGTGCCAAATGCGGCAAAGGATGCCATTTTGGGAGATGCAAATTTTACAGGTCCCAATCAACCGACAGTTAATACCACAAGTTCCTGTAAATCACTTACGATCGGTGGTGCCATAACTACAACACTTGCTTCAAACAGAAACCTTACTGTTTCAGGAAATATTTTAATAAATCCAAATGGTACCATTAATCAGGGCAATTCAACACTTTCCTTAACAGGGTCCTGGACCAACAATAATTCTTATATTTTTTCAAATAATAATGCCCTGGTTTTATTTTCCGGTGTGAGCCAATCTATAAATGGTACATCGGTTACTACTTTTCGAAAGCTGACAGTTAATGCCGGAAGTACATTGACGATGAATATTAATTTTGCTACAAATAATATTTTTACGGTAAACGGAACCATTAATCCTAATAATTCACCCTCGTATGTTGTAAGTCCTTCTACTATGACACTAAATTCGGGGGGTAAGCTTTTGGTTTATGCTGCCACATTTGCAGGTAATTACACGGTTAACCCAACAATCAGATCGGGCAGTAAAATAGAATATGCGTCCAGTCTAATCAATCAAACGGTAAGCAGCAGTTTAACTTATGCAACATTGATCATCAGCGGTACCACCACTAAATCATTGGCTGCAAATCTGCCTTCATTGCTTTCAACTCCTACAACCCAGGGTAATATTTATATAAATGGCGGCACTTTTGATTTATTAACTTTTACAGCAAACCGGGGTACTTCAACAGTCGGTGGAAATTTTCAAATAGCTAATGGCTCCACATTAAAAATTGGTGGAACCAATGGTTTTCCTTCGAATTATGCGGGTAAGGCTTTGCAATTAGCCAGCACCGTACAATATTATGGTATCAATCAAACAGTAACAGCAGTTACTTATGGTAATATTCTTTTGAGCAGTTCAGCTGGCGCAGCAACCAAAACCATGCCTGGTACTGCTTTTATTGTTGAAGGTGACTTTACCAGTACCCTTGGTTCCGGGTCTTCTGTATCTTATACGGCAGCATCGGCCATAACCATTAACGGTGACCTGAATATTGGTGCAGGAACCAGCTTTTCAGGAGCTACATTTTCTCATAATCTGGCAGGTAACTGGATAAATAATGGAACTTTTACCGGTGCAACCAGTACCATTACAATGACAGGTGCCGGCAGTATTATTAGTGGAACAGGAGTACATAATTTTAATAATCTTACGATAACGGTATCTAATATCACGGCTGCTTCGTCGAGTAACCTCACTATATCAGGTAATTTATTAACAAATGGTGCCGGTGAGTTTACACATATTGACGGGGGTTCCATAACCATGTCCGGAGCTTCTAAAACAATCAGTGGTACAAATGTTATTTTGTCGAACCTGACTGTAAATGGAACGATATCGACAGCAAGTTCATTATTTATTACAGGCAACCTGGCTGTTTCAGGATCTTTTACGGCCAGTACGGGTACTATTACCATGAGTGGCAGCTCTAAAACAATAACAGGAGCCGGTACCATTGGGTTTTATGCAGTAATTGCATCAGGTACTTTATCTGCAACGGCATCTTTTACAATTGCCAATTCTTTGGATGTTAGTGGAAGTCTTTCTGCTACTGCAGGCACAGCAACATTTACCAATTCATCAAATTTAAATGGAACGGCAAATCTTTTTAATGTTAGCATCAACGGTACTTCACTAACTTTATCTGCCAATTCAATATTAGGTATTGCAAATACATTTACGATCACAGCAGGTACTTTAAATGTAATATCCAATACTTCCAATACGGTTAACTTTAATGGAACCGGAGCTCAAACAGTAAATGCAATATCTTTTCATCACCTTATTTTATCAAACGGAAATACGAAAACTGCTGCCGGGGCAATTACAACTAACGGCGACGTTACCATTAACACTGGTACCACTTTTGCAGGCGGTTCAAACACTATACAGGTTTATGGTAACTGGGTTAATAGCGGAACTTTTACTGCTGGTACCAGCACGGTTCAATTCAGGGGCGCATCAAATAAAACAATTACCGGAACAACTACTTTTTATGTTTTAACCATAAATAAAGCTTCATCAACCAATACCATCAGCCTGAATAATAATGTAACTGTACCTACATTAAATATGACAACGGGAACATTATTAACAGGAGCCAATACAATCACTATAACTACAACCAGAACGGGTGCCGGTATTATTTTAGGAACAATAACCAGAACACATAGTTTTTCAATTGCAACGGCATACGAATTTGAAGGACCTGATAACAGGATAACATTTACCGCAGCAGCTGCTGTAACTTCTGTTACTGTTTTTGTGGGTATCGGTTCAATACCTGATTTTCCAAATGGGGGATCAATTAACAGGGTTTATGATGTAACTGTTCCGGCAGGCACTTATACAGCAACACTACGATTACATTATGAGGATGTAGAATTAAATGGTAATGACGAAACTGCCATGCAGTTATGGAGATTTGACGGAACTGTTTGGGGAGCTTCGGGAAAAACAGGAAATAACACGACCTCCAATTATGTAGAACAAAGCGGTTTAACCAATATTACCAACCGATGGACCTGCTCAGATGCACCAGGAGTAGCGAGATGGAATGGATCTTTTAATACAGCATGGAACAATGCTGCCAACTGGACAACAGTTTCCGGTACACCATCCCTGCCTCCGGCAGCAATTGATATTGTTCAGATCGGTACGGCTGCATTTACTAATCAACCAACCATCAGCACAACAGTTACTGTAAAAAGTATTGTATTTGGAAGTGTACAGGCTGCAACGTTAACCATGGGTTCTGGCGGTACGCTTACAACCAATGGAAATATAAATGGCAGTTGGTCGGCAGATGCCATACATACAATTAATGCGGGTGATCAGAATATAAATGTGAATGGAGATCTTACTTTGAGTAATGGTACCGGTAACAGATCAATCGATCTAATAATCGGAACAGGTTTAGTAACCATAGCCGGTTCATTAACACAAACAGGTGGAGCCAATGTAACTTTTAGCGCAGCAGGTTCATTAAACATAAAAACAGATTACCTATACAGCAGTGGCAGTTTTACAGCAGGTTCGGGAGCGGTGGAATATTCCGGTACAGGTTCACAAACAATGGCCCCATTAATTTATAATCATCTTACAGTAAATAAAGCAACCGGTATTGCCCAGGCAAATGCAGTTTCTGTCATTGGGGGTGATCTTGTTGTTTCTGCCGGTGAACTTAATGTAAATGCAGATATGACAGTAACCGGGAATACTTCCCTGAGTGCAGGAGCAATAGTAGATGCAGATGCCGTTTCTTTATTTATAGGCGGAAACTGGACCAATAACGGAACTTTTAATGCCGGTACCGGAACAGTTATATTTAATGGAAGCGGAACTCAAAACATTTCAGCAACTGCTTTTAATAATATAACCGTAAATAAATCAGCAGGTACTGCCATACTAACCGGTAATTCAACAGTTAATGGAAATCTTATTTTGCAAGCCGGAACATTTGATCTTTCAACCTATAACTGTAACCGGGTATCGGCAGGAGGTATCCTATCCCTTTCGAACGGTACCCATTTAAACCTGGCCGGGTCAGTTAATTTTCCGGCAAATTTTGCAATCAATACTTTGGGTAACTCGAGTACCGTATTGTATAACGGATCAGGGGTACAAACGGTTGCAAGTAAATCTTATGGTAATATAACTTTTAGTAATGGAGGCTCCAATTCAAAAACTTTGTCAGCATCTGTAACTGTTAATGGCGATATATCAATCAGCAGCGGATCTACATTACATTCAGGTGGCTTTACTATTACACTTATTGGTAACTGGACCAATAGCGGAACATTTACGCCTTCAGCAGGTACAGTAGTATTAAATGGAGTTGCAAAAACCATTACAGGAAATACAATATTTAACCATATCACCGTCAATGGCAGTTATACAGTTGCTGATAATGATATTGTGTATAATGGATTAATTCATGTTACGCCTACCGGTAACTTTAGTGCAGGCGCAGGTCTGGCTACAGTAAATGCTGATTTAACAAACAGTGGTATACTTACCAGTACCGGTACAACAACATTTACAGGAACTGTTTTACAAACCCTTAGACTTATTAATGCTTTAAGTTCAACTTCTACGGGTATTGTAAACTTTAATGGTACAATTTCGCCAGTAATGAACTCAACCAGTTCGCCACAATTTGCCACATTGAATATTAATAATACGGCCGGTGTAAACCCAAGTATTGGTTGGACTGTTTTTGTTGCAATGAATATAAGTAGCGGAGGCATATTTAATGCTGGTGTTTCAACACATACCATTTATGGTAACTTTACCAATGCAGGAACAATTACAAGTACCGGAACTTTAAATTTTACGCCTTCATCAGCCAAAACAATAAATTTTGGCAGCAGTGGATTCTCCAGTACAGGAACAGTTAATTTTGGAGGATCGGGCGCTATTACTATTGCCGGAACAGCAGGGTCTCTTAATAATGTAATTATTGCAAATACAAATGCATCGGGTATTGCGCCGGTTTCAAACTGGACCATGACCGGTAAATTTTCAATTAACAGTAATGCTATATTCAATGCCACTTCATATTCTTATACGGTTGGCACTGATATTGAAAGTGATGGCACTTTAAACGGGGGCACATCTACTTTTACCATGAATTCAGTTTCCGGAATTTTAACCGGAAGTCCAACCACTTTATTTAATCATTTTACCATTGGTACCGCTGCAGATGTTACGGCAAATTCAGATTTTTCAGTTACTGGCAACTATACCAATAATGGTACTTATGACGGTATCTTAGGTAATTTAATCATGACAGGAAGTGCGAATACAACAATTGGCGGAACACCTGTATCAACTGCCTTATCACAACTTATTATTGCTAAAACCGGCGGTGCCATGGTTACTATGGCTGTTAGTATGTCTGCTTCCTATATTTTATATATACAAAGTGGTACCTTATTTACTTCTACTTTTGGTATTACACAGGATGTAATTGGAGGATTTTTGATCATTGATGACGGAGCTACATTAAGACTAGGAGGCACAAACTCATTGCCTGCATTTAGTGGATATGGATTAGATGCTAACAGTAATGTAGATTATGCCGGAACCACACAATCAATTGCCAATGCAGCGGTTTATGGTAATCTCTGGATAACTGCTGCCGGAAATAAGAATGCTATAGTAACCTTTACCACACTAGGTAATTTCACTTTATCAGCTGGCACATTTACATCTTCAATTACCGTTACTCATTATATTGGTGGTAACTGGTTAATGACCGGTGGTACATTTACCAATACAAATATCAACATACAAATGAACGGCGTTGCAGCTCAAACGATCAGCAGTACCGGTGCATTTAAAAATTTGATCATTAATAAAATTACCGGTTTGGCAAGCCTTGCTTCTAATGTAACTGTAAACAATACATTAACATTAACCAGTGGAAAAATTGATTTGACAGGGTACAATCTTACTATTTTACCCAGTGGAACAATTTCCGGAGCTACAGCTGCAAAATATGTTATTGCAGAAGCGGCAGGTTTACTGATACAGCAGGTTGTGGCTGCCGGTACTAAAGTATTTCCTATAGGTACAACGGCTAATTATGTACCAGCAACAATTGCATTAACAGGTGGCTCTACAACTGATAATTTCAGGGTGAGGGTCATGAATTTTGTTTACAACCAGGGAACCAATGGTTTTGTTTTATCCAATTTTATAGTTAATAATACCTGGTTTATTACTGAAGAAACAGCCGGGGGGTCAACAGCAACAGTAACCCTGCAATGGCCGGCTTCACTGGAATTAACCGGATTTACTCGTTCTCAAAGCCGGGTAAGCCAGTCAAGCGGGGCAGCCTGGACCTTTGGTCCTCTTTCTCCGGCAGCAGGAGCCGATCCATATACTTCCAATAAAACCGGGGTAACGGGCTTTAATGCTTTTTCGGTTTTAAATAATGTGGTTGTATTAGGTGTTTCCTGGTTACATATCAATGGCGAAAATAAAAACGGAGATAATTATATCAACTGGAGTGTAACTAATGAACGGGCTGATAATAGTTATATTATTGAGTATTCAATAAACGGTACAAATTTTTCTGAGGTAGGAAATGTAACCGGAAAAGGCAGCCTTGCATCCACCAATTCCTATTTATTTATTCATAAAAATGTATCAGGTACGATCAGTTATTACCGGATAAAACAAATGGATAACAATGGCAGCTATACGTATTCACCCATTATAAAAATCATTACAGATAAAACAGATTTGATTAATAATTTAAGCATCAGTCCAAATCCTGTAATTACAAATGCCTATATAAAATTTGAAACTTCTGTTGCAACAAAAATAAATATACTGATCATAGATAATAACGGAAAATTTTTAAGGGAGCAAAAAAGCAATATACAAATAGGAACGAATACGATCACCCTGGATCTCATTAGTTTTAGTTCAGGAGTGTATTTTATTCATGTAATTGAAGAAAATGGCACAAAGCATATTATTAAATTATTAAAGAAATAAAGCAGCTTATTTTTTCAAAACCCTTACATCATAACTTGCTTATTTTGTAAGGGATTTTTTTATCTATAATCTTTCCAGGTTTTGTTTGGTTAATTCATTTATTGTATCTCCGGTGTTAAGGGTAGTTGATGGTTCAAATAAAAGGATATGCACTTCTTCTTCGGCCACGGGTTTATGTTCTACTCCCTTCGGGACAATAAAAAATTCTCCTTCATTGATGGTAACGGTCTTATCCCTTAATTCCATATTGAAACTGCCTTTTATCACCAGGAATAATTCATCTTCATGATCGTGTTTGTGCCATACAAATTCGCCTTTCAGTTTAACGGCTTTTACATGCTGGTTGTTTAATTCGCCAATGATCCTGGGATTACTGTAATCAGTAAATAAGGAAAATTTTTCGGCAAGGTTTACTTTTTGCATATTATTTATTTTGAGAGATCGTTAATAGTTTCTCATGTAATAAAAGTACCTGGGGCAATAACATTTTCTGCTCATCATTTGTAATAACAAAATTGCAAAGCCGCATTTTTATTGTTTCATCCAATTGTTTTTCCATCCTTGAAATAACTTCTTCCCGGGTAATATTATCACGTTTCATAGTACGTTGTATGCGTAATGGGACAGGGGCTGATACACCAATTACATAATCCAAATGTTCCTGGGCCCCGCTTTCAAAAATAAGTGCTGCTTCTTTTATGCTATAGGCTGAAGTTTGTTTTTTCATCCAGTTTTCCGCATCTTTTAAAGTAGCTGGATGAACAAACGAATTAAGAATTGCTAATTTTTCAGGAAATTTAAAAACGATATCTGCAAGGTGTTTTTTATCTAATTTTCCATTTTTATAAACTTCATCTCCAAATTGCTGCAGCACTTTTAGTTTTAATGCTTCATCTTCATTCAGTAATCTTTTAGCTGCACCATCGGCATAATAAACGGGTATACCCAGTACTTCAAATACTTTGGCTACGGTACTTTTACCGCTGCCAATGCCACCTGTGATGCCAATTCTCAGCATAGATTATTTGGTTATTCTGTGTTTCAGGATCCTAGGTCTGATAACTTATACTGCATCTCTTATCCTGCATCCTGTATCTGGTATCCCGTAACTATAAAAAAAATCCAAAACCGAAGTTAAACTTCAATTTCGGATTTCAATTTCACTAAATTTATTTTATTTTTTTACTTCAGCAACCGGCTTATTAATATTGGCCGTCCACTCCATACTGATCGCACTGCGTTCAATTTTTAAATAACTGCCGGGGCTTACTTCCAGCTCCAGCGTGTTATCATCATTAACTTTATTTACTTTACCATGTATGCCGGCAATAGTAACAATTTTTTCACCCTTCTGAAGGTTATTGATGAATTCCTTTTGCTTCTTTGCTTTCTTAGCCTGTGGCCTGATCATAAATAACCAGAATACCAGGATCATCAATCCCATCATAATTAGTGTACTCGTACTTCCACCTTTTCCCTGTGGATCCATCATCAGAAAAATACTTAATAGTTGCATGTTTTTTTATTTGTTTAAAAAGTTAATTGTGGTTTATTGTTTTTTTTCAAGCACTTCCCCTGTTAACTGTAATTCCGGAAAACCAGGGTTTGCATTTGAAGTTACGGTAATTGATTTATGCGCACTGCCAACCCTTCCTTTACTATCAAAAACTACTTTAATAAAACCGGTTTCGCCGGGTAAGATCGGTTTTTCAGGCTTTTGTGGTACAGTACAGCCACATGTGGCACTTACATTAATTATAACGAGGGGTTTAGTGCCGGTATTTTTAAAACGGTAATTGTATTCTACTTTTTCACCATCGGTTACCTTACCAAAATCATAACCGGCATCAATGATCTCAACAGTAGTGTTATCCTTTAACGCGATCCCGTTTTGTTTAACTGTATCTGCTGCCGTTATATCCTTTCCATTGTTATTGCAGGCGATAGCAATGACGGGAACAAGTAAAAAGAAAATATATTTTTTCACTTTCTGTTTTTTGCAAAGGTATTTATATAGTACTGTTTTTATAACTCTTTTTGTTTATTTTATTTTCGGAGGTTAATTCCTTATGGATATTGTCTAAAAGGCCGTTAACAAACTGCCCGCTTTGAATAGTACTGTAATCCTTGGCCAGGTCTATATATTCATTAATCGTAACTTTAGTTGGGATGGTTTCAAAGAACAAAAATTCACAAACGCCCATTTGCAGGATGATCAGGTCCAGCGACGCTATCCTGTCGGCATCCCAGTTTTTAAGTTTTGGTTTTATCAGCTCCATGCACATGTCATTTTTATCAAGAACTGTTTGCAGCAGGCTTTTGGCAAATTCCCATTTTTCTTTACTGAGTATTTCAGTAAAATTAAAATGTGCCGGTTTATGCAGGTAATTTATTACCAGTTGGTCCATCATCTCAGCATCATCATCCCATTGAATAAAATATTCTTCTACATGTGTAATGAAATCTTCATTGGGTAACATCAGGTTGGTAAAAATGAATTCCAGCATTTCCTTTTCCAATTTGGCGGTCCGGCTTTGCTGTTCTATATACCCGGCATATTCAGGTGATGAAACCAATTGCTGGTATGTTTTTTTGAGGAGCTCTTTATCAATGAAATGCTCCGGTTTTAATTCTGCAACAGCAGCTTTAAAAGACGGTTCTTCAACGATCTTCCATAACAATTCGTTACCGGCAATTTTTGTATTGATATTGAGGTCGGCTGTTGTTGGTAAATACTTGGAAGCTTTTTGCCTGGCATCGGTTTCGGAATACCTGGCGACTTCAGTTATAAAAAATATGAGATAAGTGAAAATTTGACGGCTTTGTTCAATTTTTTTGGTCAGAATACTAACCGATTCACCCGGTTTTATATCCCCACTCATACTATCGATACTATATAAGGTCTGCATCACTTTAACCCGGATATTTCTTCTGCTGATCATTGCTTAAAGAACTTTTTTACTTGAATCTGCAAATCTAAGGGTTTATTGCTTGTGGTTGCTTTATATTGGCAGTATTTGGCTGGTTTGTGAAAAATTGTCTGCTTTATCCATTTTCTCTCTGCCAACAAGTAAAATAATCTGACATAAATTCTATTTCATGCTATTGGTACAAAAATGGCTGTACCTTTGCTGCCCGTAAAAAACGGAGTTTAAACATCTTAACCAAATCAAAAACTAATACAACTATGGCTAAAGCAACGAATGCTTCAAAAAAATTAAGCATTACACCTTTGCACGACAGGGTTATTGTACAACCTGCTGCTGCTGAAGAAAAAACTGCCGGTGGAATCATTATACCGGATACTGCAAAAGAAAAACCTCAACGCGGTGTTGTACTGGCTGCCGGTCCCGGCAAAAAGGACGAACCTGTAATGGTAAAAGCCGGTGACCATGTATTATATGGCAAATACGCCGGAACAGAGATCAGCATTGAAGGAAAGGATTACCTGATCATGCGGGAGAGTGATATACTCGCGATCGTATAAAATACCGATCCGGGATCACGGATACGGGATAAGGCCTTAAAATTTAATAGAACCATCCTGCATCATGTATCCTGTATCATGAATCAAATTCTAATTAACAAAAAAATCAAATTCATCTATTATGTCTAAAATGATATTCTTCGATATTGAAGCAAGAAATAAAATGAAAAAAGGCGTTGATACTTTATCAGACGCTGTAAAAGTAACCCTTGGCCCTAAAGGCCGTAACGTAGTTATTGAACGCAAATTTGGTGCACCAACCGTAACTAAAGATGGGGTTACCGTTGCTAAAGAAATTGAACTGGAAGACCCTATTGAAAACATGGGTGCCCAGATGGTTAAAGAAGTAGCTTCTAAAACTGCAGATATTGCAGGTGACGGAACCACTACAGCAACTGTTTTGGCCCAGGCCATCATTGGTGAAGGTTTAAAGAATGTTGCTGCCGGTGCCAATCCAATGGACCTGAAGCGTGGTATTGACAAAGCGGTTACTGCTATTATTGAAAACCTGAAAAAGCAATCAGAAAAAATTGGAAGTGACAGCAAGAAGATCGAGCAGGTGGCTTCTATATCTGCAAATAATGATTCGGCTATTGGCGCTTTAATTGCTCAGGCAATGGCTAAAGTGGGTAAAGAAGGTGTTATTACAGTTGAAGAAGCAAAAGGAACCGATACTACTGTAGATGTGGTGGAAGGTATGCAGTTCGACCGTGGTTATATTTCTCCGTACTTTGTTACCAACAGCGAAAAGATGGAAGTAGAGTTGGAAAATCCTTATATCCTGATCTATGACAAAAAGATCAGTAACATGAAGGACATTCTGCATATACTGGAAAAAGTAGCACAAGGTGGCCGTCCATTACTGATCATTGCTGAAGACCTGGAAGGTGAAGCATTGGCAACATTAGTGGTCAACAAACTTCGCGGAACTCTGAAAGTAGCTGC
>JANOFR010000053.1:0-30895 GCA_031413755.1 Chitinophagaceae bacterium
CAGGTCAGTTAGGTGGGTCCTCAGCGGGTTATCCTCATGATGCCATGTATTATTCCAATGTAACCAATGGAGGTACACTTTATTTTGAAGTTGAGAACAACCTCCTGGCAGCGAAATGGATCGGTTCAGATGGCGTGATTCGGGATAATTTTACGATCATGAAAAATGTTAACCAGACAAATACGATCAGTATTACTTCAGGTAATAATGCCACACTCACTGCATCCTGGATCGGTAATTACAGCTGGTCAACGGGTGCAACAACCCAATCCATTATTGTTAGTCCTGCCGTTAACACAACTTATACGGTTACTGATGGTGCAGGTTGTATAACAGATGTGTTCAATGTGGAGGTTTCCGCACCATTTCAAAATCTATACGTTCATGTACAGGAGGAAAGCCTGGTTAAAGTATTTCCAACTACTGTACAAAAGGGACAGCCTATACAAGTTCAATCATCATTAAAGGATGCTGCTGAATATATCCTGGTAGATATAAATGGCAGGATATTGAACAGGTACAGATCTTCGGGGTATGCACAGATTCAAACCAATAATCTTTTACCCGGAATTTATTACTTAAAATGGAAAACTAAAAATAAAACAGAAGTTAGAAAATTCATTGTCCTGCACTAACCCCTTCAACAAGATTAGCTAAAAAAGTCCTGATACATTCAGGACTTTTTAGTTAAATACCGTTGTTTACTTAAGGTTGGGTTCCATCAGCATATAGGTTCATCAAAGTTTGCATGCTGTCTTTTAAAGAGCCGGAACCTTCATCAAAAAGCTGGTCTTTAAGTTTTTTGGATGCTTTATTATCAGTTGACTTTTTTATGGTTGATCTTACCAGATCCAGTTCATCAAAAAAAACGGGAATATTTTTTTCATAAAAAGAATTCATAGCTTCAATGTTGAGTAATAAGTCCTCATATTCGGATAGAATGCTGTTCATGTCTTTTACATTTTCCAATGAGTGCCTTCTCGGTATCCTGTTAAATAATGCCTGTAATGCCGTTGCAGTAGGAGTCATGGTTTATTTGTTGTAAAACAAAAATACAGCAAAGCAGTTATAGCAGGTAATGTTATTAATGCTTTGTGTAATATGGGTATCATCAGTATTACGAATGCGTATTAAGTTTTTTTAATGAGCGGAGATAAAATGAACAGGTAACTATAAAAGTAAGAATCGAACCTTCAATGATCCGTTGATAGAGTCCTGTAAATTTTGAATGCATATCTTCTGAAATGATGCCAACAAAAAGTATAGCAGTAAGTCCGCAAATAATACCTGTATAAAATACATATTTTGCATGGGCCCATTTTCTGGCAGCAATTCCAATAATGATTAAACAAGCAGGTACTATCAGGTAAGTTAATAGACCGGTAAGGTTATGTATCAGCTGTGAAAGGCTTGGATCAATAAATTCTTTATTACAGCCTTTGTCGCAGGGAAACAGGCTTACTACAACTGTTGCTAAACCATAAAATATCCCGATCCCTGAAAACCCGATCTTAGTATACTTATTTTCAGGTAATGATCGTATTGCCAGAAAAGCAAAAGCGGCCATACATATTCCGGATGGCATAAAACCCAGGTACCTGAGCTGTGGGCCATAAGCTGTACCGATGGCATATGATTCACTGATCAGTTGTGATACATGACTGTAATCAGAAAACTGCAGTGCTGCTATAATAGTTGTTGCAATAAATAAAACCACACCTGAAATTCCAAACCAAAAGGCTTTAGTACCCTGCATATTTTTTTTTTGTTGTTATTGATTAGTATATGAAACAGGTACGATATTACGTTTAAAAGGCTTTATTGTTTTATATCTGTATTCAGATAGTAATCCGGAATTTTTAATTTTTGAGTTTCTATATCCCAGATTATAGCGGATACTTTCCAGCCAATGGGTGTTTTTACCAATTGAAAACTGTTTACACCTCTTTCAGCAACCGAATCCATCGTATTGATATAGGTTTTATAAGTACTGATTCTTTGTGCAATTCTGCCAAACTGATCGGTTGTTCCTTTTATTTCTTCTTCATAAAAAGCAGAAAATGCCTTTGAGGTAACAAGCCCTTTATATAATTCAACAAACTGATCAATAGTCATTACTTCCAGCGAATCGTTCCTGAAATTTAAAAGCTTTGCCTGTGGTATAAAACAATTTTTTATGTCATCAAAATTTATCTGCTGTCCCTGTTTAAAACTAATGACCCGGTATGCATCATCTACCGCTTTTTTTATGGCAGCGGCTTCAGGAGCCTCTTCTTTATTATTACTGATGGTATCTGTTTTTATGTTTACTGTATTGCAGGAAATAAATAATAAAAGGAACAAAACAGCAGCCGTTGAATAATGTCTCATACTGAAATATTTTTTTTGTTAAAGATTCCCCAGTCTGCACAGGCGGAATCCTAAATTAAGTAAAAATTTCAGGTGTCCTCATATAAATAAGTAGTGGGGAAATATTGTATAACAAAAGGGAGCAACAAAAGCTGCTCCCTTTTTCTAACTTCAGAAAATCAAACAAAAAAATCTATATTATTTTTTTGGCATCAACACTGCGTCTACAACATGTACTACACCATTACTTCCGGTAAGGTCAGCGGCTGTTACATTGGCACCATTGATCATTACTTTACCATCTTTTATCGACACCGTAAGTTCCTCACCCTGTAGTGTTTTTACTTTTTGGCCATCTTTCAGATCAGCAGCTTTAACTGCACCCGCTACAACATGGTAAGTTAATATATTGGTTAAGGCAGCTTTACTTTCCGGCTTTAATAAGCCATCTACTGTTCCAGCAGGCAGTGCACTGAATGCTGCATTGGTTGGTGCGAAAACGGTAAACGGACCTGCACCTTTAAGTGTTTCCACAAGGCCTGCTGCTGTTACTGCGGCAACCAACGTGGTATGGTCTGGTGATCCAATAGCTACATCAACAATATCTTTTGTAACAACCGGGGCCATTACTTCTTCTTTTACAACTTCAGGCGTAGCCTCAGCTGTCTTGGTTTCGCCGTCATTGCAGGCATTTAATGTAAGTGCGCTGAAAGCTACAGCTGCAACAAATGTGAAAATGTTTTTTTGCATAAGTTTTTATTTTTTTTTAGTTAACACTACTGGTTATAAATTGTTTATTTTTTTTAAAAAAAATTATGAGCGGCATGATATGTTTATGTTGTTTGATAAAAAGGATAAACTTTATTAAACAAAATGGTTTATTTCTGAGATATTTTCTGATAAATTAAATACTAATTACCGGCAGCCAGGAATATTTCGAGCCTGTCGTTGTTATTGCCTGAAATAACCCATTCTTTGATCAGGTCGCTGTTGATATCTTCGTAGATATCCATTTTTGCCCGGTTGGTTGATAATTCTTTGATGGGTACCAGCATCAGGTAATTCGGTTCTACATATTCCGGGTGATGATCCAGGGTAAATCCCTGTACCTGTAAATACTTATAACCTTTCTCCTGTAAAATATTCAATGCTTCAAAAGTCAGGGGTTTGTGGTGCAGGTAATTGTTTTTTATTTCATTTGTCATAGAATTGCTTTTCCATCTAACAAATTATTGGCCGTAAAGTTTTAAATCAATTTATTTATATCCTTAATGCCGATTACCTGGGGGAGTTTTTATTGCATATCAATAACGCTGGGGGAATTAATCTGTTGAGCGATGTTAATATTACAGAATGGCCTTCATCATACATACACTGTTGTCAACGTTTTCATATTGTCCGTAATTTTTAATCAGGGCATAGCCTGCTTTTTGATATAACCTGATTGCTTCGGGTTGTTTTTTCCCGGTTTCTAAAATACATGCCTGATAATTTAATTCGGAAGCCCATAATTCCAGTTCTTTTAAAATAGTTAGCCCGGTCCCCTGTCCCCGGTACCCGGGCAATACAAACATCCTTTTTATTTCTGCCCGCTGTTGGTCATATTCTTTAAATGCACCACAGCCTATTGGGCTATGATCGATATAACAAACGATGACATGCCGAATGTTTTCAATCATATTAAATTGCGCATAAAAGGCGTGTTCATCGCCGTCCCTGATCTTAAGGTCTTCATCAAGTAAAGCGACAAGGTACTGAAAGTCAGCATTGGCTGATGAGGTTCTGTTACAGGTAGTCATGTAAATGAAAATATTAGTTTTAATAGAACCGGCTTTCGGGCATGTTTTACTTAAGCCGGCTTAATAAAATCAATAGGCAAATAAATTCTACAGGAAATCATCCGCATCACGGTAAGCCTTTATTAAAGCCAGTTCGCCCTCTTTACCTGCTTTTGCATTACCATGTTCCATTCCCAAAATTCCTTTAAAGCCTTTATTATAGATATGTTTAAAAATATTTTTGTAATTCATTTCTCCGGAGCCCGGTTCATTTCTGCCGGGGTTATCACCTATTTGCAGGTATCCGATCTCATCCCAGGTCTTGTTTAAATTGTTGATAATATTCCCTTCATTGCGCTGCATATGATACATGTCAAATAAAAATTTACAGGCAGGGCTGTTCACAGCTTTGCAGATCATAGCGGTTTGATCTGAATGGCGCAGGAACAGGTCGGGGTTATCACTCAGGGCTTCCATTACCATGATCAAACCATGAGGTGCCAAAATATCGGATGCTTTACGCATGGCATTGATCACATTGGCAGTCTGAAAATCTAACGACAGGCTACGTTCATAGTTGCCCGGTACAACGGTCATCCATTTGGCATTACAGCGTTTGGCAACTTCCACTGCTTCCTTACAATCTTTAACCATTTTATCAATCCATTCCTGCTTTCCTGTTGTTAGGGAAGTTTTCCAATGCCAGCTGTCAGAAGTAATAACAAAAACACCCATATTCATACCCAGCCGGGCCAGTGTGTCACCAATTTTTTTCTGTTGCTCTGCAGGCCTGCCCATCATTCCATTATCTTCTATGGCCCTAAAACCTGCACTGTGTGCAAATTTTATCTGTTCAATAAAATCTTCACCTGCATGATTTTTAAACATCCCGTCATGAAAAGCATAGTTTAAATGAAATACTTTTTCATCCCCTGTTTTATTTTCAATATCTTTTTCTGCAAATGCTCCTGTGGCAGATGTAAATAATGCACCGGTAGCCAAAAGCGATTGCTTCATAAATTTTCTTCTTTGCATTGGTTTTATTTTTTGTGACTTAAATTTACCAACATTAATTTTAAAATAATAGATATTGTTTATCAGAATATATTTTATTGCTTTTTTAGGGTGTATCGTTATTGCCGCAACGGCACAACAAAAAAGATTTTCATTTACACAACCAAAGATGGGGTCTCCCTTTACCATTGTGCTGTATGCAGATGACAGCCTGCAGGCCATTGATCTTGCAAAGCAATGTTTTAACCTGGTAGATTCCTTTAATTTTATTTTCAGTGATTATACTGATAGCAGTGAGCTGGGTAAATTAAATGCTTCAGCCCTTACTGATACAAGGGCAGTAAAAGTTTCTCCGGCCTTATATGAAATAATCATGTTGTCAAAAAATGCTTTTGATAAAAGTGACGGCAGCTTTGATATTACCATGGGGCCGCTGGTAAAATTGTGGCGCAATGCCAGAAAGACTAAACAGTTTCCAGACCGTAAAACAATGAGATCCATCCTGGGGCTAACCGGTTTTAATAAAGTGATCATGGATACGGTTAATAAAAAAGTGACCCTACCCATGCCGGGAATGCAGCTTGATCTTGGAGGTATTGCAAAAGGATGGATCGCCCAAAAAATAATTGATCGTTTAAGGTCCCTGCACATTAACCATGCTTTGGTAAATGCAGGTGGTGATATAGTTATGAGTGCTGGCCCACCTGGTACCAATGGGTGGACCGTTGGGATAAATGTGCCCGAATCCAAGGATGAGCTATTGCCAAAAAACCTGTTGTTGCAGAACAATGCTGTGGCTACATCCGGCGATGTATACCAGTTTATAGAAAACGGCGGAAAAAAATATTCACATATTATTGATCCCCGCACGGGTTATGGCATTATCACCCAAAGGAATGTAACGGTGATAGCTGAAGATGGTGCTACAGCAGATTGGCTGGCAACGGCCTGCAGTATTTTGCCGGTTAATAAAGCAAAAAGACTGGCAGCTCAACTGGGGGCAGCTGTATTAATAACTGAAAGGGTAAAAGGTAAACTTATTGTACATGCAACAAAAAATTTTGCACATTACTGGAAACAGGCAGAACGCTGAACTTTGGTTAAATTATTTACTTATCTTCCAATATAAAAAAGGGGAATCATACGGTGAAAAAATTATTTGTGATATTAACAGTCATATGCGTTTACCAGTATGTAAGTGCACAGGATACTGCGCAGATATTTACTTCCTACAGTTTTACAATTCCCGGTTCACAGATCCAATGTAAGATGGTGCCGGTAATTGCGGGTAGCTTTTTAATGGGCAGTGGTGATGATGAAAAGAACAGGGACAAAGATGAAGGTCCTCAACATACGGTAACCATTGGTGCTTTCTGGATGGGAGCCTTTGAAGTTACCCGGGATGAGTTTGATTTTTATTACAACGATGAAACAACCAGTGAAAACGCTGCAGTAGATGCGGTTACAAGGCCCAGCCCTCAATATGTGGATCTTAGCGGGGGCATGGGTAAAGAAGGTGGTTACCCGGTAAATAGTTTATCGCAATATGCTGCCTTAATGTATTGCCGGTGGCTATATAACAAAACAGGTATTTTTTATCGCCTGCCTACGGAAGCCGAGTGGGAATATGCCTGCCGTGCCGGAAGTGCTACCCGTTTTTATTTTGGAAACGATGAAACGCAACTCGATAATTATGCCTGGTATAAAAATAACAGTAATAATAAATTCCATAAGGCCGGTTTAAAATTACCCAATACCTGGGGGATTTATGATATGCTGGGAAATGTTTCTGAATGGACGCTTGATCATTATGATGAAAAACGTATGAAGAATATGCCGGATCAGGCAGATAATCCTTTTGTTATGCCGGAGAAGGCAAAATACCCCAAAGCATTACGGGGAGGAAGTTTTTTAAATGAAGCAACTGATCTGAGATGTGCCAATCGTTTTCGTTCTGATCCGGTATGGAACCGGAGGGATCCCCAGATTCCAAAAAGTAAATGGTGGCTGACAGATGCATCCGGCGTGGGATTTCGGATTATCCGGCCTTTGGTACAACCTGTCGCGGCGGAAGTAAATGATTTTTTTAAACAATATCTTGGAAAATAATATGCCGCAAAGGCACGTAATAATATTTGTGTTTTGGTAAAAATCTGATCTGTTTCATTTACTTAATTTAAAAAAAACAGCATTCTTAATTTTTTATACTTTTATGCTAAGGTTATAGTAACCGCTTAATAGAATTTATTTTTATAAACACCATATTTAAAAACAATAAACCCGATTAATCATGAACAACGATTCTTACAAACTTAATAACCCGGGCAGAAGAGAATTTTTACGCCAGGGTTCACTGCTTGCCGGCGGTTTAATTGCTGCACCACTTTTATCAAAAGCCAATTATTTTTCCGGTGCCGCTGATGTTATAAAAGTAGTTTTAGTGGGTTGTGGCGGACGCGGTACAGGTGCTGCCATGCAAGCCCTGCTTAGTAAGCAGAATGTAAAACTGGTAGCCATGGCAGATGCTTTCCGGGATAATTTAGATAATTGTTATACTGCATTAAACAGTGATGATATTAGTGACTGGTCGGGTGCAAAGGGAAACCTGAAGGATAAAATTGATGTTCCTGAAGAAAGAAAATTTACCGGATTTGATGGTTACTTAAAAGCCATTGCTTTAGCCGATGTGGTAATATTGACAACACCTCCGGGGTTCAGGCCAATTCATTTTGAAGAGGCTATTAAACAGGGGAAACATGTATTTATGGAAAAACCGGTGGCTACTGACCCGGCAGGAATTCAAAAAGTTTTAGCTGCAGCAGCCCTGGCCAAACAAAAAAAATTAAATGTAGTAGTAGGCCTTCAAAGGCATTATCAAAATTCCTACCGTGAATTATTTAAGAGAAAGGAAATGATCGGAGATATCACTGCTGCGCAGGCATGGTGGAATAATGATGGGGTATGGGTGAGACCCCGAAAATACAATCAAACAGAAATGGAATACCAGATGCGTAACTGGTATTATTTTAACTGGTTGTGTGGCGATCATATTACCGAGCAGCATATTCATAATTTAGATGTGGTTAACTGGTTTAAGGGAAGCTACCCTGTAAAAGCCCAGGGCATGGGAGGCAGGCAGGTACGAAAAGGAAAGGATCATGGTGAAATATTCGATCATCATTATGTAGAGTTTACTTATGCTGATGGCAGTATCCTCAACAGCCAGTGCCGCCATATACCGGGTACGATGAGCAAAGTGGATGAATTACTGATCGGTACAAAAGGAAAGATACAGGCAGGTGAAGGCAATATTATAGATCATAAGGGAAAAGTTATGTATCAATTTGATGTAAAAACAGAAAATAATCCCTATCAAACTGAGCATGATGAATTATTTGAAGCGATAGTAAAAGCTGAATATAAATTTGCAGATGCAGAAAACGGGGCAAGAAGTACCATGACTTCAATATTAGGGCGTATGGCAACATACAGCGGGCAGGTGGTGGAATGGGACAAAGCCATAAATTCCGGACTTGATATTCAACCGAAAGTATACAATTGGAATGCATTACCACCTGTTTTACCCAATGCAGATGGTTTTTATCCCATAGCAATTCCGGGAGTTACAAAATATGTATAATGGATAAATGCCGGCAAAATAATGTAGATAAATACCTTTCATCATTTTTCAAATTCTTTATAGCAAAAGAATGTATAGCTTGAAGAAATTTTTTTATGAAAAAGATGCCGTTGTTTTTATTGCTGGTTTTTATGGGTAAGCTCATTTTTGCCTGCACAACCTTTTGCATTAATAAAAACGGTCAGCTCATTTTTGGCAGAAATTATGATTGGGTTACCGGTGCAGGTATTGTTTATACAAACCAGCGTGGCCTTATTAAAACTTCTTTGAAAACCGCCCAAGGTAGATCGGCCAGCTGGATTTCGCGATATGGCAGTATTACATTCAATCAATATGGCAAGGAGTTTCCAACCGGGGGCATGAATGAAAAAGGGCTGGTGGTTGAACTGATGTGGCTGGATGAAACCAGGTTTCCGGCTGCCGATACAAGGCCCGCCATTGGGGTTTTGCAATGGATACAATACCAGCTTGATAATGCTTCAACAATTGACGAAGTGATCAGTACCGATTCAAAATTACGCATCAGCGAAAATGAAACACCCATTCATTATCTCATTGCAGATGCCGGGGGTAATGTGGCTACCATTGAATTTTTAAATGGTAAAATGGTTGTTCATAAAGGTGAAGAACTGCCTTTTGCCGTACTTACCAATGATACCTATGCTTCTGCTGTACAAACAGCAAAACCATTGGTTGATAAAAAAGAAATTACCCTCAATAATAATTCCCTTGACCGTTTTGTGAAGACCTGCAGCATGATTAAAAAGTTCAATGAAACAAACAGTGAAATGCCGGTAACTGATTTTGCTTTTTCAATTCTTGATAAAGTTGCTCAGGGGAGTTATACGCAATGGAGTATAGTGTATGATATCAGTAATAAACAGATTCATTTTAAAACTGAAGCAAATAAAAATATCAAAACCATCAGGTTCTCCGCATTTGACTTAGACTGCAGTAAATCTTCAAGGATGTTCAATATGAACCAGGAGGGTAAAGGGGATATCAGCAGTTATTTTACTTTACATGATAAGAAATTAAAACAACAGATCATGAGCCGGGTGGTTACTGAAAGCAGCAGCCGGATTAACATAACTAAAAAAGAAGAAGCGGAGTTACTGCTTTTTGAGGAAGGAATAACCTGTAAGTAAAAGGGATAAAAGGAGAACGGTTATTTTTTTTTGTTACAAAAATCCAGTGTGAAAGCAGAAATAACCACTGGGTAATAAAAGTAATCAACATATTATTTTTCTAAAGGGCCTTCCCAAAGTACCTGTTCTATCATCCATTTGTCAGCTTGTTTTGAAAGCAGAATATAATCTACTCCCCACCAGGCCGTTACTTTTGCCGCTGCAACCGTATTCATAATATCAAGAACTTCCACTTTTTTAGGGTTGCCTTCTTTGGCAAAATTCTTTTTAGAAAACACGTTTTTTGCATAATCAATTGCCTGTTGAAAAGTCATATGTCCATCTGCTTCATAAATGCCTGTAGTTTTATTTTTCCAGTAACCAAATTTGTACAACGAAGGCTTTAAACAGCGGATCAGCTTTGCCGTATCTCCTTCGTAAAATCCTTCAATATAATCAAGACATACCCTTTCAATTTTTTGTTTGTTTTCCTGTGCAAACGAAACATGGGCAAATAAACAAACAATAAATACGACCATAACTTTTTTCATAAACCTGGTTTAATGCAATAAGGTAATATACTTTTTAACATAAAAACTGCCATTCATATAAAAACAAAACTGTTATATTTTGCTTTTGATAAATTTCTGCAGGCCCTACAATAATCTTTTACTAAACAAAATTTTATCAACACAGCATCCGCTTCTTACACGCCTGGCTCAGTTAGCGCATCTGCAACAAAAATGATCATTGATCAATTTGCGCCTAACTGCTGTAGAAATTTTTCCGAATTTGCTTTAACATTTGCCGGCGGATTTAAACTTAGTGATTTTTTAAAACTGGCGATGGCATTCTTTTTATCTCCTTTGGTAAAATAAGCTTCACCCAAACTGTCCCACCCATTTGCACTTTTTGGAAAGCGGTTGGTATTTAAAACAAAGACCTCAATGGCTTTATCCATATTACCCGCACCCATCAGCTGATACCCATAGGCATTAATTTCAACTTCTGTTGCATTGGGCAAAGCATCCTTCATGATCTTGTCAGCTTCAGTTGTTTTACCCATAGCAGTAAGAATATTTGATTTGGTACTTTGAGTCACAAAACTGTTATTCTGCAAAAAGGCCTGGTCTATCCATTGTAACGCCTGGTTAAGGTTAACTTTATTCTGCAATCCATAATTTGCTGCTGATAAAAATCCCTGCCAGCCAAATCCCATCGGTCCTTTTAATTCATCAACTGCATTTGCAATCACAATATCATCTACTGCATATTCAATCTTTACCGGAAATTGTTTCTTCTCCCAATTCAAAACCAGTTCAGCACTGTTCTTAGTCAGGTTAATAAAATCATACGTAAGCAGGTCTGTATTTGAAATGCTGCGCAACTGTATGTTTGACCTCAGTTGATCGTTGGCGGCATCATAAAAAAAACTACCCCACGACCTGTGGTCTTTTGATAAGATCACTTCGCCGGTATTGTCTTTATTAACTACAAAAAATAACCCGTAATCTCCTGCAGGTACTGTAATACCTTCAACTTTTACCGGGTGCGAAAACTTAACCACAGTATTTTCATTGGCACCTGCACGCCATGGTGCTGAATTGCCTGTACCAAATGGTTGCACGTTCCATCCATAAGGTACCAGGACTCCCCATATTTCCCTGTTCTTTACAGCGGGCCTCGAATAATTTACATTTACAGTAGAGATACCAATGGTTTGGGAAACATTTGCAGCGGGACTTGCTGTACGCGGCGTTGTAATATTCTGTGATCGTACCGTTGAAGCTGCAAATAAAAATAATAGTATTGAAGCAGGTTTAAAGTATGCTAATTGTAACATGGGGAATATTTTATCATTAATTAATATTATGCCCGGTTAAATTACACATTATAGATTTGATAGGGCAGGCTTATACTGTTCCGGTGGTTGCAGCTAATGATAAGTGGTTTATTTTACTTTAAGCCCAGGTACTTTTACCAACAGAATTGTGATACCCTTTGCCTTTGCTGGAGTTTGTGCTAAAAAATTGCAGCGTTGGCGACTGGCAACAAAAGAATTTGTTTGATCAGGTTCACGGAAGAGCATCAAAAAAAGTGAAAATTGTAAAACTATGGGTCACTTAAAAAAATACAAAGTACATAAAGCATTAATTATCATGCCATGCGTACCCTCATATCAATTGAATAATGAAAAATTGTGGCCCAACTTAAGTGCATATGAATATTTAAAGAGCAAACAGGTAATTGTGTATTAAAACCGTCAACATAATAAACATTGTTAAGTCCTATTTTAATAATATTGGCAAAATGGTGTCTTCCCGCGGAATTTTCAGCTTCAATTACTAGATGATTTCCATTGGATCCACTGCTAACTATACTAATAATATTGGAAAGGTTTGATATTAGAGGAGGACTGGGTCTTCCACCAGTTTGAATATAGCCATCTGTGGAAGTAATGCCACTGGCTCTGGAAATAATACCGGAAGAAAAATATTTATCTATTTCACAAGCCAATGCTGTGCAATTTGCCTGGTGAAACCTGCTTTGAAAGCGCCTTAGAATATTAGCATGATCACTTAGAAAGGTATTATAAAAAACATCATCCATAAATAATTATTTTAACAGAATAAAGCTAATAAGAAAAGATTATAATTTTTTGTTTTTTTTGCTTAAATTTTATATTCCTAAACTTACTGATTTTTCTTTCTTTAACGATATACCGATGATAAATTTGCAGGCAGTCACCAGCTTAGCCGAAAAAAATTGAAAGAATGTTTAAAGAAGAAATAAACTCAGACGGTAAAAATTAGGAATAATTTGTGAAATGCTTTCTCTTAAAAAGAATAATTTAGATAGAGCGAATTGCTAACATTTATTTTTCCTGGCTAAGCAGACTGAAATTTTAAAAATGGGTATTAAAAACAGGCAGGGTGAATTATGGGGCACCGCCCCTGAAGACTGGGCTTTATACCTGGAGATAAATTTTATTCCTGTTTATAAAAAGATTATTAGTAAATCCGGCTTAACAAAAAATGACCATGTACTTGATATTGGTTGCGGTTCGGGCCTGTTTATTAAAATGGCTGATGCTAAAGCCGCTACAATCACCGGGATCGATGTTTCGGAACAATTATTAGGAATTGCCCGGCAACGAAATCCAACAGCTACGCTTTTAAACCAGGACATGGAACATTTGCCATTTGATGATAAATGTTTTGATCTGGTAACCGGTTTTAATTCCATTCAGTATGCTGAAGATGTGTTTATCGTATTAAAGGAAGCCAAAAGGGTATTGAAGGATGAAGGTAAGCTGGTCATTGGAGTATGGGGGAGTGGGACTGAATGCGAAGCATTGAATGTACTGGCATCAGTTGCGTCCCTGTTACCTGAACCTGTTGCAACAGTCCCCGGACCATTGGCACTTTCAGCTGCGGGTAAAGTGGAAGAGCTGCTTATTTCAGCCGGATTTAAAATTATAGAAAGCAATACCATTGAGTGCCCCTGGAATTTTTCTTCACTTGATGATGCACTTAAAGGCATACTGGCAGCCGGGCCCTCAGTAGAAGCAATCAATTATGCCGGAAAAGAAAAAGTAAAAGAAACACTGATAAGCACTTTAAAAGCTTTCAATATTTATGATGAGATCTATGTTTTGGAAAATGTATTTCATTATTATATAGCAGGCAAAGCATAGGGCTTTTTTTCTTTGCCCTGGATCGTGCTTTACTAATTCAAACTTATTTATTGATTTATAAACAGGATCGTATGATTTGATCATGGGTTATGATATTACCTGAATCCGGCGATCGTGGAGCTAAAGTAACAAAGGCAGAATAAATTTATGATATTGGTCAGTTTGGGAAATTATCCGGCCGGATTATTTTAGTTTTAACCCACGAAAACGAAATTAGAAAATAAATTCAATCATCTCTGGCGGCTCATTGGTAACACACCGATGATAGAGATCGTTTACCGTTATAAAAATGTTACCAATAAAGTATTTATAAAATGCGAACATTATAACCTTACGGGCAGTATCAAAGACCGCATGGCATTGTACATTCTTCAGGAGGCCTACCGATCCGGTAAAATTAAGAATCATGATATTATTGTTGAAGCCACAAGTGGCAATACTGGAATTTCTTTTAGTGCGATCGGTAAAGCACTGGCGCATGAAGTAAAGATCATTATGCCTGATTGGCTGAGCAGGGAAAGGATCAATATCATTGAAAGCCTGGGCGCAGAGGTAATATTAATGTCGAAGGAAAAAGGCGGTTTTTTAGGAAGTATAGCCTTAAGTGAACAAATGTCGGCAGAAAACCCGTCCATTTTTTTACCCCGGCAATTTGAAAATATATATAATTCGGAAGCTCATGAAAAAACAACGGCAAAAGAGATATGGATGCAACTGCAGGCCATCGACATAAACCCGGATGCCTTTGTTGCCGGCATAGGCACCGGTGGTACGATCATGGGCGTTGGTAAATACCTGCGTTCGAAGAACCCAAACATAAAAATTCATCCATTGGAGCCGGCAGAATCTCCTACACTTTCTACGGGTCATAAAGTTGGGTCGCACCGCATACAGGGAATATCAGATGAATTTATACCCGCCATTGTAAAGCTGAACGAAATGGATAAAGTCATAAGTGTATCTGATGGAGATTCTATATTAATGGCGCAAAAACTGGCCAAAAAACTGGGATTGGCAGTGGGTATATCTTCAGGCGCAAACCTGATAGGAGCCATTCTGTTGCAAGATCAATCTGAAACGCCTTTGAATGTAGTGACTGTTTTCTGCGACAGCAATAAAAAATATTTAAGCACCGACCTGATGAAAGAAGAACCCGTAAAACCCGGTTATATTACCCCCGATATTGAATTACTTGATTATGATGCGCTCAACAGGATGTAGTTTTTTATCCGTTGATATCATTGCCCGGAATCTGAAACTTTGTTTTGTGTATTACGAACCAGGGCAGAGTTTAATCTCATAAGTATGTTTTACCGGTTCGGTTTAAAAATACCTTTTACTATATTTTTTGGTACTTCATTTAATAAAATGGGTAATTTGTCTTTAAAATAAGATTTCTTAATTTTTTTAATAATCATCTGTCAACTGATTCAACATGAGAAAAGCATCTTTACTCGCTGTTTGTTTATTTTTAGTACAGCTATTTTTAGCAGCTCAGTCTATGTGGACGGATAGCCTTGTTATTACTCCCGAAAGAACAGCTTTTCAGCGTACATCTACTTACGCCGATGTAATTAAATTTTTAAACGAAGTAAAAAAATTAAGTGCCCATGTGCATGTTTTTTCCATGGGCAAAAGCCTGGAGGGAAAGGATATACCGGTAGCTGTATTAGCTGATCCTAAAATAACATCAGCGGCTGAAGCAAAGGCAAGCGGTAAAATGGTATTATACATTCAGGGCAATATACATGCCGGTGAAGTGGAAGGAAAGGAATCTGTTATGATATTAATGAGGGATATTTTATTAGGGAGCAAAAAATATTTGTTGGATAACCTGGTGATCCTTTTTGTGCCCATTTATAATACGGACAGTAATGATAAAATGGGAAAGGAAACCCGTACTTCGCAGGAAGGTAGCCCGCTAGAGGCCGGACAAAGAGAAAACAGCCAGGGTTTAGACCTTAACAGAGATGGAATGAAAATGGAGGCATTTGAAACCCGTGCCCTTTTTCAAAATGTAATTGTTCCCTGGGACCCGCAAATATTTGTGGACCTGCACACCACCAACGGTACCTGGCATGCTTACTCACTTACCTGGGCACCCAGTTATCACTCTGCAGGAGAATATGCGCCCTATGATTATACCAATAATAAAATGTTACCGGCTATTAGTAACAGGGCACGTGAAAAATACGATTTGCAATTTGCCCCCTATGGCGATTATTCAGTAAGCGAAGGATGGCCCTTAAAAAACTTCTATACCTATAACCATCATCCAAGATATTTGGTTAATCAATTTGGTTTACGAAACCGTATGGCTATTTTAAGCGAAGCCTTTTCCCACGAACGTTTTTATCAACGGATCAACAGTACCTACATTTTTATTTCTGAAATTTTAGAATATGCAAACAGCCATACTGCCGAAATTATAGCCACTAATAAAGCTGCCGAACAGGCGGCGATTAAAAATGTAACAGATAATGGGGGGAAAGCTAAAAAAGGTGTTCAATATAAGATGATGCCCTTGCAAAAGTTAAATAATTTTATCACCTACGATTATTTTCCCATAACAGATGTCAACGGAAAGAAAAAATATATACGTACAGGTAAAATGGTAAAATATGATGACGTAAATTATTATGCCAAATTTGATGCCGTAACTGAAAGTACGGTACCGCGTGGATATGTTATTCCTGCTGCTTTAGCGCCCATTGTTGCAAATTTGATCATGCATGGGATCAAAGTGGATACACTTACTAAGAACCAGTCATTTTCAGGCGAAATATTTAAAGTTGATTCTTTGATGAAAGAAAAGAATGGCTTTCAAAAACACAATCTTGTAAGTTTAAAAGGCACATTTATTCCTGCTTCACAAAAGTTTAAAAAAGGTGATTTTGTTATCAATATGGCACAGCCTTTATCCAATTTAATATTTTATTTACTGGAGCCACAAAGTGATGACGGATTGGTAACCTGGAACTTTTTTGATCTCTATCTGGAGAATGCCGGGGTAGCAAAGAAGCAGGTCGATTATCCTGTTTTTAAGTATTTTAAGTAACTGAATTATAAAACTAAAATTCTTTGACACTGGTGATTTTAAATACTGCTTTTGACAACCTTAAGAACGGGCCTGCCTGAAGGCCGGCATGAACAGAGACAAATAGTAAGGGTTTATCAATGTTATTTATTTTTTTCTAATTCTTTTAACCTGTTTATTGCTTCTTCATATCCAGGGTTTAGGTTACAAACCTTTTTGTACCATAAAATCGCATCTTCTTTTCTGCCGAGAATTTCATAAGTTTTTGCAAGGCTGAAGAGTGTAAGGTCTCTTTCCGGGAATTCTGCCGCATTATTTTCAAAAATAATTCTGGCATCATCATATCTTTTCAAAGTAAATAACTGGTTACCCAGTTGATCCATGGCAAGCCAGTCAATATAATAATGAACAGTATCTTTTTTCATTATTTTATATTCTGCAATGGCAAGGCCACCGTTATTTACTGCCAGCAATGATTCCAAAACTTTATGTACAGGCTGTTTTAAAACAACCGGTTTATCATAAAGTGTCTTCATCAGGTTAGTTGCAATTCCAAAAAAATGTGTAGGTGAACTGTTACACAGAAATACAATCAGGCTGTTGGAAGCAGGTATACGTACCAGGAATGATAAAAAGCCTTCTGTCATTCCCAAATGATAGTTTGCAAAAACACTGTCCGTAGGGGTGTATCTAAAATCCTGGTTAAACCATCCAAAACCATACCTCCAGGGTCTTATACCGGGCGTGAACATTTCATCTGTAAGTTTTTTATTAAGAAGGCTGTTATTGCTGATGGCCAGGTGCAGTTTAAAAAGATCTTCTACTGTTGAATAGAGATCTCCCGTTCCCATAGTGTTTGATTGGTCCCGAAAATCGGCGCTGCTGTAACCACCCAGACTGTAATCATATCCACTTGCTCTTTTGCTTACCACCTGTGTATGAAAATAGGAGCCTGTGCCGGTCATTCCCAGTTTATCAAAAATATCTTCTTTCATCAACTGTGCATAAGTTTTTCCGGTAACCTTTTCCATAATATAACCCAAAGTAAAATAACCCCAGCTGCTGTAATAGTAGCTTGTACCCGGCTCAAATACCAGGGCCGAATCCATATATAGTTTTACATATGCTTCCCTTGAAAAATTCTGCCGGCTGATCCTGGGAAAAAAATCCGGCATAATATCATAATTGGGCATACCGGAGCTATGGCTCAATAGTTGACGGATGCTGATACGGGTTCCGTTTTTTTTAAAATATCCGGGTAAATAATCAGCAATGGTTTTGTCCAGATCTATCAATCCTTTTTGCACCTGTATCAACATTAAAATGGCAGTAAGTGGTTTTGATACAGAACCGATCATAAATTTTGTATCGGTAGTGTTTGGAATATTCCATTCCTGGTTTGCCATTCCAAAAGCGTTTTTGTATATAACCTTGCCATTTTCTGCAACCAGCACTGCACCATCAAACATATTGAACCGGTGATAGGTCTTCATGATGTCATCTAACTTTTCTTTTTTGCTTTGTGACACAATTGTCATTGTAAGCATTAAAAACAAGCTGGTGAAGTATGTATAAAGTTTCATAATATTCAGTATTATTAAAGTTCGGAAATATTAGTGAAGTGATAAAAAAATTTATACCGGTTAGCGGGAGTGCAGCCGGGGAGCAGAAATAGACAGCTGATAAGTTGAAGTTTGTCCCAACCCGCTGATTCGTATCTTTAAATAACTTAATTTACAAAATGATTTTATCATTGTTTGAACAATTACATGCAGATGGACATTTTCGCCTTGGTTCGTGTCTTCACGAACCATTTTCAAATCATCTCCGCTTCAATAAAAGTTCCCCAAGGGTTTTGCACCCAATATTGTCTGCACTATGATTTTTTTGATTATTTGATTGGCTATGATTTTTTCTTAATCATAATTTTCATTCAATCATTTAAATCATAGTTCAGACTTACTTCACATATGGCGAATTCGGGCTCTTCACAAATTTATTCAGCCACTGGTTTTGCACCCAATATTGTCTGCACTATGATTTTTTTGATTATTTGATTGGCTATAATTTGTACTTTTGAGCTGCCGCCGCCTGGGTTTCAACCAGCGGCGATTTTAATCAGACGATTTTTTATTTTATTATTTGGTGAGTACGCTGCCCGTTGGTCAAAGCCCAGACGGGGGCAACATACCTACGACGGCAGAAATAGATCTTTCAAAAAGGAAGCTGGCATTATTGTTTACCCGCTTCCCGCAAGGGATGAGTTGACGGTCAGATTAAAAAACAGTGCCTTGCTTAATACAGAAATACAGTTATTAAGTTCCGAAGGGCGGCTGGTACAAAAAATAAAATTGCATAGCCCCGTGCAACATATGCATATTGGTTATTTACCTGCAGGAGTATACTACCTGAAAACTGAGAATGGGAATGTGTTCAAATTAATAAAGTAATAAGTCTTCGCTCAGCAGATTTAATGAGTACCACCTGGCCCGAAGTATTTCGGGAAGTGATGCCTGCGTAACAGCTGTCTGCCAACAGGCAGGCTTATGCCTGTGTAAGGGTATTTCGTCGAAATGTCCATATAGTTAATCCGCTGACTGGGTCAATTAATTCACGAACAATTCTGAATCCCAATTTATTATAAAAAGAAACATTGGCAGGTTGTGCAGTTTCCAGGTAACAGGGAGTATTGGTTACATCAGCCTTATCCAAAATAGGTTGTAATAATGCCCTACCAAGTCCTTTTCCCTGGAAGGCCGGATCAACTCCTATTACCATAATGTACCAGTGCGGTTCCGGCATATCCAGTTTATGATAAGGCTCTATATAATCAAGCGCAGCAAAAAAACGGCTCATAGGTTCTTCACCCACCAGTTCAGGAAGCCTGGTCAACCCACCAGCTTCAGCTTTTTCTGCTGTAACTTCAGTTTCTCCGGGTTTTAGCCAGACTGCTACTCCACCTAATTCACCGGCTGTTCTGTACACTGCTCCAAATTGTAAACCAAATTGTAAAATACTTTTAAAGTGTAATGGTGATTTTTCTTTTCGTTCCTGCTCATCAGGAAAAGTATAGCGCTGTAACGGGTCGTTCAAAAATGCATTCGACAATGTAATGGAGGCTTTATCTATTTCTAAAGGATGAAGAAGCTGAATTGAATGATCCATATCTTTTTGTTTTTGAATTAAATAAAAGTAACCACAGCATTTTGTTTTATACAAACTAATATTTTTCTTTTTTTAAAAACAACTTTGCTTTTTCAAGTTCGGGCCTGTTTGAGCCAGGTGAATTTGCAACAAAAGTCAATTGCCGGTAATAATATTTTGCTTTTGCAATATTATTAGTGCTTTCGCTGGCTGATCCTGCACCATATAAGCCATTAAACCGGTTGGGATGTTTTTTCAGATCTGCTTCATAAGCTTCTAAAGCTTCGGCGGGTTTATTCATTTGGATCAGCATTTCGGCTAATAATTCCCTGGCAGGTATTACTTCGCCGGGAGTAACAGGATGTTTTTCAGTATTGTCTTCCATGTTTACAGCAATATTCATAAGATTCAGCGCCTCAGCATTTTTTCCTTCTGCAAATTTTATCCAGGCTTCACCAGTTTTTATCTGTATCATTACCTGGTTGGCATTGTAGGAATCTTTTTTTGCCATCAGCATTTCATAGAGGCTGTTTAATTTTTTTATTTCAGCATTGGCGGCATCAACATGACCAATATGAACAGAACCAAGCAACCTGGCAAAATGGATGATGGCTCTTTGCCAGGGAAAATTTTGCCAGGGAAAATTTTCGTTATGCACCTGTAAGCCGGCCGCTTCTTTCCATAATTTGTTTTCCAGTACATAGCGTGCAGGTATGGCCGCAAAAGCATAGGCAACTTTAAAATTAAAAGGTTCCACTTCATTGATGGTTTTTAAATAATCCCATTGTTTTTTAGCAAGTACATTATCTCCTTTTTGCAGGTAAGCATAAACAAGATAGTCCAGGGCGTGCAATTCCTCATCCCAATGACCTTTAATGCCGGCAGTTTCGGCATAACATTTTGCAGAGGAAGCAGCTGCAATGTTCGACTTAACGCAATCATCCCAAAGTCCCAGCCTTGTAAAAATATGCGAAGGCATATGCTGGGCATGGGCAGAGGAAGGAGCAATGGAGGCATATTTTCTTGCTGCCGGTAATGCCAATGCAGCAAGCTCAGGATTATCGTAGCTATGAATTATATAATGCACAATGCCGGGATGATTGGGCTGCCCTGGATATAAAGCAGTTAAAATACGATAAGCCTTTTTTTGATTGGTGAAAGACTTATCAGCAGGGTCTGCAACTGCCGTAAGCGACAAAGCATATAATATGGTTGCTTCTTTATCATCAGGCCAGGTTGTATATATTTTTTCCATTGATCTTTGATAGTTGAGGCTGCGGGTGCGATGGTCTGTTTTATTCCAGTCTTTATAGAATGATGCCATGGCAGCGATATAATCCGATTCTCTTTTTGATTTTTGGGTGATAGATTGTGCAAGCGCAATTGCTTTGGCACCTTTTTCCAGTTCGGGCTGTGAGGGCGGGGCCCAAAGGGGATGGTAATTGCTCATGGCCACTCCCCAGTAAGCCATGGGGCATGCCGGGTCTTCATCAATCACCTTTGCAAAAACTTTTTCAGCCTCATCATATTCAAAGGAATGCAGCAGTGCCATGGCAAGGTCAAAGTCTTTTTTTATTTTTTCGGAACAGGAGGTTTCAAAGGAGACCATGCCAAATTCCTGTTCAGGCGGTCCGCACAACACTACATCTCCCCGTTTAAGGTTGATTGCATTGATGGTTTCATCTGAAGGGGTTTTAATTTTTCTATTGCATGATACGAGTGTCAATAATAGTAAACTGAAAAACAACAAATTCGTTGTATGTAATAATTTTTTCATGGTTGTGTTGTTTAAAATTATTTAAGATTCGCCCTGGTTCCTGTCTTCACGAACCACCTGATCTTTAATAAAAATTCCACAATAATTTACCGTCAATATGATAAAACTCCCCGGAAATCATTGAACATCACCGGGGCGATACTATCCGGTAAAAAATCTTTTTTATCTGTATCATAAATCCGTATCTGTGGATTTGCTTCACCCTGTTGCATAAGCATAAGTGCCAGCAAAGGTTTATTATGTGCAAAGGTCCTTTTACGGATAGAATATCGCTGGCCATTTATTCTCAACGTGGTCAACAAATTTTCTTCAGCCCCGTTCAGCCCTTTTCTCCTGCAATACCAGGTACCTTCTTTAGGAATTGACCTGCTGTAATAAATATATTCGCCGACAGCTTTGCCATTCCATATCTCATCATCTAATGTGGCAAAAGCTTCATTCCACTCTTTTTCTAGTATGGCACTGCCCGGAATGCTATCCAGGATCGATTACGCAAGTTTTCCTTGCTGCTTGCTGAATGCTATAACTTCTTTTTCATTATACTTACGGCTCATCCAGAAATAATCATCACTTAATTTCCTGTCATAGATCACCGTGTCAAAAGCTTCTTTTCTTGCTGCCGGGTATTTTAGCTGGGCATAAGAAGAGGAGCAGATCGAAAGACTTATCATTGTAAGTACAATACAAAAAGAAAAAAATTGCTTCATAGTTCTTTATTTAACTTTATTAAAGCGGTGATGCATTACACGGGCCGACCATACTGTTAAACCTGTTATTTCTCCGGCAGTATTTTTATTGAATAGTATCCATTGGTCAAACCCGTCCCCCGGGTTTTTTTCAGCAATGTAATGAAACTGGTTCTCCCCATCGGGTTCAATGATCGCATCGGGCATGGTAGCTCTTTTCAAAACCATTTTTCCCAGTACATTCAATTCAAAATTCCAATAGTAATCAAGATGTTTGCTGTAATATTTTCCGGTAAACATTTTAAGATCTTCTGTTGATGGCAGCCATTCTGCACTTTCCTTTTCCATGTTTTCGCCAGGAAAGCCATCATCAAAAGCTACTTTCACCCTCATCGGAGCATTGCCTTCAGGCTGAATAAATTTTATCTCCGTACCAAACCCGTCTTCGTAATAAAAAAGATCTTTACCAACCGGGATAAGCTCAATGATATAAGTGCCGCTATACCTGAATCTTAATTTGCCATTCTCTACGAACAAATCGCTGGTCTTTCTCTTCTCATTATAACTCTCCCATGACACCTGGTTCAGCCAGCGATACCTGCCTTCGTATTTTTTTAATTCTGCTTCGGTAATGGGGATCGGTTTTTTCGCAAAAACCGGTTTGATGAATGGAGGCTTTTTTGAATGCAGTACATAATTACAAAGCAATTTATTTTGAACCGAAAAACCTTCTCCATCCAGGTTGCCTATGGTTATGATCGTTAATCCTTTTGAAGGAATACGGCTAAGATAATTTTCGCCATTAACCCCTTCATGAATAATGACCATATGATCATTGATGGTATCAAGGCTGTGGCCGGTAACGAAGTGATTCTTTTTGCCGGGTATCATCCTTACATTTTGCAATAAATTTTTGAACGCCGCATTGAATTCCGAACCCGGATCACTGATAGCCGCAGACCATTTCGCCAGATCATCTGCACAGGTAAGGATAAAATAATTCCCCCCGGGTGATGTCTTCTGAACATTATCCTGTTCAAAACCATTTCCGGAAGATGAATATTTTGCTGCACGGTTTGGAATAATATCCTGTGCATTTTTTTGCATTCTTGTATTACTCATTTTTAAAGTATCGAATACACGTTTCTTTATCCAGTCAGATAGATTTTTCCCGGAAGCTTTTTCCATGATCAACCGCAACAAACCAAAATCAGAATTACAATACATAAATCCTTTGCCGGGTTCAATTTCAGGTTCTGTTTGTGTATATAGCAGGCGGAAGAACTGTTCCTTTTCAAAACGATTTGACATAGCCCCATGCATCAGTAATGCAGTTGACCATTCATCTACAAAGCCACTGCGGTGATTAAGCAGATCCAGGATGGTTACCGGGTCTGACCATTCCGGTAATTTTGGGAAATACTTTCTTACTTTATCATGCAATGCCAGAATACCATCCTTCTCCATTAATACAGCAGCAATCGAAATAAATTCCCTCGCCTCAGAATATCCTATTTTTACTACGCTTTGATGCGAAAAGGGAACCTGCAATTCAATACTGGCCATACCATAGGCTTTTTTGCTAATCAGTTTTCCGTTCTCCATGATCGTAATCGCACAGCCGGGGGAGTTTTTTTTGTTGAAGGGTTTGTAAATGCTGTCAATAAATTTTTCAAGTTTGATCTTGTCAATTGATTGGGCTAAACTGTGTACAGGTAAAGTAAGTAACAGTACCGGGATAAATAATTTTACGATATTCATTTTTTACAGCAATTATTAGTTAAGTTAACAGAAAAGTAAATAAAAAACGCAACAGGTGCAAGCTTTGAAATGTTACTGCAGAACACCTGAGCCAGTGGGTCTCATGTTTTATTAAGTAAATATTGCAATTACCCAAACAATGTAAAACCATATAAATGATAAATAGGTGATCGGGTGTATTCTTTTTAAACTGATCCAATCATAAATAAAAAGGGAAATAAAAAACAAATTCCAAACCGCCGGGGTGAATATTTCTACCGGTATGGGAATAATACGCCCTGCTGCCCGATCTAATATTGGCCCAAGCATGAACAGCGTGCCCACATACATATATCGTTTATGGTTTACAGCATGCTTCCTGTTACGGTATCCCAACCATACAAATAGTGCATAAGTGGGCATGAAAAACCGGTTGGCTTTTGCATAAAAAAACATGGCATCCCAACCTTTATAAATTACCACGAAAATATACACTGTACTCACAAATACGCAAATTGCTGTTATTAAGCCTGCTATCCCCAATTTCATATGGGTTTTATAATCACCTTTCCTGATGAAATTGGTTTGAATGATGAGTATTATAAACCAGGCAAAGCAGAACAGGCCGTGAATGATAAATTTTGGGTCGCTATTGCTTTTCTGGTGTACATCAGTAAACAGGTTATCTGAAAAACCGATCACAGATAAAATGAACAACAAAATGCTTGCTGTTAAAAAGTAAATTTTTTTCATTTTGTACTTATTTGCTTTGTCCAATATGGTTCATGAAGACCCGAACCAAGGTCCAGAGGAGTGATATTTGGCACAGATACACCATGCTGCTTTTTCTTTGCCGCATATCTGCGCCAGCAGAAGCCTTCTACCTGCTCATATACTCACCATTTTTTAACCAATATAGTTCTCAACTTATCCTTTGATCAGCGTTTTTATGAATATTTGCACCGGCTCCCATCTTCCGATAGGTTCTAAAAAAAGATTGACCACATTCACGGCTAAAGCCAGCCGGGTGGCAGGATGTTTTAGCTTTTCATATTTCCATGCAAAAAAAAGCAACATCACAATGATCAGACCTGTAGTAAAATAAAGTGAGGACATGATATCAATATCGGGCCAGTTATCACCATACATGGCCATAGTCACAAATTGTGCCCCACGGCCCAGTGCCGGCATCATGATAATGAATACCGTTGATATCAGCCACCAGGCGTGATCTTCCACCTGCTTGCGGTGAATGATACTTTTTATTACAGCATATCCAAAAGCTATCATCATTATGATCTCTACAGCGGCCACGCCCAGGAAGAACCAGGGCTTGAAAGGGCCGAAGCGTTCCGGGTCGGCCACTGCGCCTTCGGCAGATACAATATCCCGGTGCAACATGCTCAGTGCAGTTATGCATACCGCACCGGCTATGAACATACCGATGATGCCATTGGTACGATGCCTGGCCATTTGTGCGTGGGTAGCATAGTAAGGCTGAATGATGAGGTAGAGATACCACACGGTTCCCGTAACATAATGAACATGTACAGACCAGGCATTATCTGAAAAATCGCCCCAATAGTCATAAAAGATACCGGCCTGCATAATGACCATGGGAATGATCATCCATAGATGCAGGGTTTTGTACTTGGTCATGTAATTATTCATAAGAGAGTTTAGAATCTTTTATTAAAAGTTGTTTAAAGTGTTAACTTAAAGGTTCTTTGCCTTGGTTCATTTCTTCACGAACCATCTTCGCATCAATAAAAATTCCCCATTGCTATGCCGTCAAAGTGATTGCGAAGCAACGATGGTGCCATGAAAAACAAAGGCCGGTATTAACCTTTTGTCTGCACTATGATTCTTTTGATTTTTTGATTGGCTATGATTTGTTCTTAATCATAGTTTTCATTCAATCATTTGAATCACAGTTCCGACAATTATCCAATTTTCTTTCCTGGCTTCATCACCCTCTTAAATTGTAAACTCCGGCTGCCGAAGTTTATCAGTAACCCTATATCCATATTGTATGCTTCCAGGTAGTTGATAGCCTGCGCAAGGTGAACATCTTCCAGTGAAATAATCGCTTTCAGTTCAACCATTATTTTCCCTTCAACAAAAAAATCCACTCTCCGGCCTCCTATATTCTCTTCTTTATAGAATATTTCCATTTCATGTTCCCTGCTATAAGACAAACCTTGCCTGTTCATTTCTATTGCTAATGCTAATGCCCTTTGATAAATAACTTCCTGAAAACCATTGCCTAAAATTTTATGTACCTCCATGGCACAGCCAATGATTTTACCAGTCAGTTCACTTTCAGGGTATTGTTCATTAATCATAGTATTTGTTTTAAACTATGATTCTTTTGATTTTTTGATTGGCTATGATTTGTTCTTAATCATAGTTTTCATTCAATCATTTTAATCATAGTTCAGACAATAGTCTTCATTAAATCATTCCAATCATAGTTCAGACATCTACTTCACATACGGCGAACCAGGGCTCTTCACTAATTTATTCAGCCACTGGTTTTGTTCGCAATATTGTCTGCACTATGATTCTTTTGATTTTTTGATTGGCTATGATTTGTTCTTAATCATAGTTTTCATTCAATCATTTTAATCATAGTTCTGACAATAGTCTTCATTCAATCATTTAAATCATAGTTCAGACATTTCACTTCACATACGGCGAACCAGCTGCATTCTTCACAAATTTATTCAACCACTGGTTCTGTTCCCAAAGCATGTGCAGTATATTTTCTTTTGCTGCATAGCCGTGACTTTCGAAAGGCAGTTGCACAAAACGTACAGTGCCGCCATGGCCCTTTATGGCATTGTACAGACGTTCGCTTTGTATGGGAAAAGTGCCTGGGTTATTATCGGCTTCGCCATGTATCAGCAGCAGGGGCGTTTTAATTTTATCGGCATTGCTGAAAGGGCTCATGGCATTATACACTTCCGGTGCCTGCCAGTAAGTACGTTCTTCATTCTGAAAACCAAAAGGAGTTAATGTACGGTTGTATGCACCGCTACGGGCAATACCTGCTTTAAATAATTTGGTATGTGCCAGCAGGTTCGATGTCATGAATGCACCATAACTGTGTCCGCCCACTGCTACCCGGTTGCGGTCGCCAACACCCATCTCTGCAATTTTATCAATAGCTGCTTCGGCGCTCCAGGCAAGCTGGTCAACAAAATTATCATTGGGTTGTTTGTCGCCTTCGCCAACAATGGGAAACTCGGTGTTATCCATGATGGCATAACCCTGCGTTGCCCAAAAAACAATGGAGCCAGGACCTACTCTTGTAAAAGTATATTTGCTGCCGCGTAACTGTGCAGCATCGGCGGCGCTTTTAAATTCGCGTGGGTAGGCCCACATCATCACCGGCAGGGGCCCATCTTTTTTTGCATCATAGCCTTTTGGTAAATACAGGTCGGCAGCAAGGTCAATACCATCTTTGCGTTTGTAGGTAATTTTTTGTTTGGTAATGCCCCGCAGTCCGGGTTGTGGATTGGGAAAAGCAGTAATTGCTTTTGCAGAATTATTTTTAAGGTCACGCAAATAATAATTGGGTTGCTGGTCCTGGCTTTGTCTGTTGGTAACAATGATCATCTTGTCGTAATCCAAAACATCAGTTACGGTTTCGTACCAGGGTTCTTCGCAGCGCCAGAGTTGTTTGGTTTCTTTGGTATTGATGTCGAATGTATTTAAAAATGGCAGGTCACCTTTTGCAGAAGCACCATTGCCCCTCATGACCAATTGTGATCCGTTGATCAATTTTGCAACATTGCGGCCATATTTATTTTTTTCTGTCATTGGAGTGCCGGGGTCGTTGTAAGCATCGTCGGTGCTGCGGTCAACCAGTGTTTCCATTTTACCACCGGCAGTAAAGCTGCTCATTTTTGTCCGGTGTTTTGCCCTGGAACCTTCGGTTACAAAAAACATTTCGGCAGTAACATCCGTTATGTTGTACATGCGCTCAGCAGTTTTAACGAGTTCTTTTGGTGCAGCTGTAAATGGCGCAGTCAGTGTATAAGCTGCATCATGATAATCCATTTTATTTTTGATCATACCGCTGTCCAATGGCTCGATCCATCTTACTGTTGCCGGTGAATTATTTAACCAGCTATAACCACGGGGTGCATTTAATACATTGTCGTTTCCTCTTGGAGTGCCTTCGCTGCTGGGCAATTTTGCAATGGTCTTTACTAATCTGCCATTTATATCTGTAATCATCATAGTGCTGTTAAACCCACCTGCTGTTACCAAATAAGAAAATGGCTTATCAATTCTTTCTACCAACAAATATTTTTTATCAGGCGAGCTGGATACATCACTATAAATAGCGGGTGTGCCGATCTTTGTTTCAACGCCATTGGTATTTTTTACCAATTGTGTAGTGGCATAAAATTCAAACTGCACCTCATCAAAAGGAGATTTTATCAGGTCTTGAAAAGTGGCGCTGGCAGCTACTTTACCAAGATTCTGCTGCACTACAGGTCCATTTGGCGCTACTGGCTTTTTAGGTGCCATGTTTAATGATTTGTATACAGCTGCATACAGCAGACTGTTGTTATCTATCCAGTCGAATGCAGCACTTAAAACTAAATTGACTGCTGACTTATTTACTTTGGTGGCTTTACGGGTTTTAATATCAATTACATAAATATCAACAGCCTTGTTTGTTGTATTGGTGAAAGCAACTTTATCTTCATCAGGACTCCATTGCAGGTTGCCGGCTTTAAGATTTGCCGGTAAGCCGGTAAGGCGGAACTCTTTTCCTGTTGTTACTTCTTTAATAATAATATCAGTAATGTAAGAACCTCTGCTCGGGCCAAAATTGATGGGGTTTATCCTCAAGCCTGCAATGCGTAACTCAGGCTGGGCAAGGTCTTCCACAGATGGCATGTCACTGCGTTCCAGTATGAGCATGTGTTGTCCCTTACTGTCGAAGGTTACTCCGGGTGTAGGCTTAGCCATTACGAGGTCATAAATTTCTTTGGGTGGTGTTTGGTATTGGATGGCATCCTGAGCAAACAGGGTATTAAAGATGAACAGCAGGGCAATGAAGAAAAGTGTTTTCATGTTTTAATTTTTAATTTTTAATTAGATATACCAACCCGGTGTTTTACAAATTCATTCTTTAGTAATTCATTCAACATAAACATAGCCAGGTCTCCGGCGTTTATTTTGTATTTATTTAGTTCAGGGGGATAATCAGCATTGGTAACATAACTGCCGGTGGGTCCTTGGTTGATGATATTGGGCGGACAAACAAAGGTCCAGTTGAGGCCGCTTTCATTTAATAGTTCAAATGCTTTTTTGTGTTCTAATCCCACTGCTTTATATTCTGGTGGGTAATCATCTTTATCAAGCAGTAGCAAATGTTCATTCTCAACATCCTGCCCACGGGGCCCTGTGGGTGGATCTGCCTGTAAAACACCCAGGCCGCCAATAGCAATGATTCTTTTTAAGCCCGCTTTTTGCATTTGTTTGATGATGTTTTTCATGCCAAGGGTACGTGCCTTGTCTGTTCCGTCAGCACCGCCCCCAATGGCAGAAAGTACTGCATCACATCCTTTAATAGCATTGTACACTTCAGTTTCATCAAACAGGGCACCCTGCACCAGTTGTAAATTTTCTGTTTGTAAATAATCAGTGGTGTACACATTTCTGCCAAAGGCTTTAACGTGATGCTTATTAAACAGTGCCTGTTGTACCAGTTGTTTGCCAACCATACCGGTTGCCCCGAAAACGATGAGGTTCATTTTTATTTTTTTTCAAGGTACGCCAACAAAAAAATTTGCACAATTAAAATTTCTCCCTCATATTTGCAATAGAAATGAAGATAAGTAATACAAATAACAACAATTGGTGGTGGCAGTCAGATATCTGATGTGTCGCTGTGCTGTTATTAAATATAACTAAATAAGTACGAAAGCCCCGACACCTGTGTTGGGGCTTTTAGTTTGTTGTCTGAACGGGGATTTTGGGGGATTGTGGGGATTAAAAGGATTTATTAAACTTTTAAATTAATATAGCTATGCCACAGTTTAAATTTGAAGAGATTACCAAGAAGATAATTGGAGCGGCTATGAAAGTTCATTCTGTTTTAGGGAATGGGTTCCAGGAAGTGATTTATCAAAGGGCTCTTGAAATTGAATTAAGAAAATAAGGATTGGAGTTTATAAGAGAATTTAGTATGCCGATATTTTATGATGACGAACAGATAGGAGAAAGAAGGGTTTATTTTTTTGTTGAGGGGATTATCAGTGTTGAATTAAAAGCAAGAGAAGTTTTGGAAGCTGTACATTTTTCACAGGCAAGAAATTATTTAGAGGCTTATAACCTTGAAGTAGGATTGCTTTTGAATTTTGGAGGGGTCTCTTTAGAATTTAAACGGCTTGAAAATCCAAAATACAATCCAAACTTTAAATCCAATAAATCAATTTAATCCACCCAAATCACCATTCCGACAAAAGTGCAATGAAAAAAATTGAGATAAAAACCACTTTCAAAAAAATACTTGCCGATGTGTATACACCGGTTGGCATCTATTTAAGATTGAGAGACAGGTTCAGAGATACTATCTTACTGGAGAGTACAGATTTTCATGCCGGTGAAAACAGTTATTCTTTTATTGGTATTAATGCAGTTGCCGGTATTGAAATAAGTAATCCTTCGGCGATTGAATTTAAATTACCGGGACAAATAGCCGAACGTATTACATTAGATAAGCCAACTGATGTGCCGCAACTGCTCTGGAATTTTATGCAGCGTTTCGAAATTAAAGCGGCCGCCGCAAAACCGGTTAATGTAGCACAGGGGTTGTTTGGTTACACAACATTTGATGCAGTGCAGTTTTTTGACCAGGTTGGTTTCAACACAAAAAAAACC
>JANOFR010000054.1:0-8116 GCA_031413755.1 Chitinophagaceae bacterium
AGGAACATTGGGCCGCTTATGATGTGCCCCGTCACCTCTATCATTTTTCGCCAAAGAGCATGGAAAAATTATTATCCATGCATAGTTTAAAACTTATCGCTATTAAACCCATGTGGTTCGATAGTTTTTATGTGAGTATGCTGAGCGAGCAATACAAAAACGGTAAGGGGAATATGTTTAAAGCTGTATTTAATGGGTTAATATCAAATGTAAAAGCCTGGAGTAATACAGGAAAATGCAGTTCGATTATTTATGTGATCAGCAAATAGGCAAGTATTCAGTATCGGGTATCCAGTATCAAGTATTCAGTATCAAGTATCCATTTTCCAGTATCCAGTATCAAGTATCCAATCCTCAATTCAATGTTAACTCAAACAATTTAGGCCAGCGCTTTCCGGTAATAAACATTTTCCGGGTTGCCGTATCATATGCAATACCATTCAGTACATCAGTTCTCCCCGGTATATTCTGGGCAGAAAAAAATTTGTCTTTCAATCCGGGTAATTCCATTTTACCGGCAACATGCCCGCTTGATGGATCAATTTTTATTATTACTTCAGTTTGATAAATATTGGCATAAACAAATCCGTCAATATATTCCAGTTCATTTATTAAATCAATGGAACTCCCATTTTCTGTAACACGGATGGTAGTTTTTAATTTAAAATCATCCGGGTTTACAAAATAAAGATTTGCAGTGCCATCACTGATGATGAGATCTGTACCATTATTAGTGAGTCCCCAGCCTTCATATGGCCACTTGTAAGTTTTAATGGGTTTGTCAATATTAGTTACATCATATACATATACAATATTACTTTCCCAGGTTAACTGGTAGATCCTGTTTTTAAAAATCGTTATGCCTTCTCCGAATATGGAGTCGGTACCCATCATATGTTTTTTTTCAACCTTTCCGGTTTTGTAATCCGTAATTCTCAGTGAAGATGTTTTAAAATCACCTGTGCCTTCATATAATTTGCCTTTGTAAAATTCAAGGCCTTGTGTGTAGGCACTGGTATCATGTGGGTATTGGGCCAGTATTGTATAATTAATAACAGGTGTTTTGGGAGGTACTAAGGTTGGATCTTTAGGACCCTCATCCGTATCATCACCAGAACAGGCTGTTAAGATCAGCACCACAAGCATCGCTGAATATTTTTTCATCATCATTTTTCAAATTATAGACAAAAGTAGCAAACAGTTTTGGTGCAATTTCTATCACACCGGAAAAGAATGTAAATATTTAGTTAAGGATGAACCGGTATTTCGGTTTTCCGGTAATGAATATTCCTTTCTTTTAAGTAATTGATTATAAAGTTGAAACAGTTTTCATGCTTGCCTACCAGCTCCGGCGGAAAAACGCCTTTGGCAGTAAATAGTTTTTCAATCAGCATATTTAATGCAGCAGTACAGGTGTATCCAGTGGTACGGCCCATGGATGAGGTTTGTGTTACGGTATCGTATTCATCATATAGTTCATAACAAATCGTTTTTTCTGCATCACTTATTTTAATCTGCATCAGGGTAAATTCAGCTTCTGTTTGTCCCAGTTTCCACTGGTCAAATAAAAGGGTAGAGGTAAATTCCAAAGGAGAAATTTGTTGCCCTTTAAATGTAACAGGCCGGGTACTTAAAAATCCGGCCTTTATTAAACCCTGCATCAATGCAATATGCCCCGGGTAACGCAAAGTTTTTTCTTTCATGTTTGGAATATGTCCCATCGTAAATAAAATAGAACGCAGCCCGTCAGTATTAAAAGATTCCAATGTACCCACATTTTCAAAATCGATTAATTCAGCATCGCTGAGTGCGGGCTTGGTTATAATATGGCTGTTCTCTACATACCGGGCCGGCCTTGTGTATTCTTCCAGTACATCAATAGGAGAGAAGGGCGCTTTATATTCAAAAGGATATACTCTTTTTTTGGGAAGCCCGCCAACCATACATTCAAAGTTGTTGATCTTCATCCGCTCATTGTAATAACCTAAAATCAAATTACTCATACCCGGCGCTACCCCACAATCAACAATAGCCGTAACCTGGTTTTTTTTTGCCAGGTCATCCAGTTCCAGTGCATTCTCGGGGAAGAAAGAAATGTCCACTACATTTTTATTAACATTGATAATCGCTTCCAGGGTGCGGTATCCCATAAAGCCGGGCACTGCAGATATCACAAAATCAAATCCCTGTAGCATGGAACCGTACTGTTTGTAATCACTTAAATCAGCTTCAATGGTTTTTATAGAATTATTTTTTTGAGAAAGCTGTTGCAGTGCATGATCACTCACATCAAAAGAAGTTACATTATATTTTGCGGCTAAATCCAGGGCCATGGCACGTCCTACCATACCGGCACCTAATATTGCTATTTGCATAAGATTATTTTTAAAACCCCATAAAATAAATGGAGTAGAGTAAGTAAATACTGTCAGCCTGAGCTTGTCGAAGGCGGGTTGTCTGAACGAACTATACCGGCTTCGACAAGCTCAGCCTGTCAGCTTTTATTTTAAAAGTTACAGGTTTGGGGCATTATTTGCCGCCGTCCCATTCATCATTATGGAGATATAGGCAGAAAGCCTGTAGAAATGTGCGTATGTTGTTTTTTTGACCAAACGTTTTTATTTTTAAATCATCAGCATTATATAAACTGATGATTTTTTACTTTTACTTTATTTCCCTTTCTTGCTCACAAACTTTATTTCAGCGATCAGATTTTTAGCTTCGGCAAATTTATCTACAACAAACATCACGTACCGGATATCAACCATAATATTTCGGCAGATAGATGGATCATAATTGATATCACTCATGGTTCCTTCCCAAACCCGGTCAAAGTTCAATCCAACCAGGTTGCCATTGGCATCTAAAGCCGGACTGCCCGAATTACCGCCTGTTGTATGATTGGCTGCAATAAAACAAACCGGCTGTCGGCCATTTACACCCCATCTGCCAAAATCTTTTTTATTATACAGGTCAACCATTTTTTTGGGGAGGTCAAATTCATAATCGCCCGGTACATATTTTTCCATCACACCTTCCATATAACTTTGAAACTCATATTTTACTCCATCCCTTGGCTGGTAATTTTTTACATTGCCATAAGTAACGCGAAGGGTGCTGTTGGCATCGGGATAAAAAGCTTTATTACTGAAAACGTCCATCTGGGCCTGCATATAATTGCGTTGCAGGCGGTTAATATCCGATTGCAATGCATTCAACTGAGGAGTTACATTACTTACATAAGTTTTAAAAATATCGGTGTACAACAGCCCGGCTATATCAGCCTTAATTGCTGCAACAACTACTTCACTGCTGCCGTTGAGTAGTTTCTTTATCTTATCCAAAGAATTGAATGATGTTTGACCATAAACAGCATTTGATAAAGCAGTAATTGATTTCCCTTTTTCTTCCAGCATATTTTTAAATGCCGGCGAAACATATTCTGCCTTCTGATCAGTTATATACATTTCCATCAGCGCTTCAAATAATTTCTGGTCAACGCCGGTATTATATTCTTTAAAAGATTCTTCCAGTTTATTTAAAACTTCTGTTTTTCGTTTGGTATAAGTTGCATCATCTTTTGAATAGGCTGTAAGCAACGAATTCATATCAGCAGCAATGCCCCACAATTCAACTTTTGGAATGATCTCATTGTAATAATCACGGGCATAGCCAAAGGGTTCAATATCGGTATAAGCCTTTTTCAGGTTTTTCAGCATATCAATATAGGCCATATTAAATTCGGGTTTGCTCAGCACAATTTTTTCAAAATTGCTCTCATATTCCTGTCTTTTTGCAACAGCATTGGTTTTGGTTAATCCCAATACTTCGCCCTGCCATTTTTTCCAGGCATTGGATATGGAGGCATATTTTGCAGCATATTGAATTTTTATTCCTTCATCTTTACGCATAAAACCATCAATTACCTGTAATGCTTTGGTGCGTATTGCAATTTTTGCAGGATCGCTTACATTTACTATTTGTTCAATAGCACTGCTGTGCAGGTATTCATTGGTACGGCCTGGGAAACCAAACACCATCGTAAAGTCACCTTCTTTAACGCCATCCAGAGAAATTTGTAAAGCATGTTTTGGTTTGTAAGGAACATTATCAGCTGAATAAGGAGCAGGCTTATTATTTTTATCAGCATAAATCCGAAACATCGAAAAATCGCCCGTATGCCTTGGCCACACCCAGTTGTCGGTATCTTTTCCATAATTACCAATGGATGATGGCGGTGCCCCAACCAAACGCACATCCCGGTACGTTTCAGTTACAAATAAATAATATTTATTGGCTTCAAAAAAAGGGCGGATCAGAAGATCCTGGTAACTTTCTTTTTTTGCTGTTGTTCTTAAAGCCGCAATATTTTTATCAACGGCACTCTGTCTTTCTTTTTCAGTTAAATTATTGGTAACGCCATTTAAAACAATACCGGTAACATCATCAATACGGATGATGAAAGTGGCAAACAAACCGGGATTGGTTAATTCCTGATCTTTGTTATACGCCCAAAAACCATCCTGTATATAATTGTTTTGTAAAGATGAGTGATTTTGTATGGCATCAAATCCACAATGATGATTGGTTAACAGTAATCCCTGTTCGGATATCAATTCTGCAGTACAAAATCCGCCAAAACTTACTATAGCATCTTTTAAACTTCCTTTGCTGATGCTGTATATATCTGTTGCATTGATCTTCATGCCCATCCGCTTCATTTCTTTTTCATTCAGGGTTTGTAATAACTGCGGTAACCACATGCCTTCTTCGGCAAAGCCTTTAAACAAAAGGGAAATACTGATAATTAATAAAAGAAGGTATTTTTTCATATAAAGCATTTAACCCTCAAATTTAAGTATTTAATATTTCTTTGGTTCAACTCAAATAAATCTGCTTAAAAAAGCGTTACTGTTTTTTAACCCTTTCTTAGCAACCATGGCCTTATTTTTGCTCTATATTCAATAAAAAATCATGAAGCGAATTATATTATTATCTGCATTAGGTTTTATTAGTATTCAACCAATGTCTGCACAGGGGCTCAAGGGTTTGTTGGGTAAAGTTTCCAATACGGTTTCCCCATCTTCCGGTAACCTCAGCAATGATGATATTATAAGTGGACTGAAAGAGGCATTACGTGTTGGTACAGACAGCAGCAGTAAAAAATTAAGTAAGCTTGATGGTTTTTTTGGTGATGCAGCTATTAAAATTTTAATGCCCGAAGAAGCAAAGAAAATGGAGAAGACATTGCGAAACTTTGGTATGGGCAGTTTGGTTGATAAAGCTATACTATCTATGAACCGTGCCGCAGAAGATGCTGCCAATGGTGTTGGAAATATTTTCTGGGATGCTATTAAACAAATGAGTATTACGGATGGGTTACAAATTTTACGTGGCGGTGATTTTGCGGCAACCGATTATTTAAAGTCGGTAACCACTAAAGAGCTCACCGAAAAATTCAGGCCCGTTATTGAAGCTTCGCTTGTAAAGGTTGATGCTACCAGATACTGGAAGGATGTTTTCACCAACTACAACAGGTTTTCAAAGGAAGTGGTTAATACCGACCTTACGGCCTATGTAACAGAAAGGGCCTTGAAAGGATTATTTTATAACATCAGCCTGCAAGAACAAAAGATCCGTAAGGACCCGGCTGCGCAGGTAACCGATATTCTTAAAAAGGTATTCAGCACAAAATAACCTGTTTTTTCTCCTTATTTATTCTATAAACGGTATTGCAATAATTAGTTAACGGTGTATATTCACACCTAAAAATTAATTGCAATGAAATCGATTTTTGTAACCCTCCATTTATTAATTATTTCAATTTTCTTATCTGCACAGGATAATGCCGCTTATTTCCTTTCAAACCCCTGCCTGACTCCGGATGGACAAACCGTTATTTTCAGTTATGAAGGTGATCTGTGGAAATCGAATGTAAACGACGGCCAGGCATTAAGGTTAACGGCCATGCAGGGATATGAAACAAGCCCCCGTGTTTCTCCTGATGGTAAATGGATAGCGTTTTCAGGAAGGCAGTACGGGAATGCGGATATTTATATTATTCCGGTAAATGGCGGCGATGTAAAACAGGTTACCTGGCACAGTGGTAATGATGAAGTAAGCAGCTGGAGCTGGGATTCAAAATATATTTATTTCAACAGTGGCCGTATGGGCCAGGTGGCAGGATATAAAGTGAATGTTGCCGGCAGCACCCCGAAAAGGGTATTTGGAAATTATTTTTTCCAATACGACCATAATTTAACTGAACACCCAACATCCGGTGAAATATTTTTTAATGATACCTGGGAAAGCAGTAACCAGGTGCAGCGTAAAAGATATAAAGGCCCTTTCAACCCGGATATACAATCTTACAACCTGAAAACAAAACAGCATAAAAAATATACCGACTGGCAGGGCAAGGATTTTGGTGCTTCAATAGACAAAAACGGAAATATCTATTTTATTTCGGATGAAGCCAATGGTGAATACAATCTGTATACTTTGGATAACGGGAAGAAAAAAGGCCTGACAAGATTTAGTACTTCCATTAAAACGCCACAGGTAAATGCCGGTGGAGGTAAAGTTGTATTTGAAAAAGATTACCAGCTATGGATCTATGATGTAAAAACAGACCGGGAAAATAAATTGGCTATTTCAATTATCCGGAATAATATTTTACCCCAGGAAAAAGATTTTGACGTGAAGGGCAATATATCGTCTTATGATGTATCTCCCGATGGAAAGAAACTGGCATTTGTATCCAGGGGTGAATTGTTTGTAAGTGATATTGAAGGAAAATTCATTCAACAGGTAAATCGAAATTCAGCAGAAAGAGTGAAAGAAGTAAAATGGATGAGTGATCAAAAAACCCTGTTGCTTAACCAAACGGTTGAGGGGTATACGAACTGGTATTCGATACCGGCTGATGGCACAGGTTCACTTAAACAGGTAACCGGGGATAAAAAGAATAACAGGAGCATAGTATTGAATAAGAAAAGAACACAGGCCGTTTACCTCTGTGGCCGTGATGAAGTAAAATTAATGGACCTGAAGACCATGCTGAGTAAAACCATCGTAAAAGATGAGATATGGGGATTTCAAAACAGTGACCCTGGATTTTCACCCAATGATGAATATGTGTTCTTTACGGCCATACGCAATTTTGAGCAGGATATTTTTGTTCATCATATAAAAGATAATAAAACAACAAACCTTACGAACACCGGCATTACAGAATCGGGCCCACTCTGGTCTCCCGACGGAAAGTATATTCTTTTTACGTCACAGCGGTTAAGGCCATCTTACCCGTTTGGTATGCAAAATGCAAGGGTGTACCGGGTAGCCCTGGAAAAATCAGATGAGCCTTACCGGTCAGATAAATTCAATGAACTTTTTAAAGAAGAAAAAAAAGATAGCTCTAAAAAAACGGCAAATGCAGACTCTTTAAAATCTATTGTAATTGATACAGATCTGATGATGGAAAGACTGGAACAGATCACACCATCACTGGGGGCCCAGTTCCTGCAATGGATTTACCAGAAAGCAGATAAAACCACGGTATTGTACTCCAGTAATCATGGTGAGGCAAAAACTGCGTTGTGGAAAACCAGCATTGAACCATTTGAACAAAACAAAACGGAAAAAATTGCCGGTACCGATAACAGTTTCGGATTTGATATAGTTGAGGTAAGCGATAAACTATTTGTACTGATTAACGGAACGATCAATAAACTGAATCTTGAGGGGAATAAGGTTGATCCCATAAATATCAGTTTTACTTTTCGCCGTAATCTTTCCGAAGAATTTAACCAGATGTTTTATGAAGCCTGGGCACAGATGGAAGAGAATTATTATGATGAAAAAATGCATGGCCTCAACTGGAACAAAACAAAGGATTATTACAAACAGTTTTTACCGTACCTGAATAACCGTGCCGATATGCGGGTGATGCTGAATGATATGTTGGGTGAACTGAATTCTTCTCACCAGGGCTTTGGAACCACAGGCGATGATGAAACTATTGTGTTGCAGAACCAGACCATGGAAACGGGAATTATTTTTGAAGAAGAAAATCCTTACCAGGTAAAATATGTAGTAAGGCGCTCTGCAGCCGACA
>JANOFR010000055.1:0-11401 GCA_031413755.1 Chitinophagaceae bacterium
TCAATTGAAATTTTACTTGTTGTATCAGCATCTACATTAAGTTTTTGAATCTGATACAAAATACAAAAGGGGAGTAAAAAACTTTCGTCTTTTTACTCCCCTTTGTTAATAAGTCTTAAATGGCTTTTTCAGTGCCCTCGAGTTATCAGGGTGTTTTTTAATTTTCAACAATTTTTATTATTTAATAAATCCTTTAATAAGGTCCATTAATCCGCCGCCACCATTTCGCTGTTGCTGAGTTTGGGCTCCACCTGCCAGTTTGGAAACGATATCCATTAAACTTCCACCACCGCTCTGTTGAGCGCCCCCACCAGTAAACTGTCCTATCAGATCCTGAAAATTAAAACCGCTGTTTCCGCTATGTTGCTGCTCCTCAACCACTTTTGTTGTTTGCCCGCCGGTTATAGAATTCAACAAGTTTTCTAATGAAAAGCCACTGTTATTGGGATCGTTGGATTTACTGATTAAATTGCGAATAACATTTGGGATTAAACTGGTGGCAACATTATTTGCCTGGCTGCCACCAATATTATATTTACTCATCAACTTTCCGGCAAAATGCCCAATCATCATATTCACAAGAGGATTACTTAATAAACTGCTGCTGCCTCCACTTTGGTTATCCTTTTTGGTGAATAAAGAAATAATATTTTGCAGACCACCACCGGCTACCATGTTGCGTAAGCCCGATGCCACTGTATTAGTTGCTTCAGCAACAACATCATTATTGTGTTCGTTGGGTACATCAGGGTTGTTTATTACAGCATCACCTGATGTTTCTTTTACCAGGTTAAATAATTCTTCTAACATAACTTAATTTTTTTTGATGAAAACTATAATGAAAAAGTTAATCTTAAAAATGAAGATATTGAAAATTATATTACTTAATTCTGTGCAGTCAGTTTTTCTGCATTTTCTGCAAATTGCAATGCTTCCAAAAACTCCTGTATTTCGCCATTTAATACAGAATCTAAATTATACACCGTTAAACCAATCCGGTGATCGGTAACGCGGCCCTGTGGAAAATTATAGGTTCTTATTTTTGCACTCCTGTCACCGGTACTTACCAGGCTCTTTCGCATATGTGCTGTGGCTTCCTCTACTTTTCTTACCTCTTCATCATACAATTTAGTTCTCAACATTTCCATTGCTTTTAACCGGTTGCCCAGCTGCGAACGGTCTGTTTGGCACATGACAACAATACCGGTTGGCTTATGTGTAAGAAAAACCTTGGTTTCTACTTTATTTACATTTTGCCCCCCGGCACCACCACTTCGGGCAGTTTCCATTTTTACATCCGATTCTTTTAAATCTACATCTACATCTTCTGCCTCGGGCATTACAGCTACAGTTACCGCACTGGTATGTACACGGCCACTGGCTTCAGTATCAGGTACCCGTTGTACCCGGTGTACCCCACTTTCAAATTTTAAAACCCCATACACATCATCACCCACAACTTCTACCTGTACTTCTTTATAACCGCCAACAGTTCCTTCACTTTCACTTAAGAGGGCAGTCTTCCAGCCTTTCTTTTCGCAATACTTTAAATACATGCGGAGTAAATCGCCGGCAAAAAGCGATGCTTCATCACCACCCGTTCCGGCTCTTATTTCCAAAATGGCGTTTTTTTCATCATAAGGATCTTTTGGGATCAGCATATTACGCAGTGTCTTTTCCAATGCATCTTTCTTTGCTTCCAATTCCGGCAACTCCTGTTTTGCAAGATTCCGCATTTCTTCGTCATCACCATTCAACACTTCTTTGTTAAATTCAATATCATCAAGCAGTTTTACATACTCGTTTCTGGCAAGTACAATTTTTTCAAGACTACGGTATTCTTTACTGGTGGCCGTAAATTTTTTGTTGTCACTCACAATCTCCGGATTGGTAAGCGCAACCCCCAGGTTGTCGAATCTGCCTTTAATAGCATTTAATTTATCTAACATATTGTAGCCCTTTGCCCCTAACCCCTAAAGGGGGACAATTGTGTTTTGTTATTAATTTTGTTACCAGCTTCAAAACAATAATTAATCATCCCTGCCTGAACGAATTCATTTGGGCAGGGTTGCATTGCACTCTTTTACGGTATAACTTTGCTTAGTTTTAATGGTGTTTTGTTCCGATAATTATCGGGAGGGCAAATTTACAATATATCAACCAATCATTTTGAACAGAAAATTTTCAGCCAATTATATTTTTAACGGATACAAATTTCTGTACAACCAGGTTTTAATTACTGATGCAGCCGGTGTAATTGTAGAAATTATAGCTGAAAATGAAGCCGGGGAAGGGGTAGAAAAACTAAACGGGATACTTTGTCCCGGTTTTATTAATGCACATTGTCACCTGGAGCTATCACACATGAAAGGCCTTATTCCAAAACAAACCGGCCTGGTTGATTTTATTTTAAAAATTGTAAATGAGCGGCACCTTGCCTATCGGCAGCCTGCCTGTCCGGCAGGCAGGGCAGGTTTTGAAGAAACTGAAATATGGGCAGCCATTGAAACCGCTGAAAATGAAATGCTGCAAAATGGCATAGTGGCCGTTGGGGATATTTGTAACAATACCTTCACCATCCCGCAAAAAAGTAAAGGAAAACTGCCCTACCATAATTTTATTGAGGCCAGTGGTTTTATTCCTGCATTTGCAAAAGACAGGTTTGATAAATCTGTTTCTATCCTAAAAGAATATCTGTCAACGGACAATTTACAGGGTTTTGCGGACAGACAACGGACAACAGACAACGGACAACCCACAGGGTCCTGCGGACGGGCAACGATTACCCCCCATGCACCCTATTCAGTATCGCCTGAAATGTTTAGGATGATCAATAGTTTCCCCGATAATAATTTACTAACCATCCACAACCAGGAGACTGCTGCTGAAAACGAATTTTTTGAAAAAGGAACCGGAGGTCTTTTACGGCTGTATCAACAAATGGGTATTGATATTTCTTTTTTTAAACCCTCCGGAAAAACAAGTTTACAAACCTGGCTGCCGCATTTTACAAAAGAACAATCAATCATTTTGGTACATAGTGTTTGCACTTCAGAAGAAGATTTGGAGTTCATAAAACGAATAACGAACAACGAAAAACGAACAACCTTTTTCTGCCTTTGCCCCAATGCCAATTTATACATTAGCAATACTTTACCCAGTGTAAATATGCTGATGCAGCATACCGATAATATTGTTTTAGGAACGGATAGTCTTGCATCAAATGATCAGTTAAGTATTTTGGAAGAGATTAAGATCCTGCAAAATAATTTTAAGGAACTCAATTTAGCAATATTGCTTCAATGGGCTACCAGTAATGGTTCCAGGGCATTGCAGATGGATAACAAATTGGGAAGTTTTAAAAAAGGAAAACAACCCGGCATAATTTTAATGGAAGGGGTTGAAGATCTGCGAACGGATAATAATACTTCAGTAAAAAGAATTTTATAATACTTCATGCAGCACCATCAGCGTTTTCATTTGTCCAAAATCATGAATGTGCAATGCATAATATTCCAGGTATCTTACTAATAATTGCCGCCTTATTTCCCGGTTAAGCTTAAGTTCTTCCAGCTCAAAGGGTTGCATTACTTTTAATAACTGCGCAGTAAGTTCTGCATTTCTTCCATCTATAAAATAAGGATGTATAGGTTGATGATCAATGAAATTCCCTTCCTGTAAATCCAGAATAAAATGATCATTGCTGAAATTATCATTCATCCTGAATCCAAAAAAATGTGTAAGATGAAGCGTGAAGAACAATGCAAAATTTGCTGAAACAACTTTATTGGCCTGGTCCAGTTGTAAAAAAGAATCCTCACAAAAATTAAAAAGATCAGTATTGGATTCCGGTTGCTTTAAACATTTTTGCAGTAACTCTGCCATAAAAGAAGCAATACTGTTTTTTATTACATCGCTTAACAGGTTAGTGTAAAGTACAGCCCATGAAAATTCTTTTATGCGCTGCATGGATTTGTTTTCACTGTGATAAACGACCAGGTCTAAAATGGCGGCCGTTTGAAAATGGTTTGCTTTTGCAGAATTTTTTTTTGAGGTTCTTACTCCATTCACCATATAGGTTTGAATTCCGAACAATTCGGTAAACAGGGTTACCACCAGGCTGGTTTCGCCATATTTAATGCTTCTGAGTAATATGCCTTTGGTTTTGTGTGTCATGGAGGTTCTCTCTTTTTCTACATTAGAGGTTTTGTCCCACAAAGGCTCAAAGAACACAAAGCCTGCTTTTTTTAGTGGCCTTTGAATCTTTATGGGAAATCTGATTTTCCGGATTTCCAAAAATAGTAAACATCTAAGCAGCATATTCATTCAATTAGCGGCAAATAGATTTTCTTTGCACTATTATTTATTATCCATTAATTATATGTGGCAACGTTTAGGAAAATTTGTACTTAAGTTCAGGGGGCCATTACTTGTTCTTTTGCTGTTAATTACGGTAGTCATGGGGTTCTATGCCGGTAAAGTTAAACTCAGTTACGAATTTTCTAAAGCCATTCCAACCGATAATCCCAAATACAAAGAATACATAGCTTTTAAACAAAAATTTGGAGATGACGGAAACCTGCTGGTTGCCGGTATACAAACCGAGCGTTTGTTTACTTTAAAAATATTTAATGCTTACAGGGAGCTTCATCAGCAGTTAAAAAAAATTGAGTATGTTGAAGATGTTTTAAGTATACCATCAGCTGTTTATCTGCTTAAGGATTCAGCAACACAAAAACTGGTTGCTCAAAAAATATTTGTGGATTCAGTTCAAACACAGGCAGCATTGGATATTGCTGCTGATAAGTTTTTTAACCTGCCGTTTTACCGAAGCCTGCTTTACAATCCGGAGTCGAAAGCTTACCTTGTTGCTGTACGTATTAATAAAGAAATACTTAATTCCAAGGGAAGAACAAAAGTGATCAATGAAATCTCGGCTGCAGTTAAAATTTTTGAAGAAAAAACAAATATTGAAGTTCACCTCAGCGGACTGCCTTTGATACGGACCGTAGTAGCCGACAGGATTCAAAATGAAATGAAATACTTCTTATTCGGCTCACTTTTATTAAGCGCATTTATACTTTTACTTTTTTTCCGCTCTGTAAGTACAACCCTGCTTTCCTTACTTGTAGTGATTTTGGGAGTTATCTGGAGTGTGGGTGTTTTGTATTTATGCGGATACCAGATCACTTTATTAACTGCACTCATTCCCTGTCTGGTTGTTGTAATAGGCATACCCAACTGTATTTACTTTATTAATAAATACCACAGCTCCTTTATATTGAATGGCGATAAACAAAAATCGCTGGTAGATATGGTGAGTAAAATGGGCGTAGTAACGCTTTTCTGTAATCTTACTGCGGCCATTGGCTTTGCCGTTTTTGCATTAACCAAAAGTGCTATTCTTCAGGAATTTGGTGTAGTTGCAGGAATAAGCATTATGATCATTTTTGTGATCTCTTTTATTTTACTGCCCGCTGCTTTAAGTTATTTACCTGCACCAAAACCATCTCAAACAAAATACTTACATAACAAATGGATCATTAATTTCTTATTAAGAAATGAAAGATGGGTTCTTCACCATAAAAAAATGGTATACGCGGTAACCGCTGCATTCTTAATTTTTGCAGTGGCAGGTATTTTTAAATTAAAAAGTGTTTCATTTATTGTTGATGACCTGCCCAAAACCGATAAAATTTATACTGATCTCAAATTTTTTGAAAAAAACTTTAATGGAGTTATGCCACTCGAAATTGTGGTGGACACAAAAAAGAGAAATGGACTTGCAGGCATGCGGGCATTAACTGTTTATGAAAAAGTAGATGCTTTATCAAAATATATAACGGCACAAAAAGAAATGAGTCGCCCGCTTAGTGTGGCTGAAGGATTGAAGTTTGCCAAACAGGGTTTTTTTGAAGGTGATTCTTCTAATTATTTATTGCCTAACAGTTTTGATGGTGCTTTTGTAGGAGAATACCTGAAACCAAACAAAAATGACAGCGGAAGTAAAAATAACCTGGCAAAAATGTTAACCAGTTTTATTGACACGCTCAGGCAAAGCACCCGGATCAGTGTTAACATGGAAGATGTTGGAACAGAGAAATTACCCGTTTTATTAAATGGAATTCAACAAAAGGCGAATGAAATATTTGATACAGCATCTTACAACATTCAACTTACCGGCACCAGCATTACTTTTTTGGAAGGCAGCCGTTTTATTGTAAATGGATTGAAGGACAGTATTTTCTGGGCTTTTCTTTTAATAGCATTATGTATGCTTTACTTATTTAAATCTATTAGGATATTATTATGTTCCCTGATACCAAATGTTATTCCCCTGGTTATTACCGCAGGTATCATGGGGTGGGCAGGGGTGCCATTAAAGCCCTCTACTGTTTTGGTTTTTAGTGTTGCTTTAGGAATCGCAGTTGACATCACCATACGGTTTTTAGTAAATTATAAGCAGGAATTACCCCAGTATAATAACAATATTCTGGAAACTGTAAGCGTTACCATTAAAAATACCGGTTTAAGTATTGTGTATACTGCATTGGTATTAATTGCCGGATTTATCATTTTTTGCGGCAGCAGTTTTGGAGGCACCAAGGCATTGGGATGGCTGACTTCAGTAACTTTATTGGTGGCCACATTAACAAACCTGGTTCTTTTACCCGTTTTATTATTATTATTTGCCCCAAAACGGGTTGTAAAAAAGGAAAAATAAAAAAAATCCTGTTTTTAATCTAAGTTCCCTGCAAGCAATTTTTAGTGTTGAAAAGCAGCAATTGGGTAAATAAAATTGTCAAAGTATTTGATAATTACAACGAATGTAATCTATATTTGTCGCTATAAACTTTTAAGCAAATGAGAAAATTGATTTTAGTCTTATCAGCAGTGTTTGTATTTATAGTAAGTGCCACTGCCCAGAACCGAACAATTACCGGTAAGGTTACTGATGAAAAGGGGACTCCGATAGAAGGAGTTTCTGTATTAAGTGCTGATGGTAAACAGGGTACACAAACGGATAAAGATGGTAACTATAGTCTCTCTGTTCCTGTAACTGTAAAAACCCTTATTTTTTCTAATGTAAATTATGAAACGGGTTCTAAAACGCTGAGGAACCAATTAATAATTAATGTTTCTTTAGTCAATAAAAATTCAAAACTGGAGGAAGTTGTAGTTGTTGGATATGGTACACAAAGAAAAAAAGATGTTACAGCTGCTGTTGGAACAATTAGCGGTAACAGCATAAAAAATATACCTGCCCAGAGTTTTGACCAATTGTTGGCTGGAAAAACGGCTGGTGTAAGTGTAGTGATCCCGAACGGTGTTTTAAACAATCCCCCGGTTATAAGAATACGGGGCGTTAATTCAATTAGTGGAAGTTCTTTTCCTTTAGTGATTATAGATGGGGTTCCTGCATTTACGGGTGATGTTTCTTCAACTCAGCCAGCTAACAATCCATTGTCCGGAATTAATCCCTCAGATATTGAAGACATTGTCATATTGAAGGATGCCGCTGCCGCTGCCATTTACGGAAGCCGTGCAGCCAATGGTGTTATGTTAGTTACAACAAAAAAAGGTAAACTTGGCAAAGCAAAAATAGTTTATGACGGCTGGGTTGGTTGGACTGATGCATTCAATGTTTTTGATGTATTGAAAGCCCAGGATTATGTAAATCTAAAAAATGAAGCAGTAAAAAATGCAAATTACCAGATACCTGCAAGTGGATTAGTTCCGGGTTTGGGTTTAGTGTCCCCGGCTCCAGGGCAACCTATCTTTTTTATGGATAATATTAATGGTCAGCCTGTTGATACAAGATGGACTGATTATATTTATCAAAAAGGCATTCAGCATAGTCATAATATAAGTGTAAGCGGTGCAAATGAGGGAACCAGGTATTTTTTTAGCGCTAATTTTACCAAGCAAAATGGCATATTACAAACCAATACTTTTGACAGGAAACAAATAAGATTGAACCTGGATCAGAAGGTTAATAATTGGCTTAAAATAGGAGGTAATTTTAATTTTAGCAGGGGAACATCTCTTGCCCCTAATTCCGGTTCATTACCTGGTTCACCTTTTAATACCTCCGGGGCTGCCCGTTTAGCTTTTGTAACGGCACCTAATATTTCTCCTTTATTAGCTGATGGCAGTTATAATTATATCGGAAACCCAAATGTTGTATATACAGGACAAAACAACCAGGTTTTGCGCAATAATTTTAATCAGATAGGGCGGGGTAAGAACTTTGACAGATCTGGTTTTACGAATCCTTTATTGGTTAGGGATTTAAATAGTTTTTCATCTGTAAGTGATCAGATATTAAGTGATATTAACGCCGAAGTAAAATTAGTAAAAGGGCTCGTGTACAGGGTACAATACAGTATTAACTATTTAACAACTGAAGATAAATCTTTTCAAAATGCGTTACACGGCGATGGCATACAAACAAGTGGAGTTACTGATGATGGAAGAGCATTTAATACGCTTGCAAAAAGGAATATTGTTAACATTCAGAATACATTAACCTACGATAAATCCATTAAAGATAACCACAACTTTAATGTTTTATTAGGCTCTGAACAAAATTCCAGCAAAACAGACAGATGGGGTGCTTCCCGTTCTGGATTAACTGAAAATTTTTATAACGAATTCCAGGGCGGCTTCTCTATAAATGATAATCCTGTTAATAATTTAATTACAGAAAATTATTTGCTGTCATTTTTCGGGAGGTTAAATTACAATTATAAAAACCGGTACTATGTTTCCGGAAATTTACGCAGAGATGGCTATTCTGCTTTTGGCGAAGGGAAAAAGTGGGGTGACTTTGGCGGCGTTTCCTTTGGTTGGAACTTAAGTGAGGAAGGGTTTTATAAAGGCAACATTACCAATATACTTAACAAATTCAAATTAAGAGGAAGTTACGGTACAGTTGGTAATATCTCTGCCGTAAGTAATTTTGCTTCACTTTCATTTTTTAACTCCGGCCTTTACGGGAATGGCTACCCAACTTTATTCTTTTCACAGGCAGGAAATGCGAACCTGACCTGGGAAAGCAGTAATAAAATGGATATAGGTTTTGATTTCGGATTATTTAATGATAGGATAACCGGAGATTTCTCTTATTATAAAACAGACCTTAGTGATTTAATTATTCCTGTACCAACGCCTCCAAGCATGGGAATACCGGGAAACAGTATTGAAGCCAATGCTGCAGATATGTATAATAAAGGAATTGAGGTTAATTTGAATTTTGCGATTATCAAAAAGCAGGATCTTAACTGGAATATTTATTTCAACTTATCTACTTTAAAAAATGAGGTAACTAAACTGGCTCCGGGCGTAACACAAATTACCGGTACCACGCAATTAGAAAATACGAACAGGACCCAGGTTGGTTATTCTATTGGTCAATTTTATGCTGTTAAAACAATTGGAGTAGATCCTGCAACGGGAAGAAGGATTTATGTAAATGCTGCAGGTCAAAATGTATATTTCGATTTTTCCGCAGTTAACCGGTATACATTTGCTGATGGATCTGTTGCACCGGCTATTGACATTACAAAAGATGGCTATTTAGCAGGCAATGCATTGCCAAAAGTATATGGTGGGTTTGGTACAAGTGTAAACTATAAAGGCTTTGATCTGGCAGTAGATGCTATTTACAGCTTTGGTAATAAAGTATATTTTGGCAGCAGAGCAGGTTTATTAGACCAACGTTTTTGGAATAACACTGTTGAAGTATTAAATAGATGGCAAAAACCCGGAGATATAACCAATATTCCAAAATTGGTTTATAATGATAATATTTCAAACGGATCAGCTTTTCCGATCGATGCTAACATTTTTTGCGGAGATTTCGTAAAGTTTAGAAATATTACACTTGGATATACCTTTTCAAAACAGGCAGTTGACTTTATAAAATTTTCCGGCTTAAGATTTTATACACAGATATCTAATCCATTTACCATTACAAAATATCCCGGCAGCGACCCGGAAATATCTGTTAATGGAAATGCGGCTCTTACACCAGGTGTAGATCGCAATACCATAGGTCAATCAAGAACAATAACTGTAGGTTTAAACGTAACATTCTAATTTTAATAAAAATAGTTTATATGTCCATAAATAGTATTAATAAGATAACACTGCTAAGTTCTTTGCTTTTCGTGCTTGCAACAAGTTGTAAAAAAGCAGATTTAAGTCCCATTCCTCAAACAAACTTATCGGATGCTGTAGCCTTTGCTACCCCTGATAGGATGGCTCAACAGGTAAATGGTTTATATGCAGGTATGAAAAGCGGTAACTTTTTAGGTGGCAGGGGTATTGTTTATAACGATGTACGGGGGGAAAACTGGTTGAATGTAACTGGAAATGGAGTTACTGCTTTAGGCGTATGGAATTATTCTGTAGTTTCCTCCGATAATCAGGTAGAAAATATGTGGAGTGCCGGATATGCTGCTATAAACAGGGCAAATGTTGTATTAAAAGGTATTGATGATAACCCTTCAGTTGTGCCTGTTTCTTTGGCTAATAACTACAGGGGCGAAGCAAGATTTTGCAGGGCGGTTAATTATTTTTATTTGACTACCCTTTATGGTAAGAAACCTTATAATGCAGATGGTGGTGCTTCTTTAGGTATACCTCTAAGGCTTACTGCCAGTACCGGAAGTGGCGGGGAAGCTTTAGCAAGGGCTACACAGGCCCAGGTTTTTACTCAAATGCTTGATGATTTATTATTTGCAGAAAATAACCTGCCCTTAAAATACCTTAGCGGCGATAGTAATGTAGTAAGAGCGCATAAAAATGTAGCTATTGCTTTAAAAACCAGGGTATACCTGCACATGGCTAATTATCCGGCTGTTATTCTCGAAGGAAATAAAATTGTTAGTAGTACAGCACCATTTGTAGCTTCAAGCGGAGTTCTCCATAGTTTAAACCCGAATTTTACGAATGTGTTCAGAGCACCTTATACATTACCCGAGTCTATTTTTAGTTTACCAATGAACAATACAAATTCTCCGGGTACCCAGAATGGGTTAGCCTTATACCATAATGCTGAATTTGGATTAAATCCGTCAGGTATTTTAGCCGATCCTGCCTGGAATGCTGCAGATAATAGAAAAACTTTAGTAACAGCTTCTCAACGTTACCAAAAATATAATGATGATTTAAATAATTGGGTAGCTATATTAAGATATAGTGAAGTATTATTAAACCTGGCAGAAGCCTTAGCCCGACAGGGAGCTGCAGTAGACGCAAGAGCTCTTGCTATATTAAATGCTGTTCGTCAGAGAAGCGATGCTACTACTACATTTGCTCCTGCAACTAAAACAGATCTGATAAACCTGATATTAAATGAAAGAAATATTGAATTGTTAGGAGAAGGCCATCGTTC
>JANOFR010000056.1:0-19736 GCA_031413755.1 Chitinophagaceae bacterium
AGGCCCGTCTATAGACGGGCCTTTCTTCATTTAGGTGTTTTTTTAAAAGCTTTTGGTTCCGTTTGACTGGTAAGTGTATCTAAAACGGTATATCAATCTTACCGGGGTTGGCCCCACAAATGGTTCATAATCTACTGCCAGTAATTCCATTTTTACGTAATAGCCATCTCCCGTGCGGAAAATGAATGTTTGACCCGCTTTTGGTGCAAAACTTCGTGTAATTGGGTTATAATTATACCAACTGCCGTCTTTAATTCCTTTTTGAGAAGTAGTTGTATCATATGCATAACCGGTTGATGGGGCCGATGTAACACTACTGTAAATACTGTTTTGCAGGATTGCACCAGCATTGCCGGGGCCGTATGCATAGCTGTTTAAAATGAATGTAGTAAATCTTAAACCAAAATCCCACTTATTGGTTGCGCTATCACTGTTGGCAACAATGGCATCATTTTTAAAGCTGAAAAAAATAAAAGGATTGTTTGAACTGAAATTTACTTTTATTGAATCAGTTTTTTCTATAGTTGTTACAGCTGCTACATCATCTTTTGAACATGAGCTTAAAATAAATATCATTGTTGTGGCGGCAATCATACTTGCCAGGAACGTCTTTTTCATTTGTCTTTTTTTGAATAGTGGTTTAAAAATATTTGTTGAATGTTAAAATTGCAATTGATTAAATAAGTAATACCCGGGAGGTTAGGTAGCCTGTCTATGTCTTTATGATCTAATATATTTTCGGCACCCGCCTGTATTTCAAATCCGGGTTTAAAAGATTTACTTATGGCTGCATTTAGTAAAACATATCCTTGTACATATTCCCGGTCATCGTCTAATATATTGTCACCATTAATATCGCTGTAACCATAGCGGCCCCTGTAATTTGCCCTGATATTGGCAGACCAGCCCTTTTCTTTTTCTGTATAAAAAAACTGAAGGTTTGCTGTATGTTTACTGCGGTTAAATAAACCTCCATATTCAGCTTTGGTAACATAGGTACTGTTATAGGTAACAGGGTCTCTTTTTACAATCTCTGAATTGTTGATCCGCTTTAAAACATCTTTATCTTTTGCATCGAGGTATTGATAGCCGGCACTAAAACTGAAATATTTGTTTAGTGAATGATTTATATTAATATCAAAACCCTGTGTAAAAACAGTATTGATATTTACATAACTGTAAATAGCCTGACCGTTTGTTTTGGTAAATGGCAGGTTGTAACGGTCAATAAGATTATTGATATTGTTATAGAAAACATTAACGGTAAAATTTGTTTTGTTTTGTAAAGTATATCTGCCTCCGATGTTTATACCCACAGACCTTTCGGGTAACAGTGTATGATTACCCAGAAAAGGGGTAATGTCGACCGATTGATCAATTTGACCCTGTTGTTTTAATTGTATCAATCCGTTTGAAAGTTCATGGGCACCTAATAAAGTATAACCAACCAATGAGTTTGTAAAGTATAAAAACTGCTGACGGAAATCAGGGGCTTTAAATCCGGTGCCTATCGATCCAGAAAAACTTAAATTGTGTTTTACTTTGTAAGCCATTGCCAGCTTGGGGTTAAATTGAATGGTATACAGCGAATGTTTATCCAGTCTGCCGCCAACAGTAATATTTAATTTATTATTCAACAGCCATTCTTTTTGTGCAAAAAGATAAAAGGCATTAAAATATTTTTTATCGGGATACCGGTCTGCTTCAATGGTTTCGTAATTATAGCCAATGCCTGCAATCAGTTTTTGATTTCTTTTTTCGCCAATTTCAAGCTGCAGCTCAGGCTTTATTAAAAATTGGTGCAAATAGCTTTTATCAAAAAGCTGTTTGTTATCCTGAATAAAAACTTCTGCATTATTTTTATAACCCGTGATGTATAGCCTGGAGACCAATTTTAGCTTTTTAGAAAAACTATGAAAAAGCTGGTTATTAAATCCCCAATCCGTTTCTTTACTGGTACCTTCAACGGCAGCGGGCTGTGCGCCGGTATAAACCAGGTAATTATTAAACTGTTGTTGTGTAAAGAACCTGCCTGAAGATTGTAATTGTGTTTTTGCATTAAAATCATAAAATACTTTTGCAGCAAATGAATAGTTGTGGAAGGGATCAATGGTTTTACCATAGATTGATTTATCCAGATCATAACCACTGCTGCTGTACCTGTTTGCAAAAAGCTGTACAGCCATTTTATTTTTTTTAATGGTTTGATTGGCTGTAAAGCCCCTGGTATTATTGCTTGCCCGGCTTATTTGAAGAGCAGTTGTATTGCTTTTTGGTTTTTCTGTAATAATATTAATCACCCCGGCCAATGCATCCGATCCATATAAGCTGGTGGCCGGTCCTTTAATTATTTCTATTTGCTGAATATTGCCTACTGCAATACGGCCTAAATTTAATATTCCTGCATTTCTTCCTGTGAGCGGCTCCCCATCCATTAATATTAAAGTATAAGCCGGATCAAGGCCCTGCAATTGTATGCCGCTGCCAAAGGGATTGGGATAGCCCTGTAAAGATTGACCCAATGGGTTATCGGCCAATACCAAACCGGTTTGTTGCTGTAAAATATCAACCAGTTTTTGAGACCCGGTTTGTTGTATGAATTTTTTACTGATAACTTGTATGGGAACCGGAATATCACCTATACTTTTTTGGGTGCGGGTTGTTGTTACAGTAACTTCTTCAATCGTTTGTAGTTTATTAAACCCGGTATCCGGAACAGAATTTTGTGCAAAAGATTTATTTCCTGTTCCTAAAAATGAAATTAGCAGGGCGAAAAAAACAATATTTATTTTAGTTTCAGTCATTATTAACGCAAAGGTTAATCAGTACTTCATAACAATTATCATGAAATTGTCATGATGTTAAATAACTGTTGAATGTCATAATGTTTTACTTGATCATGACAGAAAAACTGATTTGAATCATAAAGCTGTTGATGTAATTCAACAGCTTCATGATAAATTGTTTTACAAAATATATTTTATTAAAACTTTGCTCCAACAGAAATAAAAAATGTTCTTCCATCTGCCGGTAATGCACCTGGCCCGGGGTAACCGCCTGCACGTCGGGTGAAGTATTTTTCGTTACCCAAATTATTAATGCCCGCTTTTATATTCAGTTTAGCTGAGTATTTATAAACGGCAGTTAAATCAATAACTGAATAAGATGGGATCAACCCGTTTTGAGCATTGGGTGTTGACGCAATGGTATTGTTTGCATCGGAATACGATTCATCTACATAGCTTAACTGGCCAGTTAAAGACAGGCTTTTATAAGAAACAGTCATACCCGTTCTTACAATATTTTCGGGAGCATTTTCAACCTTTTTATTTTTAAGATTGGTTTCAACCAGTTGGTTACTGTTGTTTTTGGTAATCACTTTCAGGTTGCCATATTGTGCAAGAGTATAACTGTAGCTGATAAAAGCACTAATATCTGCCTTATTTATTTTATGGCTGAAAGCTTTAACCGGGCTGAATTCAATCAACCCTTCAAATCCTTTACTGCTGCTGTTACCTACATTGGTGCGGTAATTATAAAAGCTGCCATCAGTTCTTTGCTGTACAATGGTTCCGATACGGTTATTGTATTGCAGGTAATAAATGCCGGCATCAAAAAACAAATAATTTTTTATTTTACCACGGTAACCCAGGTCTGCATTATACCCTTTTGCATCTTTCAGGTCCTGGTCAATAACATCGGTTGTTGGTGGTGCTGTAAGATCAGCAAACTGTACTGGCCTGTATGCCTGGGTGATGTTTGCATATAATTCTGTTGTATTATTTACGTGAAATTCAGCTCCAATTCCTGCAAGTATAAATCCCCTTGATTTTTTTTGATCCTGCAGATTAACCGGTGTGCCATTGCTGTTATATCCATTTCTTCCACTTGCTTTACCGGTAATGTACTCGTAACGTATACCCGGTATAACGAGGAATTTTTTTGAAACCCGAAAAATATTTTCAGCAAAAGCAGCCACATTAGTTGTTTTAAAATTAATATCCCTGTTCCAGATACCATCTGATAAAGCCATGTCGTAATCATTACCGGTAGTGCCTTTGCCATCAGATGCGTAACGATAGGTAGTGCCTTTATACAGGCGAAGGCCAGCCGACAAAGTTTGTTTTACATTAAATAAATTATAGTCAGTTATAAAACGGGCTTCCATACCGGCATTTCGGTATTTATCAGCATTTATATTTCTAGGGTTGTATTGATTGGTTGATATATTGATGCTATCTGCAATTATAATTCCACCCATTGGAAAATATCCCACACTGTTTCTGTCACCGGCAATGCCAAATAATTTAAAATTCAGCCTGAAATGTTCATTAAACTGGTAGTTGGCAATGATAGCCGCAGTTGTCCAGGTAATATCAAACCAGTTCCGGCTGCGGTAACTTTGTTTAATATCCTGGTTAAGTTGTGTGTCTGTTAATCCGCCCGGTTGCCGGCTCCGGATATGTGATACCATCAATTCAGATGTTAAAGTAAATTTTTTATTGATCCGGTAAGTTAAAGTTCCGAATCCGGAATTTGTATAATAGCTGCTGTTCTTCCGGTAACCATCTGCATCACGGTGATCAAAGAATCCGTAATAATGCAGTTTTTCTGTTTTACCGCCAATGGCATTATAACTGTTGAACAGGCCATTACTGCCTATTGTTTGTTGTGTTTCAAATTCAAATTTCTTACCTGCCTCACCGGTAGGCAGGTTGATCTCACTGCCGTTGCGTAAAATATAGTTTACCAGTCCGCCAAACTGCGGGCCATATTGCAATGAACCATGGCCCCTTACAATTTCAATACGTTGTACCGCCTGTAATTGTGGATTATAGTATGCTTCCGGGTATCCAAAGGGGTCTGCAGAAATATCATAACCATTTTGCCGAACGTTAAATTCCCAGCTTCGGTTGGGGCTCAGGCCTCTTGCCGCCATACCAATCTGTATACCACTGCCATCACTTTCCCAGATATGTATACCGGGCACTTTTGCAACAACCTGTCGCATATTATTGGTTACCACATTGCCTTTTACATTATCCAAAACAATTAAAGCACTTTTTTTACCCGCATAAATAGAAGTACCCACTATTTCGGGCAATTGCTGAATATCGCCTTTGCTAAAGCGGCCAACCACAGTTACATCAGTTAAATACTTATGATTTGCTTCGGTTGTATCTTTTTGAATATTGTTTTTGTCCTGTGCATGTATAGTTAATCCTAAACCCAGTATAAGAATTGAAATCTTGATTCTTCTAACCATTATCTTTTTTTAGATTGCAAAAATGCAATCATAAAAAAACAATAAGCTGCTATATCGGGAAAAGCATTTACGTTAAGGGGAAATCTAACGCAGTAACAACTCACAAGGCTTGATACCAGTGTGTTTTTTAAACGCAGTGGAAAAATGAGATATGGATGAATAACCTAAAAGCAGCGAAACTTCAGTTACGCTCAGGCCTTTTTCGTACAATAAATATTTTGCATGTTCCATCCTTTGACTTTGATAAAAATCAAAAATGGTAGTACCGAAGATTTCTTTAAAGCCTTTCTTTAAATAACATTCGTTTATGGCAACCTTTCGGCTGAGTGCTTTGATGGTAATGGGTTCGCCAATATGTTGCAATAAAACTTCCCTGGCTTTAATAATTTTTTCCCTGTCGTCGGCATTTTGTAGAAACTTACAGGTAAATTCTGTTTCCTTATCGTCACCCAACATACAATCCATACTGTATAATAACAATATCTGGGTTTGGGCATTAATGAAAATATTTTCCCTGGTATCTGTATACGTATGATTCAGGAGCGCTTCAATAGCAGTTCTCGTCTTACCGCACAAAGGCAATTGTTTGGAGAAAGAGGTTTTGTGTTTAAATGAAAGTACATTTTCCGTTAATCCGCTTTCTGTGCTGTTATTGGTAAATTGCGTCAGGTAATTTGGTTTAAAACTGAAACTGACCACATCCACACTATCCACTTTTTCGATACAGCTTTTGCTGGTATTGAATTTACAATAATCACATTCAGTTTGTTTTTGCCTGCAATACACATTACCGCTTACACAAAATTTAAGCTCCAGGTAATTGGCGGCTGGGTTATTTTTTTCAACGTGGTAAATTAAAATGCCGGTATCATCAATACTCCATTGCGGCTGTTTTCGGTAGCGGTTAATAGAATAATGTACAGAGCCGGGTACAGAACGGTCAACATGTAACAATACATCCAGATCCTCCTGTAAAAGGGGCTGCCTGTGTGCAATACTTAATATGTCAGTTTGTTGATTCATTGAAAAATTTCAATGCAAAGGTAAGAAAATATGGCTTAAGGTTAAAGGGTTTAATGTTAAAGATTGCAAGCTGCTTATTTTTAATTTTGACTACTTATTTTTTACTTCTGTCTCCCTAAATTATTACCATAAAATAAACGCCTGATAATTGACTGAAACGCCTGTTTTTTCGTACATTTGTCCGAATATGAATTTTACTTATCAAAAGTGATTTAGAACGACAATATGAGTACAGAAACAGCAGTAGTACCAACCGTCGCCAGCACAGGTTATGGCGCAGACAGCATACAGGTTTTAGAAGGTTTAGAAGCGGTTCGTAAAAGGCCGGCCATGTATATTGGCGATATTGGTGTAAAGGGTTTGCATCACCTTGTTTATGAAGTGGTGGATAACTCCATTGATGAGGCCCTTGCCGGACATTGCAAAAATATTACGGTAACCATTAATGAAGATAATTCCATAACTGTAGAAGATGATGGACGTGGTATACCTACCGGTATGCATACCAAGGAAAACCGAAGTGCCCTGGAAGTGGTAATGACTGTTTTACACGCCGGTGGCAAATTTGACAAAGATTCTTACAAAGTTTCGGGAGGTTTACATGGTGTAGGTGTAAGTTGTGTTAATGCGCTAAGCAGCAAATTACATGTTATTGTAAATCGGGATGGCAAATCTTTTGAGCAGGAATATGCTACCGGAATTCCAAAATATCCTGTCAGGGAAACCGGTAAATCTGATAAACATGGTACTACTGTTCAGTTTTGGCCCGATCTATCCATTTTTATAACCAGCGTTTATAACCGGGAGATATTAGAAGCCCGTTTAAGAGAGTTGTCTTTTTTAAACAGGAAGATAACTATTCATATGCATGATTTAAGAGAGAAGGAAGAAGACGGATCTACTTATTCCAAGACTTTCTACAGTGAAGGAGGAATTGTTGAGTTTGTAGAAATGCTTGATAAAAATGCCAATCGCAATCCTTTATTACCAACTGTAATTTATTGTGATGGACTTGATACTATCAGTAATGTAATGGTAGAAGTAGCCATGATCTATAATACAGGTTACCAGGAACACCTTTTCAGTTATGTAAATAATATTAATACTATTGAAGGTGGAACTCATGTTGCCGGATTCCGAAGATCGATCACCAGGGTTTTTAAAAGCTATGGCGAAAAAGAAGGCATGTTTGAAAAAGCCAAGGTTGAAATTGAAGGCGATGATTTTCGTGAGGGATTAAGTGCCATCATATCTGTAAAAGTACCAGAACCTCAATTTGAAGGACAAACCAAAACCAAGTTAGGTAATAACGAAGTGATGGGGGTTGTGGATAGTACTTTAAGCAGGGTGTTAGCAGCTTTTTTAGAAGAGAATCCGAAAGATGCTAAAACCATCATCCAAAAAGTAATATTAGCGGCACAAGCCAGGGCAGCTGCTAAAAAAGCCAGGGAAATGGTACAGCGTAAGAGCGTACTAACTGGCGGCGGTTTGCCCGGTAAATTGGCTGATTGTAGTGAAAAAGATCCACACCGTTGTGAGCTATACCTGGTGGAGGGAGATTCGGCAGGTGGTACTGCCAAGCAGGGCAGAGACAGAAGTTACCAGGCTATACTTCCATTACGTGGTAAGATATTGAATGTAGAAAAGGCGATGGAACATAAGATCTATGACAATGAGGAGATACGTAATATGTTTACTGCATTAGGTGTTAAGATTGGAACACCGGAAGATCCCAAAGCATTGGACTTATCTAAACTCCGTTATCATAAACTCATCATTATGACCGATGCTGATGTGGATGGTAGCCATATCGCTACTTTAATTTTAACCTTTATCTTCCGGTATATGAAAGAACTTGTTCAGCAGGGATATGTATTTATTGCCCAGCCACCCTTGTATCTTGTTAAAAAAGGAAAAGATCAGTCTTATGCATGGAACGATGAAGAACGTAAAGCTTTGATTAAACTTTACGGACAGGGAAAAGATGAAAGTGTAAATACGCAACGTTACAAAGGTTTGGGAGAAATGAACGCTGAACAGCTTTGGGAAACTACAATGAACCCGGCAACACGTACATTAAAACAGGTTACTATTGAAAGCTCTGCTGAAGCTGACCGTGTATTCAGTATGTTGATGGGAGATGAGGTTCCGCCACGCAGGGAATTTATAGAAACACATGCTAAATATGCTAAGATTGATGTGTAAACAGGTCCTTTTTCAAGCTAAAAACAACTTTTAATAAAGATTCTGATAATATATTTTACCACAATTTCAAGGGGCTTTCAGCCTCTTTTTTTTCTACTGGCAGGGTTGCTTCAGGAAGTTGACTGATTTTTCAAATTTTGTGCTAAAGTATTGCCTGTTAAGCATTTTAAGTAGTTATATAGTTTAATCAATGGCGATTGCTATTAAAAAACAGCCTGTTGCAGGTATAAATATTAATTTTTTAGGATGGGGATAACCTGTACATTTTAAGTTGATTTCAAGCTAAACCAACCTGTGTGTTTTTGCCAAAACCAATATTTTCAGTAGCTTGTAACCAGTTCTTACGTATGAATTCGCCTGAAGTCGATTTCTTACACCCATATTTACTAACCATAAATTTATTAAAATGTCTAAAATGTTAACAGCCTATTGCATGAAAACAAAGGAAAAAAACGTTCCGATGCAGGATGCAGTAATAACTAAAACTTCCCGTGGCGGATATATGGCACAGGGAAACGACGGCAAAGGCAACAAGATGACCACTATGCTGAGTGAAGCAACTGCTTTGGAAGCCGTTAAGAACGGTGTTGCTAAGAAAGCCTGGTAGATCTCAAACGCAAATTTTTAAGGCTGTTCTCCTATAGGGGAATGGCCTTTTTCATTTTGTCTATAAATGATAAAAGATCATTCATTGTTTTAATATCTTCCACAACCAGTATTCCATTTTTACCAACCTGTTTTAATTTACCTTTATTGGTGCGGGTTTGTAAAAACAGGAGTATACCATTAAACAGGTCACTTTGAAAATAAGGAGAGTCAGGGTTGCTGACAAAGAAACATTTGAGTGTGTTATTCTTTAAGAATATTTTTTCAAAACCCAGTTCCACTGCAATTTTCCGGCAACGAACAGTGGTAAACAGATCTTCTACCTGATCCGGTATTGGCCCAAAACGGTCTGTCATTTCTTTATGAAAATCGGAGAGGTCTTTTTCTGTCTCACAATTATCTAACCTGCTATACAACGATAATCTTTCTGTTATGCTTTCTACATAACTGTCCGGGATCAGTATCTCCAGATCGGTATCAATGCTGCAGTCTGTTACAAAATCATCCTGCTGTGCAATTTCAGCTGCGTATAGTTCCCTGAACTGAGTTCGTTTTAATTCCCGAATGGCTTCATCTAAAATTTTCTGGTACATTTCAAAACCGATCTCCGCAATAAATCCGCTTTGCTCGCCACCCAGCATATTACCGGCACCACGTATGTCCAGGTCTCTCATAGCGATCTGAAAGCCGCTGCCTAAATCGCTGTATTGTTCAAGCGTAGTTAATCTTTTGCGGCTGTCAACAGGCAAAGTACTCATTGGTGGCGCAAACAAATAACAGAATGCTTTTTTATTACTGCGGCCAACCCTTCCCCTTAGTTGGTGCAGATCACTTAAACCAAATTGATGGGCATTATTTACAATGATGGTATTTACATTCGGAATATCCACTCCGCTCTCCACAATATTGGTACAAACCAGCACATCATATTTTTTATCCATAAAATCGAGGATCGTATCTTCTAACTGGTCTCCATCCATCTGGCCATGTGCATAGGCAATACTTATATCCGGGCAAAGGCCCTGTAGTAATCCTTTCATCTCTGCAAGGCCATTTACCCGGTTATGAATAAAAAAAACCTGTCCGCCTCTCTCTGTTTCATAATAAATGATATCACGGATGGCATCTTCATTAAAAACCATTACTTCTGTTTGTATAGGTTGCCGGTTTGGGGGCGCTGTATTAATGATGCTTAGATCTCTTGCACCCATCAAACTAAACTGTAATGTTCTTGGTATTGGTGTTGCGGTAAGCGTTAAAGAATCAACAGTTGTTCTGATTTGTTTTAATTTTTCCTTTGCAGCCACACCAAATTTTTGTTCCTCATCAATGATCATGATCCCCAGGTCTTTAAATTTTACCTCTTTGCTGAGTAATGCATGTGTACCAATGATGATGTCAATTTTTCCTTCAGCAACTTTTTGTAAGGTTTCTTTTTTTTCTTTGGCCGATTTAAAGCGGTTTATATAATCAACGGTTACCGGAAAATCCTTTAAACGGTCGCCAAATGTTTTATAATGTTGATAGGCAAGAATAGTGGTGGGCACTAAAATCGCCGCTTGTTTTCCATCGCAACAGCTTTTAAATGCAGCCCGTATGGCAATCTCTGTTTTACCAAAACCCACATCACCGCAGACCAACCTGTCCATTGGCGATGGTTTCTCCATATCCCGTTTTACATCTTCAGTTGCTTTGCCCTGGTCGGGTGTATCTTCATAAATAAAACTGGCTTCCAGTTCGGTTTGCATGTAATTATCCGGTGCATGGGCAAAACCAACCTGGCTTTTCCGCTGTGCATACAATTTTATCAGATCCGTTGCAATGTCTTTTACCTGCTTTTTGGTTTTGTCTTTCAGTTTGTTCCAGACATCACTGCCCAGTTTATTCATCTTAGGTACAGTACCTTCTTTACCACTGTATTTTCCTATTTTATGCAGCGATGAAATATTTACATACAAGAGGTCGCCATCTTTATATTGAATGCGTACCGCTTCCTGCATTTTGCCATTGGCCTCGATCTTTTGCAAACCGCTGTACACCCCAACGCCATGATCAATATGCGTTACATAATCGCCGGGTTGTAATTCCCTCAGCATTTTTAGAGTGAGGGCTTTGTTTTTACTAAAGGCCTGTTTTACCTTGTATTTATGGTAGCGCTGAAATATCTGGTGATCGGTATAACAAACCGTTTTAAGATCAACATCAATAAAACCTTCATGAATGGAAGTGGGAACAGGGATAACATTGATTGCTGCTTTCCCACCGGGGCCTGTGGCAAGATCCGTAAAGATCACATGCAGCCTTTCTAACTGTTTGGGGTTTTCGGCAAACAGGTAAATATTGTAATTCTGATCTTCGAATTCTTTTAAATTTTTTATTAAGAGATTGAAGTTCCGGTTGAAGGCAGGTTGTTCTTTAGTGTTGAAAGAAACCGTTTCTTGTTTCTCGTTTCTTGTTTCCCGTTTCTCGTTTGCGAAGTAAGCCTTATTTCCAAACTCAATAATATGTCTTGCTTTAATTTGTTCTTCAATTATTTCTGCTCTTACAAAATCATTTTCACTTACCTCTGATTTTGAATGATAGCTTTCCTCTTCATCTGATGAAGAACTGCTTATAGGAAATTGTTTCAGTATTTCTAAATACTGGCCCAGGTCTTCTTCCTGCTGTTCAATTTTTTCTTTAATAAATGACCAGTCTTCAGACCATACTACTGTATTCTCCGGTAAGAATTCCAATAGAGAAACTTTTTCAGCACTGTCAATCCCGAAAGTTTTCGGAAGTGATTCAACACCTGCCTGCAGGCTGGCAAGGTTAGGAATGATATTTACCTGTAATAATTTTCTTTCACTCAATTGTGTCTCCGGATCAAAGATGCGTATACTATCCACTTCGTTACCAAACAATTCTACCCGGTATGGTTTTTCATTTCCGAATGAATAAATATCCAGGATACCGCCACGCACAGCAAACTGGCCGGGTTCGTATACAAAATCTGTGCGTTTAAATCCATAGCCAATGAACTTTTCATAAATGCTGTAGGTATCGATCGTATCACCCTGTTTTATTGAAATGATGTTGGCAGAAAGTGTTTCAGGCAACACCACTTTTTCAAACAAAGCTTCAGGGTAAGTGATGATGGCACCCACCCGACCATCACCAAAAGGATCAGTGAAACGGGTAAGGCATTCCGTTCTTAACATAACATGGCTTGGATTAAGCAGCCTGTAGTTTTTTTTATTTTTAAAAGAAGCGGGAAAATAAAACAGGTTCAGTGCACGGGAAATATTTTCCAGGGTATTATGAAAATAGGCTGCTTCCTCCGCATCCCGTAATATAATGAGGTGATTTAACCGGGCTGCTGATGTATGGTTAAAAACAGCCGAAACGATGAATGATACTGCACTTCCCTGCAATCCTGTAAGCTGAATTTGTTGGGGTTGGGATGCAGTGATGCTGTCCACTATTTTAAAACAGCGGCTGTCATTTACGTACTCTTTCAACAACATTTCCAGGTTCATCAGGGCGGCAAAGATAAGCTGAATAAGAAATCAACACATAATCTCTGTAAAATGGCAATAGAAAAGGCAACAAAAACGTTATCAGTGTTGTCTTATCTATGTTTTTAACTATATTTTTGAAAACAATACATTTAGTAAAAAATCCAATGGCAGTTTAATCAAATGAAAAAATTCTATTCAGTCATCTTTATTACGCTTCAGTTATTTGGTTATGCAACGTTACATGCACAATTTACCGGCCAGCCAGTAAAATTTACTGCCGGTAATTTTATAACCGGAAATAATATTCAAAACCGGCTTTTTCAAAAAGAGGATTTACAGTCCTCCCTGCATAACAACAACTATTTTGTACTTGTTCAATTTTCGGTATTGCCTTCACCCGAAATAAAAGGGGCATTAAAAAATGCAGGGATGGAACTGGAATCCTATATTCCGGGCAATGCCTATTTTGCGGTGGTAAAAAAAGAATTTGATTTTTCACAGGCGGGTAGATTTTCTATCCGGTCAGTAAATAATATTCCTTCCTTTTATAAAATTGACCCGGCACTGCTTTCATACCGGGATAATAATAAAGATGCACAGAAAATTTTTGCAGTCAGTTATTATCCATCAATAAGCAGATCTGAAGTGATCGAAGAATTGCAAAAACTCGGAGCCGTAATTGTTACTACAAAATTTACGGCAACCAATGTGGTTTTTATTCAGCCAGCTAAAAATAGCATCGACGCTATTGCAGCTTTACCATTTGTAAGTTTTATAAATCTACAGTCATTAATTGATAAGCCATTAAATTATAAAAGTACCGGGTTACATGGTGTTAGCAGTTTACTTTCTCCATCCGGCAGAAATTTAAACGGGAACGGTATAACTGTTGGGGTAGGTGATAACTCTGAAATATCCACAGCACATACAGATTTTACAGGTAGGGTTATCAGCCGTGTGCCTTTTCCGATCAGTTTTCATGGCATTCATGTTTCGGGAACGGTTGCGGGCGGTGGAATTTTAGATCCAAAAAATAACGGTATGGCACCAAGGGCAACTATTGTTAGCCAGTGGTTCAGTGATATCATTACCAATACAGCAACCTATGTAGCCGACTACAATATGATCGCTACCAATAATTCCTATACAACAGCAGATGATAGTTGTGCCGGTTCAGGGGTTTATGATGTACTGAGTAATTATACAGATAATCAAATGCGGGACTATCAAAATGTTTTGCATGTTTTTTCTGCGGGCAATGATGGAACTTTTACCTGTTCCCCATATCCCATTTCTTTCGCTACAATCAAGACAGGTTATCAATGTGCAAAAAATGTTTTAACAGTCGGAGCCATTGATCAGGCAAATTATACCATTACCAATTTCAGCAGCCGTGGCCCGGTAAAAGATGGAAGAATAAAACCTGAAATTGTTGCAAATGGATTTAATGTATTTTCAACCCGGCATAATAATACCTATGGAAATAACAGTGGCACCAGCATGTCGGGGCCTGTGGTTGCCGGCGCTGTAACCATTTTAAATGAGCAATACAGAAAATCAAATTCAGGTGCTGTTCCCAAAGCTGCTCTTATAAAAGCGATATTATGTAATACCGCTGAAGACCTGGGCAATCCCGGTCCTGATTTCACCTTTGGTTTTGGAAATTTAAATGCAAGAAGAGCCGCCGAAGTAATTGAAAACAATCAACATTTAATAAGCAATACAGCGCCATCATTAAATACTATTGTTGTACCTGCCGGGGTGAGGCGTTTAAAAGTAATGCTGTATTGGGCCGATACAGCGGCTGCTCCCAATGCCGCCAGTACTTTAATAAACGACCTTGATCTGACTGTAACTGCACCGGGGCCCGTAACACATCTTCCATTAATATTAGATGCATCAGCAGCGAATGTAAATGTTAATGCTGCACAGGGGGCAGATCATATAAATAATATTGAACAGGTTGTAATTGATAATCCTGCCTCAGGCAGTTATGAATTAAATGTGAGTGCATTCAGCGTTCCATTTGGTCCGCAGGAATATGTTCTCACTTATCAAATGGATATGAATGGCGTAACCGTCGAATTCCCATTTGGTGGAGAAAGGTTGGTGCCGGGTGAAACAGAAGTTATACGCTGGGCAGCTTATGGAGATGAAGCCAATACTTTTACTATTGAATATTTTGACGGTACCGTATGGAATACAATCGATAATAATGTACCTGCTGCTTCCAGGTCATATAACTGGATAGTTCCGGCAACAGTCAGCAATAATTATCTCATCAGGGTCAGTAGAAATGCATCTGCCTTTACTGATCAAAGTGATTATGATTTCAGGGTGATAGGCCAGCCCCTGGTTACAGCAACTATCCCCTGCGAAGGTTATGCACAACTGAACTGGGCTGCTATTACAGGGGCAACCTCTTATGATATCTGGCAACTGAAAGCCGATACAATGGCCATCATTGGCAATACAACTGCTTTGACTTATTTAGTACCCGGATTAAATAATACAAAAACTTATTGGTTTGGTGTTAGTGCAAAAAATGGAACTGAAAACGGAAGAAGATCTGTTTCGAAATCAGCATTACCTTCAACTGGTGTTTGTACATTGCCGGATTTTACTAACAATTTTAAGGCGGTATCTGTCGATTCGCCTGTAACGAAAAGGCAATTCACTTCATCAGTTTTAACTGCAACCGAACAGATCAGGTTCACCATAAAAAATCTCGATAATATTGCATCATCCGGAAGTTATGACCTGTATTATCAAATAAATGCAAATGCTCCGGTGATGGAAACGAATTCAACAGTAATTGCAGCCCTGGGTTCATATCAATATCTCTTTATAACCCCTGCTGATTTTTCTGCAACCGGCATTTATATTATTAAGGCCTGGGTAAAGCGAACCGGTGATACACAGGTTTTGGATGATACTGTTTCTGTTACCATAAAAAACTTGGCCAATGCATTAGTTACATTACCGCTTACCGATGGTTTTGAATCTGCTGCAGCAAAAGATTATTTTGTAAACACGATAGGATTGGACGGTGATGACCGGGTAGATTTTAAAACAAACACAGTAAGGGGCCGCAGCAGAACTTTTGTTAATACCGGGTTTGCATTAAACGGAAACAGGGCAATAACATTAGACCAGTTTATTTATAATGCTGCTTTAACTACCGATAGTTTGCTGATGACCTATAACCTGAACAATTATATCAGCGGTAATCAATTGCGTATTGATTTTTATTACAGGAATCACGGACAGGAAAATAATCCCAACAATAAAGTATGGATTCGTGGCAGCGATACAAAGCCATGGATTTTTGCTTATGACCTGGCAGCTAACCAGGCTGCACTGGGACAGTGGAAACATGCAATAATAAATGTGAATGATGTGCTGGATACTGTTTTGCCGGTACAACCCATCAGTACCAGTTTTCAAATCAAGTTCAGTGAGCAGGGAAACACATCGGCCAATATTCCTGTTCCGTATCTGGATCAGGATGATGGTTATACGTTTGATGATGTAACCATTAAAGAAGTAACAAATGATATTGGTATTACAAGAATTATTTCTCCGTCAATAACCGGATGCGGAACATCCGGCAGCCAGCCGGTTTCAATAGAAATAAAAAATTACAGCGGTACAACCTTTACGAATGTGCCTGTTTATTACAAAGTAAATGCAGGGGCAACAGTTATGGAAACCATTGCTTCCCTGCCGCCCGGAATTTTTGCACATACATTTACTGCGCCTGAAATACTTACGGTAAATACTGACTATAGTTTTGATTTCTGGTTGAACGAGCCAACGGATACCTATAACATAAATGACAGTATTTTAAATTTTATTTTTCATACAAGTCCGGTTATCAGTACATATCCTTATTTAGAAGGTTTTGAAAGTAGTGACGGAAGCTGGTACAGCAAAGGATTAAACAACAGCTGGGAATATGGTACCCCCGCAAAAACAATTATCAATAAAGCAGCCAATGGTACAAAAGCATGGGTAACATCATTAACCGGTAATTATAAAAACAGTGAGTTATCCTATTTATATTCACCGTGTTTTAACCTGAGTGGGCTAACACAACCTGTTTTATCTTTCAGTCATATTTTTGAAATTGAAGATGGAACGCCAACGGATTATACCTGGATTGAATATTCGGATAATGGCGGCGTAACCTGGAATCGTTTGGGGACAACCGGTGCAGGTACAAACTGGTATAATGATCCTACAGGGTTAAAAAAATGGAGGCCTTCATTTACAAAATGGCATGTTGCCAGTACAGACATACCAACCACATCCGGTAATGTACGTTTCCGTTTTGTAATGTCAAGTGATCTTGGATATAACTTAGAGGGAATAGGTATTGATGACATTCATGTGTTTGATAAAGCACTTATTTATACCGGTACACCGGTAACAGGGATTACCCAACCTGTTAGTGGCAGTAACTGGATTCATTTTACTTCGGGTGGAAAAAGAGTGGCTTCCATTAATCCTAATGGTAATAATATGGGCAGTACTGCATTAGATGTATATCCGTTTACCGGAACAGTAAGAATAAGCAGTCATCAATATTATGTAAACAGGAATATTGTTATCCGTCCGGCTACACAACCGGGTGCCGATGTTTCAGTACGGTTTTATTTTACAGATGCAGAAGCTAAAAGTTTACTGGCAGCAACAGGCTGCGGGGTATGCAGCAAACCCAAAGATCCATATGAGTTGGGGGTAACAAAATATAGCGGAACAGCTTTGGTGGAAAACGGAACACTGGCGGATAATACAGGGGGTGTTTACCAATTTATTTTGCCTGCCAATACAGAAATAATACCTTATGATAACGGCTACTATGCTGAATTTCCTGTAAATACGTTCAGTGAGTTCTGGTTAAACAATGGCGGTATTAGCGGAACCGTACCATTACCTGTTAACCTGGTTAGCTTTGAAGCAATCAAACAATCAGGTAAAGTTTTATTGAAATGGTTAACGGAGAATGAGCTGGGTACCGATAAATATATTGTGGAGAGAAGTGCCGATGGTATTGCGTATTTAAATATTGGAACCATAAATGCATTTAACAACAGCAGTTCAAACGGCTACAGCTTAACCGACATGCAGCCTGTGGCGGGATTAAATTATTATCGTTTAAAAATGTTTAATAAGGATGCAACATTCCTTTATTCGCCCATACGAAAAATTAATTTTAATAATCAGGGCGATGATATAACTATATTTCCCAACCCCGTTCTGTATAAAAAAATATTTGTGGCTTCATCCGGAAATGCTAACAGGGCAGTATTATACGATTTAACCGGAAAAACAATAAAGACATTTATTTTACAGGGAAGAAATAACAGCCTGAATTTATCAGGTATATCTGAAGGTATATATCAGCTTAAAATATTTACAGATAATGCTGTTCATACAGAAAAGATCGTGATCCGGTAAAACTGATCTGATTTAATGGAGGCTTCCGTAATTCTTTTTTACGGAAGCTTTTTATTTTATTTCTTTGTAACTTCCCACAAACATTATCAATGGCTTTACAACCCTGGCGAACCGGAAAAGTTATACGGATTGAAAATGAAACGGGCGATACAAAAAGATTTTGGATTGAAGTACCTGAATTAACCTCTTTTGATTTTTTACCCGGGCAGTTTGTAACCCTGGATTTACCCATTCACGAAAAACCCAATAAGCGGTGGCGCAGTTATTCAATTGCCTCCTGGCCCGATGGTTCCAATGTTTTTGAGTTAATAATTGTACTGGACCTGCAAGGAACGGGGACAAACTATCTTTTTGAAAAAGTGACTGTCGGTTCAGCATTGACTTTTCGTGGCGCCCAGGGGGTTTTTACTTTAAAAGAACCATTAGATAAAGACCTCTTTTTAATTTGTACCGGTACTGGTATTGCTCCATTCCGGAGTATGGTGCATCATATAAAAAATAAAAACATTCCTCATAAAAATATAACCCTGATTTTTGGCTGCCGCACAAAAGATACCCTGTTGTATTTTGATGATATGAAGGCTTTAGAGGAGACCGTAACAGCCTTTACATATATACCAACGCTGTCAAGAGAAACATGGGATGGAATTACAGGCTATGTACATCCTGTATATGAAGAACTTTGTAAGGATAAAAGGCCTGCCAGCTTTCTGTTATGCGGGTGGCGGGGTATGATTGATGAAGCAAAAAAAAGGATCATGGATATGGGGTATGATAAAAAAGATATTCACGTGGAGATATATGGATAGATCATCGTCTGATTGAAATCAAATAAAAAATGATTTTAATCATCCCCTGCAATGATAAATGCTTACCTATAAATTGATTTATAATAGATATTTCTTCCTTAACTTGTAGCATTAAAAAACATTCTATAATTACTTTTCTATGGGTGCATCTTCCATGATTGTTTTAATTATTGCAGCACTGGCATTTTCTTCAATTGCAGTAATGATCGCAAAGCTTGTTACAAAATACACCAAAAATCCCCAAAAAGGCGAACCATACGAATGTGGAATTCCAACTACAGGTAAAACCTGGATACAATTAAATGTAGGTTACTATTTATTTGCATTGATATTTTTAATTTTTGATGTAGAACTCATCTTTCTTTTTCCCTGGGCCGTTGTAGCAAAAAATGTTGGATGGCTGGCATTTGTGGAAGTAGTTATTTTCTTTTTTATTTTATTTATGGGTTTTTTATATGCGCATAAAAAAGGGGCATTGAAGTGGATGTAAGGCGGCCCCACCTAACCTCCCCCGAGGGGAGGGAAACGGAGAAGATGAGAGCGATTGAAAAATATTTTAAAAGAATAAAAGTTAACTCTTAATATAATGAGTAATACTTCAAATAATTCAGGGTCTTTACAAGTCCCCTCCACGGGAGGGGATTTAGGGGAGGCCGTTTTTCCGGGGCAAATACACGAAAACCCCGGAGGTGGTATTGTATTAAGTAAACTGGATGATGTGATCAACTGGGCACGAGCCAATTCTTTATGGCCGCTCACCTTTGCTACCAGTTGCTGTGGTATTGAATATATGGCTGTAGCCGGTGCTAAATATGACTTTTCCAGGTTTGGATTTGAAGTGGCACGTGCCTCACCAAGGCAGGC
>JANOFR010000057.1:0-8171 GCA_031413755.1 Chitinophagaceae bacterium
TCTTCAGTTCTGCCCCGATTGTATCGGGGAGTTATAAAACGAAAACAAAAACGTAACCAGGCATTTTATTAATAACCAAACATTTACTGCTTAATTTTCAACATTTGTATTTTAAACCTGCCTGCCGAAAGGCAGGTTCCGGATACAATCCGGGCTTGTTTAAAAATCACAAGTGATCCCTTAATCATTTCACTAAAAAACAAGCATTATCTTAGGGAACACTTGCGCCAATGAGGATTGTGGCATCACCAAAAGTGTTCGGAAGATCTTTTTTCCTTGCATAGAGATGACATCTTTTCAAAAGATGTCATCTCTTTAAATAAGTGGGCTGAACCGGGGCGGCGCAGATTTTTATGCAATACCTGTTATCGTATTGTTTTTCCAAAAGGCATCATCGAAATTTCAATGAGCTTAAAATGCTGCTTTGCAAACGGAATACCAATGATGGTAATGGTTAAAAGCAAACCAAAGACAACATGCACCAGTGCTGTGTAAAGCCCGCCGCTTAACAGCCATACTATATTAAAAAGCAGGGAGAGGCAACCTGTATCTTTTGAACTGCTTACCACTTCTTTACCAAAAGGCCACAATACCAGCCCCTCGCCTTGGTTCGTGTCATCACGAACCACCATTTCTTTTTCAGTAACGTCCCTGACCACTACTCATTGTCCGTGAGGAGAAGTTGCCGGGAATTAGAGTTGCTAATTTCGGTTCGTGGAGACACGAACCAAGGCAGAGGGGCACTCTTGTACGTAATTAATTCTTTTGAGCATTGCTTACCATGGCAAAGTGGTCTTTTTTACTACAGCGATAAAATCTTCAATAGTGTTTTTTTCTGTCACTTCTTTATCTGATTCTTTAATTCCATCAAACTCATGCCAATTATGATCAATTTTATTATCCCAATTGTATTCTTTAAAAAATTGATTTGGAATACTCCAATCATCGGCAACGAACCATAGCCCATCAATCAACTTTTCTAGTATAATTAACTCGATTTCTTTTATTTCTCTTTTTAGTGGATTAGAAAATACAATTTCATTGTGTTGCTTATAATTAGCACCATCTCTGTACTTGTAGTAAAAAAGAATATTCATTTTTTTATACAAAACTACAAAATGACTCTTAAAGTCCGTTGTATTATAAGCCACAATGTTTGACCTTCCAGGCATGGATATTAAATTAAAAATAGGGCAACGAATACGTGAACTCCGTAAAGAGCTTGAAATTTCTCAAGAAGCACTTGCATATAAAGCTGAAGTTGATAGAACTTATGTTACTGATGTTGAAAATGGGCGGAGGAATGTTTCTGTAGAAATCTTGGAGCGGCTTATTAAAGCATTGGATGTTTCAATTACTGAATTTTTTAACACTAAAGAATTCAAAAAATGAAACAGGCATACTATCATTCCTCCATTGAAGATTTTTTGAAAATAAACGAAGATGAAATAATTGGGAAATTCAATAAAGCAGGAACTACTTTTGCAAGTCAATGGACAATAACAACGACTTCTTGGGATAGCAGTATTCAAATACTCAAAAAATCTTGTCTTGAATTAATTGAAGTTGATGCCAAAATTAAGAATTGGCATATTTTATTCGAATATGAAATACCAAGGCTTTCGAGTAGAATAGATGCTGTTATTATTGCTGACGATTTAATATTTGTTATCGAATTTAAGTATGATCGAAGAAAATATGAGTCGGCAGATATAAGACAGGTAGAGGATTATGCCAACGATTTATTTGATTTTCATTTAGAGAGTAAAAATAGAATTATTATTCCAGTACTTTTAGCACCTTTAGCAAAATCAATTTCAAAAACAAATAATTCAAGCATTGATTCTTTTATCAAGTCCTGTTTAAAAGTAAATGCTATAAACTTATCCCAAAATATTTATGAAGCATATTTAGAATTTTATAAAAGTTCAAATATTTTTATCAATCCTTATAAATGGGAGCAAAGTGAATATCAACCTACACCAACAATAATTCAAGCAGCAAAAGCATTATTTGCTGGTCAAAAAGTTGAAACAATAACAAAATCCGGTGCTGAGGGCAATGATTTAAAAAGAACTACCGAATATTTAATTAAAGTCATTAATCAGGCAAGAATAGAAAATAAAAAAATTGTTTGTTTCGTTACAGGAGTACCCGGAGCTGGTAAAACATTAGTTGGCTTAAATGTGGTTCATGAAAAAGAAGAATTTGGTGGAGAAGAAACAAATACAGCCTATTTCTCAGGCAATGTACCTCTTATTAATGTTTTAAGAGAAGCACTCGGTAGAGATCACTTCGAAAGGGTGAATGCATTATTTAAAATTGGAAAAACCCCAAAGCGACCTACCAAAAAAAATTCTACGGATAAAGTAAAAGCCAAAATTCAAAATTTACATTTATTTATTAAAGATGGTATAAGAAAACCTACACCACCAACAGAAAGAATAGTTGTCTTTGATGAAGCGCAGCGTTGCTGGAATGCAATTCAATTCAGTAATAAAGCAAAACAAAATCAAAACAGAGAAAAGAACCCATTTGTGATTGAGGAAAAATCTGAAGCTGAACTATTATTTGAATTTATGAATCGACATGATGGCTGGTCTGTTATAATTGCATTAGTTGGCGGAGGACAAGAAATAAATACAGGTGAAGGAGGCATTGCGGAATGGGGCAAAGCAATTAAGAATAAATTTAAAAATTGGGAAATCCATATTTCTGAAGAATTACTTTCTGGTGACTCATCTACAGCCAACCAAACTTTGTTTGATTCTATTCCTGAAAATATTGTAATTTATAAAAATAAAAACCTGCATCTAAGTATAAGTCAACGCTCATTCAAAGCAAATAATTTGAACGTTTGGGTCAATTCAGTAATTAATAATGAAACTAAGGAAGCGTTAGAACTATCAAAATTGATAAGCGAAAAATATCCACTAATAATCACTCGAAACATAGAAACCGCAAGAGAATGGCTTAAGCAAAAAAAATCAGGGAATAAAAGAATTGGCTTAGTAGCTAGTTCCGGAGGATTGCGGCTTAAGCCTTGTGGAATTCAAGTAAGAGAGATAATTGACGAGGCGATGTGGTTTTTAAATGATGAAACAGATATTCGATCTTCTTACTATTTAGAAATGGTTGCTACGGAATATAAAGTTCAAGGATTAGAATTAGATTGGGTTGGAATTTGTTGGGATGCTGATTTGAGAAGAAGTGGCGATAATTGGGAGTTTAAAAATTTCTCAGGCACGAAATGGAATCAAACAAACGCCATCCCTGAGCAACAATTTTTATTAAATACTTATAGAGTTTTATTAACAAGGGCAAGGGAAGGAATTATCGTGTTCGTTCCAGAAGGAGATTCAAAGGATGAAACAAGATTGCCTGAATTTTATGACCCAATTTTCGAATATTTAGTTTCATGCGGCCTAAAGAGTATTTAGAAATTCTTCATCACCTTCTTCCCTACAAATAAAATCACAATCTATATTCGGGCATTGGTTAATCAATAGTTTTGCATTGGTGTGGTAAAAGTTGCTAATCTCATTACATCTTATGCCACAATGCGGACAGGCAAACGGTTGGTCGTTCATTAAAAATATTTCCAGCAACCCAATTTTGGTTTTAATATCCATACAGCAATACTACCTTATGTGACTTAAAGTGCATTTACCTTTAATTCACCTTTAAGCTTTGCTCAATCTTATTTTGCTATAAATAATAAAGCGGTATGTTCTAAAACACACCGCTTCATTGTTTATAAATAAACTGCCTGATCTATTGCGTATTAAAAATGCTGATGTAGTTCCTGTATATATAGGTCTTTCCGTATTTTACAGATTCATCTTTGAGCTGCAGAATATTCAACTCTGCAAAACGGGTAATTAATTTAGCGGCCCCGGCTCTTGTAAAACCGGTGGCTTTCATAACCGTATTCATATTTACCACCGGCGTTTTAAAAAGCTGCTGCAAAAATTGTACACCACTGCCTGCTTCTCTTTTCCCCAGCGCCTGTATCTTATGCATATCTTCTTCCCGCAGTTTTGTAATTTTTTTTGAAGTATCTATACTTTCATGTGCTGTTTCAATAATACAATCCAGGAAAAAATGCAGCCAGTCATTTACCTTATTATGATGATAAGACTGCAACCCGTTATAATATAACTGCCGGTGTTTTTTAAAACAGGATGAAAGAAATAATACCGGTTTTTCCAGAATGGCCCGCTGGTATAAAAACAGTGTGATCATCAGTCTCCCGGTACGTCCATTACCATCCAGGAACGGATGCAGTGTTTCAAACTGTGCATGCAGCAATCCTGCATGAAGTATGGGCATGATGGTATCGTTTTGAATAAAAGCCTCCAGGTCGTTAAGTGCTGCATTCATTTCGGGTACCGGTGGTGGTACAAAAGCAGCATTATCCGGTTTTGTTCCGCCAATCCAGTTTTGCGAACGGCGGAATTCTCCGGGGTCAGCAAACTGGGAAGACCGGGCACCTGTCATCAGTTCTTTATGAATTTCCCTGATGAACCTTAATGAAAAAGGGAAATCTTTCAACCTGGCGATGCCATAGTTTAGTGCCTTTATATAATGAAGAATATCCTGTGCATCTGTGTCTTTTATATTAACGCCGGCATCCATTTCCAGCGCATCAATTATAGTTGCCCTTGTACCTTCGATCTGTGCAGAGTAAGTGGCATCTTTTACTACATACATACTTAAAAAAAAGTCCGCATCCGGCAGGTTATGTGTTATTCCATCAAGTTTGCCCACAAGCCTTTCGGCCTGTGCAGCTTTGATTAAAATATCGGGAGAGAAATTTAAAAGCCCACCGGATGGAAATTTTTCCGGAATAAAAGCCTGAAAGCCTTGCGGTTGCTTTTTTAAGTTGCCTATAGACATACCATTATTATTATATGCCACAAAATGAAAAGATAGTTTACATGTTCCCTTAAATAGAAACTAAAGCCCAAGTTAGTATCTTTCTGTCAAAAAATAGAAACTAAAATTGACATGGCTTCTGGCAGTCAGATCTGTAAGCAAAAGGATCAGCGTGGTTTCAAATGCGCCGGGTTTCAATTTGCATTCCCAAACTGTAACCACCTTCAATCCATTTTTCTTCAAAACCTTCACTGCTTTTTCATCATAGGCTTTGTTGCCCGGGTGTATGTACGTCTGTTATATAATAACACAAATGTAGCATCCTTCTCCTTTGGGAGAAGGGCGGGAGCCTGCCCTGCCTACCGGACAGGCAGGCTGCCGGCAAAGGCAGGGATAGGCCGGCTCATCCCGATAGCTATCGGGATAGCTGCGCTGTTTTATTGTATGCTCATCTGCCATAACATAAGACTACACTACAAACCGTAATTCCATGGCGGGGCCCGGTTAAAAGCCTGCCTGTTGCATTTCTCATTATATTTTATTTATTTTACTACCAAGGATCCGCAGTTCTTAATACCAGTCTTTTCATAGCCTTTTTTAAAAACATTAAATCAAAAAATTATGAAAAAATATTTGCTGCTGTTTAGTTTCTTTCTGTTAATGGTCAATACCTGTCTTACTGCTCAAAAGACCACGAAAGAAACACCTGCTCCTACTACTACAGTATCTGCAGAGGATTTGAAAAATTTACCTTTTTCCAGGCGTACCTGGGAGTTTACCATTACTAAACCCAACCTGTCTTTTTCGCAAAGCCAGATCAAGGTAAATGGTATTGACCAGGGCAGCCAGAGCAATTTTATACTGGATGTGGGTGCTCATTACTACCTTATTGATAATATTGCTGCGGGGGTTGAAGTGATCATGAGTAACAGTACAAGCAAAAACAATGGTAACAAACAGGTGCTCAACAGCTGGATGAGTTATGCCGATGTTACCTATGGCCGCAACCTGGGTGGTATTGTAAACATCTATGCCCGGGCCGGTGTAGGTGTTGGAAGTTCTACGTATAAATCTACTCCTCAAAACGGCCCTTCTTCAAAAAATAAATCTGACCTGTTTGGCTATAAGTTCAATATCGGAATGCCCATCAGGCTGGATGGCAATGCTTATTTAACCCCGGAGATCGGGTATTGGTATGACCGGGAAAAATTTGACGGAGGAACCGAAACCGATAACCGTTTTGGGCTGGGACTGAAACTGGAGACCTTCCTGCAATGCAATAAGGCTGCCTGTGAAGCTACACGCAGTTACCGGTCGCTGCACCAAATGTATTCCCCAGGCAGCAGCTTCCTGGGGGTAAGTACCGAGGGCGGCTTTTATTTTGGTAAAACAGAAGTTAAGTATGATAATAATTTTCCCCCAGCCAGTGAACAGAAATATTCCCTGGCCGACCTGTCGGTGAGTTATAATTATTATTTCATCAGGAACCTGTCGGGCGGGTTGAGTGTTGACTTCAGCAACAGTGTATATAAGAATACCATCTCAGATTACCGGCAAACCAACCTGAACTTTGCCATAACACCCATGCTGGAGTTGAACATACCGGTGGAGAACCCCACACTGAACGATCTTTTTATCAGGGGCGGCTACAGTTTTGGTACCCAAAAGTCTGAATACAGGTCGGGCGGCTTCACCAATACCACAAAGTACAGTATGGGTAATTTTTGCCTGGGACTGGGCTATAATTTCTTTTTCAAGAAGAAGCTTTCGGTAACGCCTGTTTTTGAATATGACTGGACAACCTATAATGACAAGGACAGTGACCGGAAAGAAAAATATACAGGTCCTAATTTTTCAATAGGGGTGAGAAAATTCTTTAGATGAGATAGGAAGCGGTTTATTGGTTCTATGTTTTTCGCTGGATGAGATCCTATTCATACGGCAGCGGTTGCTGAGTATATTGATCACTAAATAATGAACATCATTTTGTTGACGTCAACAAAATGGTTGAATTGGGTAGCGGCCAGTTAAAAATTGTTGGGTATCATTTACTATAAATTAATTTCCCCTCCTCATTTTCTCTTTAACTTTCGGCTATGGAACATGTGGTAATTATGCCTTTTTTTGGCAAACAGGCTGTTGGCACTACTCCATAAAATTGTACAATTTTTGTATAAACAGGTTTTATGCAATTGAATAAAGAGATCATATTACAAAAACTAAGGGCAGTAAAACCTGGCTTGCAGGAAAAATATAATCTTACAGAACTGGCCTTGTTTGGCAGTTATGCCGGTGATTAGCAAACGGCACAGAGCGATATTGATATAATGGTGGAAATATCGCCTCTCAATTTTCGGGACTATAGTTATGTTTGTCATAGCCTGGAAGAATTATTTCAAATAACTGTAGTGCACTTAGCAAGAAGGGGAGGTATCAAGTCCGAAGATTTTAAATATATAGAGCCTGATTTACTATATGTTTAAAAGTGAAATAAAATTTCTTTTTGTAAGACATAAGCCGCCCGCTTAAATCAATAATTAATCTCCCTCTTTTCTTTTTCTTTTTTTCCTTACCTGTATGAAATTTTTATTCACCATTCCGGCGATGCTGATCAGCATTTCTCAAAATCAAGGGAGGTCTTTAATTCCGAGGCAGGGTTTAACGTAAATATTCATCCCCGTAAATCCAAAATCAAATTTTGGATTTACGGGGATAGTTTTTATATTTGCTGTATGATCAAAAGGCAACTTCAGGCACATATCAGCGGATTACTGAAACAGTTTCCGGCAGTGGCCATACTGGGGCCCAGGCAGGTAGGCAAAACTACGCTGGCAAAACAACTGGCAGCAGTGCGTAAGGATACTGTCATTTACCTGGACATGGAAAAGCCCGCCGACCGTAACCGCCTGGCGGATGCCCAAAGTTACCTGCAAAGCCAGCAGGCTAAAACGGTGATAATAGATGAAGTGCAGCTGATGCCTGAATTATTTTCGGTACTGCGCCCTCTTATTGACGAATACCGCAAACCGGGGCGCTTTATTTTACTGGGTTCTGCATCGCCATCACTGGTAAAAGGTGTTTCTGAAACACTGGCAGGCCGTATTGCCTATACCGAATTAACGCCGGTAGCAACAACAGAACTTCCGAAAAATATTTCGTACAACAGCCATTGGTTTCGTGGTGGTTTTCCGGAGCCGCTTTTAGCAAAAACAGATGCTGCGGCACAGCAATGGATGCAGGCATTCATCCGCAGCTATGTAGAAAGAGACCTGGAAAACTTATTTGGTGTAAAT
>JANOFR010000058.1:0-8457 GCA_031413755.1 Chitinophagaceae bacterium
CTTATCGGTAGCGGATTAGATGAAATAGAAGGCAATAAAAAAAGTGAGATTAAGGTACAGGTAATGTATAGATTTTAACATTTTTTAAAAATAATGCAGCTTTTTATAACCACTTGTTGTCATTATATAGAAGGGAACGTGTAACGAAAATAATTTAACATTATTTTGGCGTTACAAAATTATCCTTATTTTTACACATCATTAAACTTAATTAAATGCACATGAGAAGATTTTTATCACTGTTTACAATGTTGATGCTCTGTGGGGTGTTGGCATTTGCCCAAAGCCGGGTGGTGTCCGGTAAGGTTACCGATAAAGATGGTAACCCGGTTTCTTTTGCAAGTATTAAAGTAAAGGGCGCCGCTACAGGCCTTTCTGCTGATGCAAACGGGGCATACTCTATTAAAGTAAATGCAGGCGATGTGCTTGTTATTTCCGGTGCAAGCTTTAAAGCTGTTGAAGTGCCCGTAGGTACTCAGTCTATTTTAAATTCAGTTTTGGAAAGTTCGGCTACTTCAGATTTAAAAGAAGTTGTTGTAACAGGTGGTTATGGTATTAAACGTAGTTTAAAGACGTCAAGTGCCAACACTCAGGTTGTATCTTCCGAACAACTAAATACGATTCGTAACACTAATATTAATGAAGCACTGGCAGGTAAAGTTGCCGGTATTCAGTTACGCGGCCAATCAGGTGCTAAATTAGGAAGCACAGGTGCCATACGTTTACATGGCGTAAACACTTTAACCGGTGGTACCGGTTTATTATATGTACTGGATGGCACAAGGGTTAATGCCGATGATATAAATACGGATGATGTTGAAGACGTTACTTTATTACAGGGCCCTGCGGCTGCTGCCATTTTTGGTCCAGAAGGAGCAAATGGCGCCATGGTTATTACTTCCAAGAAAGGAAGGAAGAACACAAACAGTATGGGTATCGATATTAACCTGGGTATCAGGTTTGATAACGTTTACATTTTACCAAATTACCAAAACTCTTATGCCGGCGGTGATTTTGCAGACATGAAAAAATATACCTATAAACCCGGTCAGCCAATTGAATGGAAGGCCCTGGAAGGTAAATATTATCCCGATTACTCTGAGGATGTTAGCTGGGGACCACGTATGGTAGGCCAGGAATATATTCCATGGTATTCATGGTATTCAGGTCATGAGCGGTCATTTCAAACTGATAAGCTTATTCCTTATCCTAATAATGCCCGTGAGTTTTACGAAACTCAGCAAAAGAAATTTAACTCTATTACTTTTTCGAAAGCCACTGATAATATGAATATCAAACTTGGCTATTCTAATGTGGATGTTCAGGGCCTGGTTCCAACAACCTGGCTGAAAAGGCACCAGCTTAATGGCAAAGTTTCTATGGATCTGAATGATCATTGGAATGTTGGCCTTAACGTGAATTTTATTAATCAAAAATCAAATGGAGATTTTAATGATGCTTATGCCAACCAGTCATCAGGTTCATTTAACCAGTGGTTTCACAGAAACCTGGATATGGCCATAGTTAAAGAATTAAAAGACCTGAAAACGCCTACCGGCATCCAGGCAAGCTGGAACCATAATGGTCCGGACAACTACAACCCTGCAAATCTGAAAGATTTTTATGGCCCTTATTACTGGCAGAATTTTTATACAGCCTATGATCAGGTTAGTACATTAAACAACTTTAATAAACTTCAGGGAGATGTAACGTTAACCTATAAAGTAAATAAAGATCTGCAACTAAGGGGCGCTTACCGGATCAATAATATAAATTCTTTTGGGGAACAAAAAGTTAGCAGTGATCTGACAGATATGAAATTTAATTCGCAGGCGGCCTATGGTTTCACCAGAGGTGGTTATGCAAGTTCTACTAATAATTTTCATGATGAGCATATTGAACTTACCGCCATATATAATAAAACCATCAGGGATTTTAATATAGGTGCCACAGCCGGTTTGGATATTCACAGCCGCACCGAACATAATAACTCAGGATCTACTTCTGATGGATTTAATACGCCTAATTTATATACGCTGGGAAATTCAAAAGGAACTATTGCATCAAATGATTTTCGTAGGAAACTAAAAGATAACGGGCTTTTCCTGGCAACTCAATTTGGTTTCAGGCGTTTCCTGAATGCAGATATTACTTTGCGCCAGGACTGGAGTTCTACTTTACCTCCTGATGCTAATGCAGTTTTTTCTAAATCGTTTGGTCTTTCTTTTGTATTCAGCGATTTATTAAAAACACAATTACCCTGGTTAAGTTTGGGTAAAATAAGGGGTTCATGGGGTGAAGTACCTCAGGTACTTAATCCTTATCAGTATCCCGGTAGTTTATATACCCAGGGAGCATTACAATTTAATGGCAACTTCCAGCAATTTACAAGTTCAGCCCGGGTTGATCCAACGATCAGCGGTGCGGTAGCTACAGAAAAGAATGCTGGCGTAGATTTCAGTTTCTTTAAAAACAGGGTTGGGTTTTCTGTAACTTATACCGAAAGGGTAAATAAAGACTTCCCTACTTCTATAATCTATAGTCCATCTACCGGTCAGAGTTCTCTACTTACTAATGCCGGGGAAATTAATTTTAAAGGATATGATTATACGTTTAATGTTAAACCTATATGGGGAAAAGCCTTTAAATGGGAGTTGAATGCAACTTTTGCAACGGCCAACACTGTTGAAATAGTTGATATAGATGGTAAGCCGCAATCTGTTTGGAAGGATGCGGGTACTGCTGCCCCTTTCTTAAACGTCGAATCGGGTCCTTTTGGTCCGTTATTACGTGCAACTGAAGGCCAGAAATGGGGCCAAATTTTTGGTAACGGTATTAAAAGAGATGCTGGAGGTAATGCTTTACTTAATAGCGATGGTACTTATGTTTATGATCCAAATACGTATTTTGGCAGTGTATTACCTGATTACACAGGTGGCGTACAAAGCTCGATGACCTTGTTTACCGATTTTACTTTAAATGTGAATGTTGATTTCCAAAGTGGTGGTATATTCTATTCTACATCTGATAAGTGGGGTAAACATACCGGTGTACTGGCTTCAACTGCTGTTTTAAATGATAAGGGTATTCCGGTTAGGGACCCAATTGCAAATGGTGGTGGTTATCATGTATTCGGAGTAGACAAAACAACACTTAAACCTGTTGATTATTATGTGAACGTAAGGGATTATTATAATGGTGGTAATAACACCATTGACAATGATATTTATGATTTAACTTATGTTAAATTACGTGAGGTTTCCCTGGGTTATAATATACCGGTTAATAAAATTGGTGTTGGAAAATGGCTTAAGAAAGCAAATTTCTCTGTAATTGCCAGCAACCCATGGTTGATCTATGCTAAAACCAGGGATTTTGATCCATCTGAAATTTCAAATCAAATTGGTGAAGGTGGTCAGTTTCCGGGATTACGTGGTTTTGGTGTTAACCTAAAACTTGGATTCTAATCATTAATTGTATCATTTAAATATAAATTAAAAATGAAAAATTTAAAATTAAAAATAGCCCTCCTTTCTTTAGGGTTTGTAACTTTACTCAGTTGCAATAAAATAAAGAATTTTGGGAATACCAATGTAAATCCAGGTGCTATTACAACCCCGGCTACTTATGCCATATTAACTGGTGTAGAAACTGATATTTATACTTGGGCAACTTTTAATGGCCCGGCATTATGGATACAATATCAATCAGAGACACAGTATCCTGGTAGCGGACTTTATGCAGTACCTACATTTGGATTTGGTACATATACCGGGGATTTGTTGAACCTAAAAACGATCATCGATGCAAACTCAAATGCTGATGAGGTAGCCGTTGCCCGTATTTTAACGCAGTATACCTATTTTCACTTCACCAATTGCCTGGGTAATATTCCTTACTCAGAAGCATTGAAGGGCTTTGTGCCAAAGTTTGATAAGCAGGAGGATATATACAAGGGTATGATAGCTGAGTTAAAAGCTGCCAATGCGCAATTTATTAATTCAGGCTCATTGAAAGGCGATATTTTGAATAATAATAATGTAGACAAATGGAAAAAATTTGCCAATTCTTTAAGGGCTATGATGGCAATACAGCTAAGTAAAAGGTACCCTGCTCCCGGTGGCTATGCAGCTACTCAATTTGCGTCTGCTATTGCTGATGGCGTTATAAGCAGTAATGCTGATAATATTCAATTCAATTTCCCTCCTGCAGGTAGTGATTACAGAAATCCATATTGGGTTAGCAATGATGGTGGTCGTGATAATGGGGAGAGTACCCAGATATTTAATATGTTATCTAATTTAGGCGATGGCAGGCAAGCTGCATTTGGAAGCTCAAACGTAGCGGTACCACATGGCCTTAGTGAAGCAAATATCAACGTTTGGATTAAAAATAATATTAACTGGTCCCGAATTTTAGCACCTAATCAAAGATTGGAAAAAAGTCCAATATTCATGTTGACCGCATCGGAGCTTTATATGGCCCGTGCCGAAGCTGCTGAATTAGGCTGGACAGGTGAAGACAAAACTGCCATGTACAATGCCGGGATTGCTGCAAATTTTGCACAGTGGAACCTGCCTGCACCTGCACCTGGTTATTACACACAATCTTCTGTTGCCTTAAACGGTACAAACAATTTGAAGAAAATTGCTGAACAGGCTTACTTAGCTGCATTTCCTAATGGATTGGCCGGCTGGAATATCTGGAGAAGAACAGGTTATCCTGTTTTAATTCCTGCACCTGCTCCTTTAAATGCGGCACATGTAGTGCCACCTCGCAGGTACACTTTTACTGCTTCTGAATATAGTTTAACTCCTGCCGGTGTTCTTTCAAGTATTGGCGCATTAGTTCCTGCAGGTACTAACCAGGCAACAGATTTACAGGAATCAAGAATTTGGTGGGATCAATAAATTTTTTCAGGGAAATCGTTTAATTTTGAATGGTTTCCCTGATTCATTAAATAAAATATAAACTACACTACGATGAAATATTTAAATTTTAAAATGCACTTTGTCCTTTTGGCAATTATAGCATTTGCGTTTAGTGCCTGTAAGAAGGTTAAAACTGCAGAACCTATGGGTGATGCCGGGCAAACGCTTGTAAAAATGCTGGGCGGGGGATCTCCATTTGCACTTATTAAAGATCCCGTAAGTTTTGTTCCTATTCCATATACCTTAACTAAAGGTGTTATTGATATCCGCAGGGATATACCGAATAATACAGAATTAAACAGAACCATGACTATTGTTGTAAAGGATGATATTGCAGCAGTTGCTGCAGCTGATCCTACCTATATTGTTTTACCAGCAGCCTGGTATACCCTTCAGGTATCTGACAATGTACCAAAAGTTGGTGGTACTGGTGGAACCTGGACATTTACCATGAAGCCGGGTGAATTTGCAAAACAGATGTATATTACAATTCCAGATGCCACACTGTTAAACCCAAGTGCATTATATGCTTTAGGTTTTACAATTTCTTCAGTTGATGCTGATGGCATAATTACTGAAGCAAAGACAGTTGTTGTAGAAATTGGAGCTAAAAATAACTGGGATGGAGTTTATGCAGTAACCGGCCCGATGATTGATGCCATTAACCCGGCATTAATACAATGGAATAATCCATTACTCGCCGGCGATCCATTCCCGGGAGCTCATGGCGGAGCATGGGAACTGCATTTAATAACTACAGGTGGGTCACAATGTCTTATGTTTGATAATACCATTTGGGGCGATTATTTCCATCCCATACTAAACGGTGCAGCTAATTCCGGTTATGGAACTTTTGCACTGATTGTTAACTTCAATCCTGCAACCAACACTGTTTCCAGTGTAACTAATTATTATGCTCCTGCGGGTAATACCAGGCAGGCAGCTTTAGATCCTTCCGGTATAAATGCCGTACAGGGTAACAGGGATATTTTAATTAAATATTTTATGTTACAACCAAATCAGCCGTTGCCTCCGCCATTTATACGTACTACATTTGATGAAAAATGGGAGTATACTGGCCCAAGATAAGTGTAAGTTTAAATATTTAATATACAATGAGCCCCAATTTGGGGCTCATTGTTTTTATCTTTGTTAAAAAATAATAGTAATGAGTAACCTACCAGAACAACCCGGCCAGATCAATATTGAAATTTCTGAAGAAGTATCAGAGGGTAATTATGCCAACCTGGCAATCATTACCCATAGCCATGCAGAGTTTGTAATTGATTTTGTAAATGTAATGCCCGGCACACCCAAGAGTAAAGTTAAAAGCCGTATCATACTAACGCCATTTCATGCAAAGCGTTTCATGAAAGCCATGATCGAGAATGTGAAAAAATTTGAAACCGCCAATGGCACGATACAGGATATGGAAGCTGTTGAAATACCCTTTAATTTTGGCGGGCCAACGGCGCAGGCGTAAACTATTAGTTCTTGGTTTTTAGTTCTTGGTTGTAAGACGCGCTTGGGTTAATTAAGGCTTTTTGTTATCTCTGGCTTTAAATTTTTGACCCTTTAAATCTGAATTTCCAATATAAGAAATGAGAGCATTTATCATTTTTTTAATTTCTTCTATTAAAATGAACAGCTCATCTGATTTTTCATTGCTGATATATTTTCTGTCAAATGCCCGGTATAGCTGGGATTTGCATTCAAGGGCAGAGCCATAAGAATAAGTTAGGAAGTTTATAAATTCTTTGTTGCCCATTCTCCCGAACCCTTCTGATATATTATCCATTACAGAACCGGATGATCTGTTTATCTGGTCTTTTAAAGCAAAGTCTTTGGCGAACTTGCCGGTTGTTATCAAATCAAAAATTTCCTGGCAAAGTATTCTTGATTTTTGCCAAACCTTTAGATCTTCAAAATTTTGTATTGTGGCCATAATATATACTGGTTGTGATTATTAACTACGAACTAAAAACCAAAAACTACAATATCCCCTCATCCGCAAAACTATAAAACCCTTCTTCACTAACAATAATGTGATCTATAACTTTTATATCTAAATAAGAGGCAGCTTCTGTAATTTTTTTGGTGAGCTCTTCATCGGCCCTGCTTGGCTGTAAATTGCCCGATGGATGATTATGGCATAATACGATTGACGTGGCATCTTCTTCCAGCGCTTTTTTTAAAATAATTCTGGGGTCAGCTACTGTTCCGGTTATACCACCGCGGCTGATAATTTCAAAATGGTTGATCTTATTGGCACGGTTTAAAAAAACAACCGCAAATACTTCATAAGCATAGTCTTTTAAAAGAGCCTGTAGGTATTGCGCAATATCCCTGCTTGATTTAACAACAGGTTTTTCTAAAGGGGCAGCAGCCTGTCTCCGTCTGCCTAATTCCAATGCTGCAGCAATAATGATAGACTTGGCTTCACCAATACCCTTAACCTGCTTAAAATCTTTCAGTGAAAGCTTTCCCAGCTCATTCAGATTATCCTGTCCCAGTTTAAGAATTTCCTTTGCCAGTTCAACGGCACTTTTGTTTTTACTGCCATTATTCAGTAAAATAGCAAGTAATTCAGAATTGCTCAGAGCAGCAGCACCTTTGCTGAGCAATTTCTCCCTGGGCCGGTCATCAGTAGCCCAGTTTTTTATAGATGTGGAAGGCTTGTTGACATTTTCCATCGATTCATAATTAATTCATCTAAACTAAATGATACTTTCGCAGGATATTATCAAACACCTGCCTCAATTTAATATATATGGAATCAAATGCAAAAATTTTTTCGGGTACAGGATCTCAATACCTGGCTGAAAAGATTGCTAAAAAATTCGGAGAACCATTAGGGAAAGTAAATATTCAGCGTTTCAGCGATGGAGAAATTTATGTTGAATTTAAAGAAAGTATCAGGGGCCGATTTGTTTTCCTGATTCAAAGTACTTATGCCCCATCAGATAATTTAATGGAATTATTGCTGATGATTGATGCAGCAAAAAGGGCCTCGGCCTATAAAGTTATTGCAGTTATCCCTTATTATGGATTAGCCAGGCAGGATAGAAAAGACAGGCCCAGGGTAGCTATTGGCTCAAAATTAGTAGCCAATATGCTTACGGCTGCCGGTGCCGACAGGGTAATTACTATGGACCTCCATGCTCCGCAAATACAGGGATATTTTGATATACCGGTTGATCACCTGGATTCTTCAGCTATTTTTATACCGTATATTGAAAATTTGAGATTGCCTAACTTAACTTTTGCAGCACCGGATGTTGGCAGTGCAAACCGTATTCGGGAAATTGCTACCTATTTTGAATGTGAGATGGTGATCTGTGATAAACACCGCAAAAGAGCAAATGAAATAGCGAGTATGGTTGTAATTGGAGATGTAACTGACAGAGACGTTGTTTTAATAGATGATATTTGCGATACAGGTGGCACATTGGTAAAAAGTGCAGGATTAATGAAAGAAAATGGTGCCCGAAGTGTTCGGGCCCTGTGTACACATCCTGTTTTAAGT
>JANOFR010000059.1:0-6070 GCA_031413755.1 Chitinophagaceae bacterium
AGCAGCCAGCAAAATGAGCCTATGTTTACGGCCATTAAAAATGGTTTTTCGTATGTGTTCAACAATAAAAATTTATTGGGCGTACTTTCTTTAGACCTGTTTGCCGTTCTTTTTGGCGGGGCCGTTGCCTTTATTCCCGAAGTAGCAGAAAAAATTTTACACACCGGGCCCATTGGTTATGGTTTTTTAAATGCGGCCATGGATCTCGGAAGTCTCATCAGTATTGCCATCCTGGTTAAATATCCCATGAAACAAAAACAGGGATTAAAAATGCTGTTGGCAGTTTCAGGCTTTGGTATTTTCATAATTGTGTTTGGTTTATCAAAAGTTTACTGGCTAAGTTTTATGGCCTTATTAATTGCCGGTATATTCGATGCCGTAAGTGTGGTGGTTCGTGGAACCATCATGCAGTTAAGTACACCTGATGAATTAAGGGGCCGTGTTGCATCCATCAATTTAATTTTCATTAACTCCTCCAACGAACTGGGACAGTTTGAAAGCGGAGTTACTTCCCGGATGTTTGGCACGTTACCGGCCATTATATTTGGCGGTGCCATGTCGGTTTTAGTGGTGGCAGCCACCTGGATCAAGTTTCCAAAGTTGAGGAAGCTGGAATATTAATTTTGTACAAATCACAGATTCACACAGATTAAATTGTAAAAGATAAACACAGATAAACTTATAAATATTTGAATAAATTCGGGGCCACCTGACTGCCAGCAGGCAGTTTAGTGTTTAAAACAATTTTGATCCACTTCCTGTTTCTTTTGTAAATTGTAAAATCAAAACTCATCAACATGCAACGAAGATCATTTCTCCGCAATACTGGTTTAACTATTGCCAGCTTAGCCTTACTTGATAAAAATTCCCTTGCTGCTTTTTTAGCTGACCCGGCATGGAAAATTAAAATGCTTACAGATGATATCGGCATCTTTACCGAAAAAGGCGGTACCATTGCCTTTTATCTTTCTAATGAAGGTGCTGTAGTTATTGATACCCAGTTCCCGGACTCAGCCCAGCATTTAATTGATGAACTGAAAAAGAAAAGTGAAAAACCTTTCCGGCTTTTAATCAATACGCATCATCATGGCGATCATACTGCCGGAAATATTGCTTTTAAAGAACTGGTACCTCATGTACTCGCACATGCCAATTCAAAAGCCAACCAGGAAAGAGTTGCCAAAGAACAAAAGAAAGAAGACAAACAATTATACCCGGACCAAACTTTTACCAATACCTGGAGTGAGAAAATTGGCAAAGAAAAGATCAGCCTGCACTATTTTGGTGCCGGCCATACTGATGGTGACAGCCTGGTTCATTTTACAAAAGCCGATATTGTACATATGGGCGACCTGGTATTTAACCGCCGCCATCCTTATATTGATAAAACTGCCGGAGCAGATATTGCAAACTGGATAAAGATCCTGGATAAAGCAACCACAACGTTCAGCAAAAAAACACAGTATGTGTGCGGCCATGCAGGCGAAGGTTATGATGTACTGGTAAAATCTGATGACCTGAAAGCATTTGGTGATTACCTCGGCAATGTTTTAAAATTTACTGAGTCAGAAATAAAAGCCGGTAAAACGAAAGATGAAATTTTAAAAGCTACAGAAATACCCGGATCACCGGAGTGGAAAGGCGATGGCATATTGCGGCCATTAACAGCAGCTTATATAGAACTTACTTCAAAATAGCCTCCTGGCCACTGCAAGTAATTTATAACTTTCAGGGTAAATAAAAATAAAGACTCTATACATTAAAAATCTGAATGTAGTGGCCTTACAACTATTATTCTGCAGTAACCGGACTGATCACATTACTTACTTCTTCAACCCGGTTGGCCGGAAAACCACCCTGTGAAGCATGCTCAAAAACCAATTCCTTATTAGGTGCAATATACACACAGTAGATCTTGTCCTCAGTTACAAAACTTTCCACCCATTGAATGCTGGGTCCTAGATTACTGATAACAGCACAGGATTTTTGGGAGATGGCTTTTAGATCAGCTACAGAAAGTTTTCCGGCTCCGGGGATTTCCCTTTCAATTACATATTTTGGCATAACAAAAAATTTTGAATACCCAATGTAAAACAATTCACAGAAAAATAAAAGGGCTATTTTAAGGAAATAAGTTTTTCCAGTACATAATAAACAATGGGGCAAAAACTGCTGTTCTTGAGTGTAAGCGACTGCCTTTTCAGCAATACATCTTCATCAGTATAAGGAAAGCGATGGCAGTCAGTTGGCCGCTCTTCATAAATGCTGCAATAATTATCAGCCCCTAAAAACGGGCATGGTTTGGATCTTAATACATAGTCGCCTTCACTGTCTACAAATAAATAAGTGTTGATAAAATCCCCCTCTTTCATCTTTAGATATTTGGAAATACGCTTAATATCCGGTTTTTTAAACCGGGGTGAGTAGCTTTTACAGCAGTTGCCGCACTGCAGGCAGTCGATCTTCTCAAATGCGGCTTCATGCAGGTCTGGTAAAACTTTCAGCAGCTTCCGCTTATCGGCCCGGTGTAAATACTGCTTGTATAGTTTTTGATGATCTGCTGATTTTTTTTCCCAGTTTTGCAAAATATCCTCTTCCATTTGTTTAATTTAGTAACAGGTTATTTCCCCTAATTTTCCACAGTACAAAAGTAGCGAACTTAATAGCAGTAAATCTTGTTGCGTTACCGTAAATTTGCGGCACCAAATAAAGCTAGCATAAAGCTGAAAAGAATTCAACAGTACAAGTGTGATTAAATTTCACTTTTTATTAAAGACTGAAAATTAACTAACAACTGTTGCCAGTGAAGTTTAATAGAAATTCTTAAGTTTGGTACTTAAAAAAATAAAATATAATCTACTCCATTTCCTCCGCTGCGGTGGAGATAGGGGCATAAAACCACCTACAGCGATATGAATCTTTTTGAACAACAACAATACGAATTTGCGGGCCGGCACATAGGCCCCAATGTATCAGAAACAAATGAAATGCTGAAAACCATTGGCATTGACAACCTCGATGAACTGATCAACAAAACCGTTCCACCGGCAATCCTTTTAAAAAAGCCATTAAAACTTCCGGTAGCACAAACTGAATTTGAATACCTGGATGAGTTAAAAAAAGTTGCTGCAAAAAATAAAATATTTAAAACTTATATCGGCCAGGGTTATTATAATACCATAACGCCAGGCGTTATTTTAAGAAACGTTTTTGAAAACCCGGGTTGGTACACACAATACACGCCCTACCAGGCCGAGATTTCGCAAGGGCGGTTGGAAAGTTTACTCAATTACCAAACCATGGTTTGCGATCTGACCGGTTTGGAATTAGCTAATGCCAGTCTACTGGATGAAGCTACGGCTGCAGCTGAAGCGATGGCTATGCTGTTTCATCAAAAAAACAGATCTGAAGAAATTGGATCTCCTAAATTTTTTGTTGACGATAATATATTTGCACAAACAAAAGCAGTATTGTTAACCAGGGCCACTCCCATTGGTATTGAATTGGTTTATGGTAACTACAAAACGACAGCACTTGATGAAAGTTATTTTGGTGCCATTGTTCAGTATCCAAACAACGTGGGTTCGGTTGAAGATTATCGTGATTTTATAAATAAAGTTCATGCGGTGAATAGTTATGTGATCATGGCAACCGATCTTTTGGCGCTCACATTATTAACTCCACCCGGAGAGTTGGGCGCCGATGTAGCTGTTGGTTCTGCACAACGATTTGGTGTGCCATTAGGTTATGGCGGGCCTCATGCTGCTTTTTTTGCAACTAAAGATGAATTTAAACGGGGCATGCCTGGACGTATCATCGGTGTGAGCATTGATGCGCAGAATAACCGTGCCTTACGCATGGCATTGCAAACAAGGGAACAACATATTAAAAGAGAAAAAGCAACCTCCAATATTTGTACAGCTCAGGCCCTGCTGGCCAACATGGCAGCTATGTATGCTGTTTATCACGGACCCGATGGGTTGAAAAAAATAGCACAGCGTATTCATGTTTTAACTGCGGCTATTGCTAAAGGAATGAAAAGCATTGGTATAAAAGTTTTGAATGATCATTTCTTTGATACGATCAGTTTTGAAATTGCAGATATTGACGCCTTTAAAAAAGCTGCAGAAAAAAATAAAGCGAATTTTCATTACCAAACAAATGGTACCATAAGTTTATCTATTGACGAAGTATCCAGTAATTATATTGGTGAAACAGAAAAAAATCTTGCTGCCATTTTTAAATCCATTTCATCAAAACCATTAGTTTTATTTTTTGATGAGGCTGATGCCTTATTTGGTAAAAGAACTTCGGTTTATTTAACGCACCCGGTTTTTAATACGCACCACAGCGAAAGTGAAATGATGCGTTACATCAAATCGCTGGAGAATAAAGATCTGAGTTTAAATACATCGATGATCAGTTTGGGAAGCTGTACCATGAAGCTTAATGCAGCAACGGAATTAATTCCTGTTAGCTGGCCTGAGTTCAGTTCTGTACATCCTTTTGCACCTGCTGCCCAAACAAAGGGATATCAATACATGATCGCTAAACTGGAAGATTATTTAAGTAAGATCACCGGTTTTACTGCCTGCTCCTTACAACCTAACAGCGGTGCACAGGGAGAATATTCCGGCTTGCTTACCATCAGGGCATATCATGCCCACCGGAATGAAAGCCATAGAAATATTGTGTTGATCCCGATCTCGGCACATGGTACAAATCCTGCCAGTGCAATTATGGCTGGCATGAAAGTAGTGGTGGTAAAAAGTGATGAAAAAGGGTATATAGATGTAACTGATCTGAAATTAAAAGCAACTGAGCATGCAGCTAATCTGGCCGCCCTGATGGTTACCTATCCAAGTACATATGGTGTGTTTGAAGAAGGTATAAATAAGATCTGCAAACTTATCCACGATAATGGCGGATTGGTTTATATGGATGGGGCCAATATGAATGCCCAGGTTGGTTTAACCAGTCCGGGAATGATTGGTGCCGACGTTTGCCATTTAAATTTACATAAAACATTTGCTATACCACATGGTGGCGGGGGTCCGGGTGTAGGACCGATTTGTGTAAACAATAAATTGAAACCTTTTTTACCGGGGCATCATGTAAATGATACTTTAAAATCAACTGCATTTAATATACCTGCTGTAAGTGCAGCACCTTATGGCAGTGCAAGTATTTTACTGATCAGTTATGCTTATATAAAAATGCTGGGAGCTGAAGGTGTAAAAAAGTCTACTGAATATGCCATACTGAATGCCAATTACATGAAAACAAAGCTTGAAAAATTTTATAAGATCTTATATACCGGCGCCAATGGATACTGTGCCCATGAATTTATTGTTGACCTGAGACCGTTTAAAACTACTGCGGGTATTGAAGCAGAAGATGTGGCCAAACGCCTTATGGATTATGGCTTTCATGCACCTACCATGAGTTTCCCGGTACCCGGCACCATTATGATAGAACCAACAGAGAGCGAGAACAAAGGAGAACTGGACCGTTTCTGTGAAGCGCTTATCAGTATATTCCAGGAAATAAAAGCCATTGTAGATGGCAAATCCGATAAGGTTGATAATGCATTAAAAAATGCGCCCCATACCCAGCAGGTAATTTGTGCTGATGAATGGAACCATACCTACAGCAGACAGGATGCCGCTTTCCCACTGGCTTATGTTATGAAAAATAAATTCTGGCCTTCCATAGCACGTATCAACAATACATTTGGCGACAGGAACCTGATCTGCACCTGTGAACCGATGGAAAGTTATATGGAAGAGAAAGTTTAAAACTGAAAGTTTATATTCAACTAAAAGACCGGCTATAAAAGGCCGAATTTATTTATTTTAGCCACGAATTACACTAATTAACACAAATGAATAATTTTATTCGTGCCGATTCGTGTAATTCGTGGCGAATAAAAACTACGACCTAGTTTCGGGCTACTTTTTACAATTTTCTTACTGCTTAAAAAATTGTACATTCCGTTATGCAAAATCAATTCCTTCTTTATGGCGCCAATGGTTACACAGGTAAACTCATTGCAAAACTTGCTTCTGCT
>JANOFR010000060.1:0-47741 GCA_031413755.1 Chitinophagaceae bacterium
GGGTTATAACGCTCCTCTGCCATCCCCCAATTGTTATACAAATGGCTGGAATTATCCTTCCTCAAGCCAGGTTGCAGCTTTAAAAGGTGAAAGTATAGCAACGCTACCAACAAATATTGTCAAAGGAAAAGGCAGTCCGGCTGGCGGCGGCGGCGGTGGCTTAAGCAATAATAGCGGCGGTGGCGGCGGCGGTAATAGGGGTACTGGAGGATATGGTGGATTTCAATCGGATAGTTGCGGGGCCCAGTTTGATAACAGGGGTCACGGTGGAAAAAGCCTTTTATATAATAGCATAACAAATAAAATTTTCATGGGTAGTGGTGGCGGGGCCGGGCATACTGATAGTAATACAGGCTTAAATCCGTCGAGTGGTGGAAATGGGGGAGGAATAATTATCATCATTACTGATAGCCTTGAAGTTGCAGAGGAAGGAATAATGTCTAATGGATTTGATGGAAATTATTGTCCGGGTATAAATTGTAGTGATGGAATGGGTGGTGGTGGGGCCGGGGGAACTATTTTATTAAGTATAAACCAGGTTATTGGCAATTTAATTATAGATGCCAAAGGTGGCGTTGGTGCCGATATGATCGGACCCATAAATGTAAGTGGAAGACCTGGTCCGGGCGGTGGAGGTGCTGGTGGTATACTTTCTATAAACAAGCCTTCATTGCCGGCCAATATTTCTTTTTCATCTGCAGGAGGTATTAATGGTGTACTGACACAGGATGCCGATAATGCATGGGGAGCCACTGCAGGCACAGCCGGAACAAACCTTTTTGATTTGATCATCCCCGAAGGAACAGTATTGTTTGTCCCAAACATTGATTCAGTTCATTTTCAGGACAGTGTTTTATTTTGTAACAGTGTTCAGTTTAGAGGCTTAGGTTTTACCAATAGTTACCCTGTTGCTAACTGGCGATGGGATTTTGGTGATGGCGGAACTGCTGTTACTCAAAATACTGTACATAACTACGGGGCAGTTGGAAATTATGCTGTTAAATTAATTATTACTGATATAAACGGATGCAAAGACAGTATTATTAAAAATGTAATGACTGCAGGCCCTATGATAGCTGATGCCGGTACTGATACTACTGTTTGTGCAAGTGGGCAGGCTTCTTTTACTTTAAATGGAAATGGTACGGGCTCTTATTCCTGGTCACCAGCCGCATTGCTTAATAATAACACATTACAAAAGCCTTTGGCAACGATCAGTTCTACTACCAAATTTTATTTAACGATGTCAAACGGAACAGGATGTTCAGCTATTGACTCCGTTACCATCACATTAATAAACAACCCCGTAGTTATAACACTAAAAGACACTTCAATTTGCAAGAATGCCCCATTAATACTGACTACCAACGGCGCTTTATCTTATAACTGGAGCCCGGGTATTTATGTGAGTGACTCAACTATTGCAAATCCATTCTATAATGATACCGTATCACACATTTTAATTGTTACGGGTACAGCCGCAAATGGATGCAGGGCAAATGATACCATATCGGTAGTTGTAAAAAGCCCTGTAATATTTAATGCTCCGGCAGATAAAACTATTTGTAAAGGAGAGTCGGTGCAATTAAACGGGAATAATGGGAATTCAGTTCAGTACTTATGGAGCCCTGCCTTCTATCTGAACAATACCGCGATCAGAAACCCGGTTGCCAATCCCCCTGTAACAACTTTATATACTGTTAAAATAACAGATATTACCTGCAATTACTACAGCAGTTTTGCAGTGAATGTAACCGTAATTCCTTTGCCATTTCTAAATGCCACAAAATCAAATGACATTAATTGTAATATTCCCTTTGCACATCTGACGGCAACGGGTGCGTCACAATATAACTGGTTCCCTTCATCAACACTTAACAGCAACAGTATGGCTAACCCGGTTGCCAACCCTGCAGCTACTACAACCTATTTTGTAACAGGAACAGACAATACCGGATGCAGCAATACTGACAGTATAACGGTAAATGTAATTTTTGGAAGCAATGGTATTTCTCTTCCAAATAGTTTTACGCCAAACGGGGACGGCATAAATGATTGTTTTGGAATCAGGTATCACCGGGATGTTCAAAATCTGACATTCCTGATTTATAGCCGATTTGGGGCAAAGGTTTTTGAAACTAAAAATGCTGCTGAATGCTGGGGCGGATATTACAAAGGACAACCCGCCGATCCCGGCAGCTATGTGTATTTCATCAAAGCAAAAACGTTGTGTGGTGATGTAGTTAAGAAGGGGTCAGTCCTGCTTATTAGATAAGCTTATGACTGAAAAAAATATTTCGTGCAAGAACGGCGGTTCTATCATTGGGCTTTTGGTATTATAAATAAGCATTTAACCGTTTAACAGCAGTGTATACGGGATTAATTCTCAGGTTTGAAATACAATGAAGATTTGTCAACTACCTGACATGATAAAGTACAAAGCCGGGTTTCATCTTGTTAAATTATGCCTTTAACTACTTAGTAATACTGCAATTAAAAAATTCTTTTGTAAATTTGTACCTCCGATGAAAAAAATATACATCAGCATATTAGCAGTATTATACCTGGCGGTTTCTTCCGGAATAGCGTTGGAGATACACTATTGCATGGGTAAGGAAGCCGGTATGGAGTTGTATGGTTCTTCAAGCGATAAATGTGGTAAATGCGGAATGACTGAAAAAGAAACCGGATGCTGTCATGATGATTTTAAGTTTTATAAATTAAGTGATACACATAAAACGGTATCAAATAATATTGATTTTACACCACCTGTGTTCAATGTAGTGAGCCATCAGAATATTTACGATTGGCAACTGCCTGATAATTCAGCAGTAACTGCAATCAGCAATCACTCCCCACCTGATGATACAGAACCCCCAGCCTGTATAATGAATTGTATTTTCAGACTATAGATTTGATTTTGAATTTTTAGACCGGTAATTTTTTTTACCGGCGCATTATGCTGTACGCATAGTTTATTTATTCAACATCAAAATTAATATAAAATGAAATCAGTATCATTATTTACTGCAATAGTATTCAGTATATTCACCATCAACATTTCAACTGCACAAACTGCCCCCGGGGCCCTGCGGTCAAAAACCGAGACCATTAAAGTATGGGGTAACTGCGGTATGTGCAAAACCACTATCGAAAAAGCTGCGAAATCCGGCGGGGCAAAAACTGCGAACTGGAATGAAGACAGTAAGGAACTGAAAGTTACTTATGCTGTTACTAAAACATCCTCAGCAAAAATCCAGGAAGCCATTGCCAGATCAGGTTACGACACTCAGGATTTTACTGCCGTAAAAACGGCCTATGATAATTTACATGGTTGTTGCAAATACGACAGGAAAGAAAGCACAGCAACAACTGTATCTTATGTTTGTCCAATGCATGCAGATGTAACAGGTGATAAACCCGGTAAGTGTTCAAAATGTAATATGGATTTAAAGGAAAAGCAATAAGATCACTATGGTATTTGAATCACGGTCAACTGATACATGCAGATAAAGGGCAGAAAATGGTTTACCGTAAAATTTATTCCATTTAATAACGTTAATATTTAGTCATAATGAAAAATTTAATTATAATAATAATCATGCTTTTCTCTGTCTCTGGGCAGGCACAGGTAAAAGCAGTAACCATCCAGGCAAGCGGATTAACCTGCAGTATGTGCAGTAATTCCATATTTAAAGCCCTGCAAACTTTGGATTTTGTGGATAAGGTAGATCCCAATATTAAAACATCTTCCTTTGATATTTCTTTTAAACCCGAAGTTGATATTGATTTTGATAAACTGAAAGCTAAGGTTGAAGATGCAGGTTTTTTTGTTGCCAGCTTCACTGTGCTGTACAATTTTGATAATCTTGCCATTTCAAATGATAAACATATCAATGTTGGCAACAGTGTGTTTCATTTTCTTAAGGTAAACGACCATGTTTTAACCGGCGAAAAAAAGATACGACTGCTCGATAAAGGTTTTGTTTCGGCAAAAGAATATAAAAAGAACAGCAGTTTAACAAAGATGGTCTGTTACAAATCAGGAGAAGAAAATGGCAAAAGAATTTTTCATGTAACTATTTAATTAACCGGGCGGCATAGTATTTCCCTGTGCTGCCTTTTAATATTATTTCTGATGAAGTTTATCTTGTTACTGTTTGTTTTTACAGCAAACACTGCTTTAGCGCAGGAACTTTTTGTGTTTACCGAGCCTGCCAGCAATATGGCTGCTAGATCATTCGGGTTCAGGGCAAATAATTACCTGATGTTTGAAAACCCATCTAAAAAAGCAAATTATCATTTGTTGCCTGAGGTGATGTGGGGTGTATCAAAAAAAATAATGGTACATGCAGTAGCATTTTTAAGTAACCGCGATAACAGGTTTGTTGCAGAAGGTGGACAGGTGTATTTGAAATACAGGTTTTACAGTGTGGATGAAGTGCACAGCCATTTCAGGATGGCGCTTTATGGCAGGTATAGTTTTAATAACAGCGATGTTCACCAGCGTGCTGTTGATTTAAACGGGCATAATTCTGGTTATGAAGGTGGATTTGTTGCAACTAAACTTAAAAATAAAGTGGCAGTATCCGCATCGGCATCTTACCTGTATGCAACAGATAATGGCAAAGAAAAATTTATCTACAATATGAAAAGCCGCAATGCAGCCAATTATACTTTGTCAATTGGAAAGCTTATGTTGCCAAAGGAATATACCGGCTATAAACAAACCAATGTAAACCTGATGTTTGAATTATTGGGGCAGGTAAATTTTGAAACCGGGTATTCGTTTTTAGATATTGCCCCTTCTGTTCAATTCATTTTTTTAAGCAAAATGAGGCTCGATGCTGCTTACAGAATACCGCTGGTAAAAGACTTGACCAGAACAGCGCCGGGAGGATTTTTAGTAAGACTTGAATATAATATCTTTAATGCTTATTAACCATGAAAAAATATTGCTTTTTATTTTATCCTTATTTCAAAAAAGAAAATGTTGCAAATGAAAAAATTATTTTTTGTACTGATCTTACTGGCTAACGCACTATTGGGTAAGGCCCAGTTACAAATTGGTGATATGGCTCCTGATATTGCTTTACCCAATACAAAAGACAGTATCATGAAGCTTTCTTCACTGAAGGGTAAAGTTGTGTTGGTTGATTTTTGGGCAAGCTGGTGTGCCCCTTGCAGGGGAGCAAATCCGTATATTTTAAAAATTTATAAGAAACACCGGGCGAATGGTTTTGAAGTATTTGCCGTTTCTATTGATGCTAAAAAAGACGCCTGGCTTAAAGCCATCAGGCAGGATAAATTAACCTATACACAGGTGAATGAAAATACGGGCTGGTATTCAAAAGTAGCCGGCCTGTATTTTGTTGATCAGTTGCCCACCAATTTTTTATTGGATCAAACAGGGCGAATAATTGCCATAAATATTGAAGGCAATGAATTAAACGACAAACTTAAATCGATGTTGAAATAATTATTTACCTGTTTTATAACGGATTGATGCACCTATGGCAATATACCAATACCCGAAATCCGTTTCGGTTTTATTCAACAACCACCAGGAGGTTCTTTACAACCTCCTTACTGAGCAACCTGCGCTCTTTCCTGTTTATTTTAACCTGGAAGGATTTGTCAAATTCTTCAATTGATTCCACCAGCAGCTCATCTCCAAGTTTAATATTACTTTTAGTTAGGTATTGCAAAAAACTGTTGGAGTGTTCGGCAACACCGGTGAATTTTACTTTATCCCCTTCTTCACAATCCAGTAAAGATTTGCTGCTGGTTTTTATAAAACGGCCTTTGGCATCGGGTATCAGGTCACCATGGGGATCTGCTTTTGGATATCCCAGGTGCTTATCAAGTTGTTCAATCAGTTCATCACTCATCACATGTTCAAGCTGTTCAGCAATTTCATGTACTTCGTGCCATTTAAACCCCAGGTTGTTTACCAGCCATACCTCCCAAAGCCTGTGCCTGCGGATAATAGTAAGTGCAATGGTGCGGCCCTGATCCGTAAGTGTAACCCCTTTTGATTTTTTATAGCTGATCAGTTTTTTAACAGCCATCTTTTTTATAAAATCGGTAACTGATGCCGCATTTATCTTCAGGTTTTCAGCCAGTGCCGATGTGCTCACCATTGCACCGTTTTTTTCATGCAGTTTATATATTTCTTTCAGGTAATTCTCCTCAGCCAATGAAGTCATGCTGTTCTTTTTTTGTAAAAGTCTGTCTTTTTTTCAGAAAAAAATAATTAGGTAAGCCTAAATATGTATTTTTGCTAAAAGAATTATTTGAAAAAGTAATTAAACAGATGAAAAAGACATATATATTATTGGCTGGTATCATAGCTGCGGTTGTTGTAATACAGGCCTGTTCAAAACTGGAACCTGCTGCGCCCAATAGTGATGAACTGCTGGATGGTCCCGTTGAAGGGCTTACTTATGAACAGAACAGGTTGTTTATAGCAGGAGACGTTGCTTTTAATGATGAAATATTTACTTCGGCCAAAGGCCTGGGTTCCATATTTGTTGCAACCAGTTGCGGCAGTTGTCATGCCGGGGATGGTAAAGGCCATCCGTTTACAACCCTTACCCGGTTTGGACAAACAGACAGTACCGGAAATAAATTCCTGCATTTGGGAGGTCCTCAATTACAAAACAGGGCCTTGCCCGGTTTCCTTGCTGAGCAGTTACCGGCTGGAGCAACTTTTTCAAAATTCACGCCTCCGGCAAATACCGGCCTGGGGTTTATTGAATTGGTACCGGACCAAAATATACTGGCTATGGCCGATCCATTTGATCTCGATGGGGATGGTATATCCGGAGTTCCAAACTGGATAGCCCTCCCAATGTTCATTTCACCATTCAGCAATGCCGTACCACAAGGAGGCAGGTATATACACCGCTTTGGCAAGAAAGCTGCAGCATACAGTTTATTACATCAAACAGTGAATGCGTATAACCAGGATATCGGCATCACTTCTTCCTTTGATCCCAAAGATGTATATACCGGATTGCACATTGATCCTGAAGTTTCCAATCTTACAGTAAATAATGTAGTGTTTTACCTGCAAACATTAAAAGCACCCATACAGCGCAATCAAAATGATCCGGAAGTGATACAGGGGAAAAATTTATTTATACAGGCTGGTTGCGAAAACTGTCATAAACAAACATTGATAACAGGATTTTCAGACATTGCTCCGTTATCAAACAAAACATTTCATCCCTACACCGATTTGTTATTACATGATATGGGACCGGGCCTTGATGACAGGTATACGGAAGGCAATGCAAAAACTTTTGAATGGAGAACTCCTCCACTATGGGGACTTGGTCTGTCGCCCAATTCACAGGGCGGGCAATTTTTTTTAATGCATGACGGCCGTGCAAAAAATATTGATGAGGCCATTCAACTGCACGGCGGTGAAGCTACTTCAAGTAAAAATAAATTCAATCAAATGGCAATAGCGGAAAGAAACGTCATCCTGAAATTTTTAAAATCATTGTAGGAACAAGCCTCCAGGCGTGTTCTTACATAAAAAAGATATGGACAGAAAGGATTTTATAAAGACCTGTGGATTTGCCTGCGTTGGCGGCATTGTTCAAAGCTGCAGCACAACAAAATTGCTGGGCGGTAAAATTGTTGGTGATGATATAATCGTACCCATCAGTGATTTTGAAACTAAAAACAAGGGTGCTGTTTATTTCAAAAAATATATAGTTGTTCAAAACGATATTTTGCAATATCCCATTTGTATATACCGGAAAAGTGAAAATGAATATTCTGCATTGTGGATGCGTTGCACACACCAGGGAACAGAGTTACAGGTATTTGGCGACAGGTTGCAGTGCCCGGCACATGGAAGTGAATATGATAACCGGGGTGCTGTACAAAACGGCCCGGCTGATGTAAAACTCAGAACCTTTCCGGTTACTATTGAAAAAGATCAACTTAAAATTTCATTGAAAGCTGTATGATCAAAATATTTACGATAACGATTGGCCTGTTAAGTTTTTCCAGTAATGTATCAGCACAAATAGACCCTTCCCTTTTAAAAAGGTTTCCAAAAGATACTGTTAACCGCACAATGAATATGGATGCAGTTTATAACCGTCCATTTATAGGCATAGGAAAATTGCCGGTTTCACTGGGGGGGTATATGGAAGCTAACTGGCAGCACCTGAGTACAGATGGGGTTTCAGAAGGCCACCAGTTTCAGTTCAGGCGTGTAACCTTATTTATTTCATCTACCATTGGCAAGCGGTTAAAATTTTTAAGTGAAATTGAATTTGAAGAAGGCGGAAAAGAAATTGCTGTTGAGTTTGCCGCATTGGATATTGAATTACATCCTTTATTAAACCTGCGTGGCGGAATGATTCTTAACCCGATTGGCGCTTTCAATCAAAATCACGACGGGCCAAAATGGGAATTTACAGACCGGCCGATCGCTGCTACACAAATGTTACCGGCCACCTGGAGCAATGCCGGTTTTGGTTTGTATGGAAAACAGTACAATAAAGACTGGATGTTTGGTTATGAAGCCTATCTCTCCGGGAGTTTTGATAATTCTATTATTGATAACCCGGAAAACAAGACTTTTCTGCCGGAGGCAAAAAATAATGCTGAAAGGTTTGAAGAAATAAACAGTGGCCTGCCACTTTTCACCGGGAAAATTGCAGTAAAGAATAACAGAGTTGGTGAACTCGGTTTATCATACATGGGTGGCGTATACAACAAGTTTGAGAATGATGGAATACAGATTGATGATAAAAGAAGGGTTGATGTTTTTGCAGTTGACTTCAACAGTACATTACCCAAACTGAAAACATGTATTACCGGTGAGTGGGCCTGGATAAAAGTGAATGTGCCCAATACCTATACACAACAGTATGGCAATACACAACAGGGAGGTTTTATTGATATTGTTCAACCGGTTTTAAAGAAAAAAATATTTGGGTGGGAGAAAGCCACACTGAACCTGGCCTGCCGCCTGGAATATGTAGATTGGAATGTTGGAAAATTCAGCAGCACGGGAGGTAATATTGCAGAAGATCTTTGGAGTATTATGCCGGCTATCAGTTTCCGTCCAACTGGTCAAACCGTATTACGATTAAATTATCGCTACCAGCAACAAAAAGATTTACTGGGTAATCCGCCGGCAAAAACAGGTGGATTTAGCTTTGGCCTATCCACTTATTTCTGATAAAAAATTAAATAGCTGCAGTACCAATTAACAAATGAGTTGTGTTGTGTTCACTAAAATAAGTTTTGCAAACAGTTTCAGCCTTATCTAACAGTTGCTGTAGTTTTAGTTGCTTATGGCCCAGCAACTGATACGCCTTTTTATAAGCAGCTTCATCTTTTAAAGCGCCTGTTTCCTGAAGGGCTTCTTTTATGGCAACAATACGCAGGCCGCTGTCTTTTATTCTGCCTGTTTCGGCAATAATCCAGCTTAATGCATAAAAATAATTTTGGGATAACAATAAAAAATTACGGCAATCACCGGCATCAGGCATTTTGTTATAAGGTGAATTAATAATTTCCGGGGTAAGATATTTTGCTAAATGTTTGGGAGCGTTTTTGGGCTTTCCAAGTTGAATACATCCCCGCAAGGCTTGTGGGTAAATGCTTAACCAACGAAGCTTACGCCGCAGTTCATGCAAATCTGCCTCTACATTATCAAAATGAAATTTTGTTGCTTTTGCAAAAGCGGTGATCTCATAAATAGCTTTACCGTAAAATTCATTTATTTCATTTACTTCATCTTTTTCATTCAACCAATCGGCCCCAGTTAATTTTTTCCGTATTTTTTCTACCCGGCCATCCTTACTGCCCAGCCATTTATTTTCAATCAGCAATTCATTCATACTCTGAATTTTTTCTCTTGTCTGTGCCTGCAGGTAAGTTCTGATTGCCGCTGGTATTTTTTTATTGCCGGAAAATTCTTTTGCAAAAGAATCATAATAATCAATAGATCCTATGATATCTTCCAACAGCTTAAAATGTTCTTTGAGTTTGCTGAACTTTTTTTTATTATGCAGTCCGGCATAGAGTTTAGCCAGCCCTTCAAGCATAAAAAGGGGCGTACGGGCATTATTCTGGTACAGCCAGAGTGCCGGATTTTTTTGTCTGGATGACTTATCAAGCAATGCCTGTAACTGGTTGAGGAAATGATCAAATCGTGCCGGGCCATTTTTCATTATATGTACATTTTATTATTAAATGAAAATTTGAACATTGATAGTTGAGCCCGCATGCCAGACGGGCAGACATTGAGTATTGCTCAATAGTAAAATAAATATTCAATAACCAATGTTCAATGTTTAATTCCCAATGAAGAAGCCTTACATTTCAAAAAAAGCCACATTACCGCCCACCCATTCCTTGTTTTTATTATAACGGGTACCGATCATTTTCCCTTTGCTTAACCGGGCCAGGTTATGAACTCCTTTTGGCCGGTCCCAATCATTTTTCCAAAAGTAAAATAAACGTATCTCGGCTTTGGCAGGCTCATCGGGTGTTTTAATTACATCAGCATATTTTACTTTCTTTTGTAAGATCCAGTTTTCAGGATCCTTTACCGTATCAATATCTTCCTGTGTTACATCAATGACAACGCCCATACCTGCAAAAGAGAATAAAGGTTTTAAAACATAATTTTCCAGATCGGCGGGCAGTTGTTTTAGCTCATTTAAAAAATAGGTTTGGGGTACATAAGGGTTATTAATAAACGGCAAAGTAAATTTACTGATGCGGTAAAACCAGTTGGGGTGGGGTACCCATTCTACATCATATTCTTTGGTCAGGTCAACTACATTGCCTAATCCATCCTGTTTCTGAAGGTCATCAAAAATTAACCGGTTATAAATTCTTTTAACAGGCGTTTTAACACCGTTGTTATTATAATACAGTTTATTTCCTGTTGCGGTTAATTTGGTAAGACAAACAGTATTAATACCCAACAGCTGTTGCGTACAATAAAAATCAATTCTTGTTTTTTGCTTCTCCGGAAATATTTCCAGTAATATTACATGCTCAGGTTCGTGATCTCCAACAATTATTTCTTTCAGCAATTGAATATATGTTTCCTTGTTATAGCCATTTAAATAAGAAGAAAAATTTGCGGGCAAATTTGCATATGCTGCAGTAAGTTCCGAATGAAAAGCCTGGAAGGCATACAAGGTAGGGAACCCCTGCATTTCAATCAACTGCGGTTCCAGTTCACCCTCTTTATTTTCGCAGATACCAAAATCGAATACAATAAATTGTGAATGACTGTTTTCACCCGGCACTTTTACATTAGCAGGTATGCCTCGTTCGGTAAGTTTTAAAAATGTAGGATCTACGATCACGTCAATAATATCCTCACATGCATTCAGCATTTTTGAAGTGAATGCTTTGGGAATAAAAATAGGTGTTTCTGCATTTCTAAATTCAAGGGAACCGGGATGCAGGGCCTCCACTTTAGTCATATAGGCATCATATTTCGCTTTGGTAAATTCATCATTGAATTTTTGCCTTAGTTCTTTTATCATGTTAAATACAGCTTTTGATTATTTTTATTGAACAGAATAAAAATAGCTATAAAAATCCAATTAATAAAAGGCGTTTAAAAGGATAAGGCTAAACTTCAGCTAACTGTAGGGTTCCTACTGCCTGAAATAAAAAATTAGGGAGGATATGGGCGTAGGTCCACATTATTTTTTCGGGATCGTTTAAATGTGTGATCATGGATTGCCATTTTTCCAAACCATGATTTTCGATTACGGTTTTTTTCTTTTCTTCGGTTTGTAAGTGCAGGCTCATACCAATGGCATCTGCTTCGGGATGAAACTGTGTGCCAATCATATTTTCATTAAACCGTACCGCCATAATCGCTCTTTCAAGCGGTATATGGGGCCTGTCTTTTTCTATGGCTAAAATAGTAGCGCCCATCTCGTGCAGTTTAGCATGATTGGGTTCTGTAACCTGGTAATCCCTGCTGTCAACAGAATAAAAAGGATCTTTTAAACCATTAAAGATGAACTCGTTTTTTCCAACTGATAAAAGGTGCATGGGGAAGACCCCGAACGAAGTACTTTTTCTTTTATTCACATTTGCAATTTTGTAGTGCCTGCAAATCAATTGAAAAGAATGACAAATAAAAAACACCTGTTTTTTTTGAACCTGGGCAGGGTTATTGTTCCAGTTTTCAACCTTCGCAAACCAGTCGAAATAAACTTTCTCCCATTCGCTCCCTTCACTCTCCAGCGGGCTGCCGGGGCCGCCCGAAGAAATATAAATATCATAACTCAGATCGGGAACCTTTTTTTCCAGGCGAACATCAAATTCATCCCAGGTAAGATCTAAATGATTATTCTCACCAAATTGATTGAGTATTTCCCGGATACAGCGCATGCCCTGATTGGCAAAACCCTCATACATATCCAGTATAGCAATACGGATGGATTTCTTTTCGGTCCAATTCATATACAAACATAACAATTTTTTAAAAGAAGCAATTTGCCTGTTTCATTATAAGTTATTAACGTATTGTGAATTAATATATGATACAAAACGATATTAATTTTAATAAGATGATATAATTCTGTTTTTACTATGACGAAACTCAGTTTTATTATTTATATTTTTTATGATCTTTATTTTGAATAATTTTTTTTATAATGGAAACAACTGAGCTGGAATATAAAACCGGGCAAACACTCTTTAATTATTGTGCTACCTGCCAGCCAATACCAGGTTCGCCCGAAGAGTTAAAACAATTTGAAATAATACAACAGGGGTTTTCAAACCAGTTTGAACTATTTTTTCCGGATAACCTGGCACCCAAAACAATTGTGGTAATACCCAGCCTTACCCTTGATTCAGAAGTATTGGACAAAATTTGCGGAGTGGCTCATTATGAAGAAAGGCTGTTGTGTTTACTTATGTTATTGCGTATGCCACGTGCCAATGTAATATATATAAGCAGCACACCCATTGACCCTGTTATTATTGATTATTATTTGCATTTACTGCCGGGCATTACAGGTTATCATGCCAGGGAAAGATTAACCCTGCTCACTTGTTATGATTCATCAGCCCTTACACTTACAGAAAAGATTTTACAGCGCCCACGCCTTTTAGAGCGGATTAAGCAAAGTATTCCTGCCGGAAATGTGGCTCATATTGCCTGTTTTAATACAACAGCTTATGAAAGGACCCTGGCCGTAAGATTAGGTATACCCATTTATGGTTGCGATCCTTCTTTGGTTTACCTGGGAACTAAAAGTGGAAGCAGAAGAATTTTTTTGAAAGCCGGCGTTATGTTGCCGGCAGGTGCCGAAAATTTACAAACCTATGATGATATTGTTCATGCTGTAGCCGCACTTAAAGATATGTATCCAGGTTTAAAAAAAGCAGTTATCAAATTAAATGACGGTTTTTCAGGAGATGGCAATGCCATTCTTAAATACCCTGACCACATTACAAAAAAGGAAATGTACGATTGGATACACCATAACCTGAGCAGATCAATACTACCTGTAGCAAACGATATGAGCATTGACCTTTTTTTGAAAAAATTTTTATTGATGGAAGGTATTGTAGAAGCTTTTATAGAAGGAAAAGAAAAAGCTTCTCCATCGGTACAATGCAGGATTAATCCCCTGGGTAAAGTGGATATTATATCTACGCATGACCAGGTATTGGGTGGTGCAAGTGGCCAGGTATTTGAAGGAGCCCATTTCCCCGCTGATCCGGCTTACCGAAAAGAAATAGCAGCATTGTCAAAAACAATAGCAGAAGAACTGAAAAAAGAAGGGGTATTGGGCCGGTTTAGTATTGATTTTATTTCGGTAAAGGAAAAAGAGGAATGGAAACATTATGCTATTGAAATTAACCTGCGTAAAGGAGGAACCACCCATCCTTTTTTAATGCTTCAGTTTTTAACCAATAGTATTTATGATGAAGCTACCGGTAGTTTTGAAACCCCCGGTAAGCAACAACTTTACTATTTTGCTTCAGATAATCTTCAAAATGATGCATACAAGGGACTTGCGCCTCAGGACCTGATAGATATAGCTATGTTTCATGGATTACATTTTGACGGGGCCTCTCAAAAAGGCGTTATGTTTCATATGATAGGAGCCTTATCGCAATATGGCAAAATGGGAATTGTTTGTATTGGCTCATCCCCCGAAGAAGCCTACTCGTTTTATAAAAAAACAATTGAAGTACTGGATGCTGAAACTGCCATACATTAAAAACAGGGAACGCATTACGGGTTTTTTAAAATTTATCTTGTTAATACTACTGTCCCCTGCATTTCCACCTCTTTCCCGTTTGTATCAATACCTTTTAAAGTCCATACATAAGCCCCTGCTGATGCCGGTTTACCTTTTATGGTGCCATCCCATCCTTTTAACCATTCGCTGGTTTGAAACTGCAGTTTTCCATACCTGTCAAATACCCTGAAGTAAACGGTATGTTTTATACCTGCAGGGATAGGACGGAAGATATCATTAAGTCCATCACCGTTTGGAGAAAATATATTAGGCACATAATAATTGGGCCCTTCATATACTTTTATAAAAACAGCATCAGTACCGGTACAGCCTACTGAGTCGGTGACCAGCAAACTGAAATAAGTATCATTGTAAAGTGTAGCCCTGGGGTTTTGAATAAAAGGGTTATTCAACGGGCCTGCAGGGCTCCATAAATAATTACTCCCGCCACTGCCCATTACCTGATGAGCCCTGCCCAGTATAGCATTGGTATCATTACCGGCAAATGCTTTTACCGGTGATTGCATGGTTACCCAGATACTGTCGCTTACTGAAAAATTACATCCATAATTATCGGTAACGATCAGGGTAAACAGCTGGGTAGTATCCGGCCTTGCAACAGCATTGGCTGCATTTGGCGGCAGCACATTTACTGAAGGGATCCAGGAATAATTTACGGTTCCTGATAAATTGGTTGCACTGCCATTCAGTAAAGCAGGGGTTTTATAACAAATCGCAGTATCCTTGCCTGCATAGGCAACAGGCTTATGCAAAACATGTATGGTGATCGTATCTTTTCGCTGGCACACTCCCCATTTGGCAGTTACAATGTATTGCATGGTATCCGTGGGTGATGCAATGGGATTTTTTATGCTGTCATAATTTAATCCGGCAGCAGGTGTCCATTTAAACCAATCTGTAAGTGCATTGGTTTGTGGCGTCAGGGTTAAAGAACTTCCAACACATATGATTACATCCGGTCCCAGGCTCAGGTACATGGTATCTATTAATAAAAGAATAGCCGACTGATCATTAAGACAGCCATTGGCATCTTTTACTTTTATATTGTTATAATTACCAGGCGCTAAATTTAAAAACTGGTTTGATGCCTGGTAAATTACACCATTATCTATTGAATAAAGGTAAGGAGCTACGCCACCTGCTGCGGTAATGGTAATACTTCCTGTATTGGCAGCACAGTTTGAATTAGACGAAAAGATTAACGCAGTAAAGGGTAACGGTTGGGTAACTATAACAGTTGCCGAACTGCCGCACAAAGAACCGATCAACCTGGCTAAAACAATATAGGTTCCGGCCGGCACATTAAATAGGGTAGATGTTTGCCAGGTTGCACCCCCATTAATAGAGTATTCAATATTTGCAGCAACCGGTGAATTGATAATGAAGTTCCCATTGTCACCATTGCAAAGAACATTGGTTACTGTTGCAGATACCGGGCTAAGTGTTTTATAAACAATGATCGTATCAGATCCTTCAGTTTCAATTGCCGGATCATCACATTGTTGGTAAAATGCCCTTACCACATAACTCATGCTGTCTTCCGTTTGGCAAATATTGGGAAACAAGGCTTCAAGTTCACCATTGCCCAACGGGGTAGTGGTGCCGGTAGAAACCAGGGTCCCGTTTTTATATAATTCTACCCTGTTTAATAAAGAAGTAACACCACTGGGGACAAAACGCCAGCCTTCATCTGTAGCGCTCCAATTAGAATTATTTCTTCCCGGAACTGCTGTTGCCTGGTTTTGATCCCAGTTCTGGATGCCTAAAATAGCCCTGCCGTTATTTGAACTTGCCCCACAGGCAAAAGGTTTGTCTTTAAGAAAAATGTCAATAATACCGGTACCCTCATATAAAACAATTTGTTGGGTAACTATTGCAGATCCGCAGGCATAGTAAGGAATTTTATAAAAATTTAAAATAAATTTTCTGCAGGGTGCGGTACCAACTATGATATATTCCATTTTTTTGTCGGGCTGCTGTGGAGTTGAAGCTGAAGGATCAATGTCATGCAAAGGCCCCATTATCGTTGCTCTTGGGTAAGTAACACTTGGTATAAGGTCACCGGCAGGTATGTTCCAGTCATTAAATCCACCTGCATTGGTTATATCAAAAGTAACAATACCATTTGTACCAACGGTACAGCTGGTATAATTTTGCCCATAGAAACAAAAAGTAAAAGGTAAAATAATAGCAGGTGAAAATTGATCATCCTGGTATGATGGATCAACTAATATGCCTCCGGGATTTGTAAAAGGGAATGGCTGATACGGAATAGAAACCACCTGGTAATCATCTGTCGTTCTTACATCGGGTATCCTGGCTTTTAAATTAAGGCAGGCCTGTAAACAGGAAATAGTAGTGTCGTTTCCGGCAGATACATTAAAGCAGGATTGAGCCTGAAGTTTAATTGTAAATAAGGTAAACAGGATTATTATACTGCTTTGTAAAATTATCTTCATTACATAAGTATAGTTGGTAAAAGGTTAGTGAAGGTAACAAAAATCCCCCTAAATAGGAAGCTGTTTCAAAACTTACAGCATATTAAAAGTAAAAATGGTATTAAATAAAAAAGCAATTTTAATGCTTCCACCTTACAAAGGCTTCCATAGCAGCATATTGTGTTAAGCCAAGCTGAGCATATAATTGAGCCGTATTGGAATTTCTTTCTTCGGCACGTTGCCAAAACTCACGGTCATCACTTCCCTGGAAGGGTACACTGTCTTTTTGAGACTGGTGTATAAAAATTCCATGGCGTTTTTTGATCACCTGGTCCGGGCTCATGGGCACCGCCATTTCAATTTCTGTAATATCCCATTCCTGCCAGGCACCTTTGTACAACCAGATCCAGCAATCGTTCACCCATAAGGCCCCGCTTTTTTTAATTTGCCGTATGGCCTCCAGTACCACATCAAAACAAACCTTATGTGTACCATGCGGATCGGCAAAATCGCCGGCGCAATAAATCTGTTGTGGCTTTAATTTATTTAAAAGTTCAATGGTTAGTTGTACATCAGCCATACCCATCGGATTTTTTTCAATGGTACCGGTTTCATAAAAAGGCAGGTTCATAAAATGATACTGATCATCCTGTAACCCAACATATTTGCAGGTGGCTTTGGCTTCACATCTTCGTATCAATCCTTTTATGGCACGAATGGGGTCTGTATCTTTTTCACTCGACTTTTTTATTTTTAAAAAATCAGTGGCTTCTTTCAATATTTTTTTACTTTTGGTTTCATCTATATCAAACATGCTTTCAAAACCAACAGCAAAGTCGATAAAACGCGTAACAAATTCATCAGTTACGGCTATATTGCCACTGGTTTGATAAGCTACATGTACTTCATGCCCCTGGTCGTGCAGCCGCATAAAAGTACCGCCCATGCTGATGATGTCATCATCGGGGTGGGGGGAGAAGATGACCGCTTTTTTGGGAAATGGTTCATGCCGTTCAGGATGTGAAGTACGTTTATCAGTTGGTTTGCCTCCCGGCCATCCCGTTATGCTGTCTCTTAATAAATAAAATACCTGCAGGTTAATTTCATAGGCATCACCTTTTTCAACCAGCAGGTCACTAAGGCCATTGTCATTATAATCAATATTCGTTAAACTCAATACCGGCTTACGTAATTTTAAAGCCAGGTTTACAACGGCACGTTTCATCATGGTATCAGACCATTCACATTCACCGGTTAACCAGGGACTTTTAAAACGCGTTAATTCAGCCGCACAGGTTTCGTCAATAACAAAAATACAATCATCATGATTTTGTAAAAGAGAAGCCGGGATATCTTCGGTGGCTTCTTCTTCAACTGCTTTTTGTATAACCGGTGCTTTGGTTTGTCCCCACGACATTAATATTATCTTTCTTGATTTTAAAATAGTGCTGATACCCATGGTGATCGCCATCCTGGGCACCTGGCTCATGTTACCAAATTCATAAGCATTGGCAATACGGGTGCTGTTATCAAGAGATATTAATCTTGTTTTAGTGTAGATGCCACTGCCCGGTTCATTAAAACCGATATGTCCGTTTACACCAATGCCCAATATCTGCAGGTCTAAACCTCCTGCATCTTCAATTTGTTTTTCATAATACAGACAATGTTCTTTCACTTTGTCTTTGGGTATCATACCATCAGGAAGGTGGTAATTGCCGGGGTCAATATCGGTTTGCTCAAATAAATTCTTCCGCATAAAATAATGATAGCTCTGGAGTGCATCTTTATCCATGGGGTAATACTGATCGAGGTTGAAAGTGATCACATTCTTAAAACTCAGTCCTTCATGCTTATGCATATGTACCAGTTCGGCATATAATGTTTTAGGTGATGAACCTGTGGCCAGGCCAATGACACATTTTTTCCCGGCCGCTTCTTTTTCTTTAATGAGTGTGGCAATCTGTTTGGCAACAAAGGCAGAACCTGTCTTTGAATCCCGGAAAATTTTTACCGGAATCTTTTCTAAAGAATCAATCATCGACTGAGATTTGTTTGTTTTCATTAAGTGCTGTTATTAACTGTTTTGTAATGTAGCAGACTGAAAAGATTTATCGCTTTTAGAATAATGTTGAACAAAGTATTAATAAAAAAACAAGTTTTTTAAGGGCTTTTATGGATTGATAAAAAAGATTTCTTGCAGCCTGGTAATTAATCTGCATGATTTCACTGACTTCTTCATAACTGAAATTCTGATAGATCCGTAAATAAACTATTTCTTTCTGGCGGTGCGATAATTCACTCATTGCATTGATCAGCTTTTCTTTTTTCTCAAAATTCAATTCAGAAATGATCATAAAGTTTTCATGGCTGAGCTCAAATCCGTTTTCTTCATTTGTACCCGTCAGTGGAATAACTTTGTTATTCTTATTAAGCTGCCGTATTAATTTAAACTTAAATGCTTTAAAAATATATGCTTTAAATGAAATGATATCTGCTTTACCTGCTGTTCGCCATATTTCCAGGAAAAGATCCTGAATACAATCTTCAACCATTTCAGTATCCGGTGTAATTTTGCACCCATAGGTATAAAGTCCGGGGTAATAAACACGGAATAATTCAACAAAGGAATCCCCGTTGCCAGTTTTAAATTGGTTCCAAAGATTAAAATCTCTTTCGTTATCAGTTAATCTCATTAGAGGTCCCAGCTTGAAACCGGGTCAGTAATCAATGTTTAATTCTCAAAGCTTGTATTATTGATACAAATAAACAAAAGGTTTGGCTCTGTAAGATAAAAAATTAAAAAAACTTTAAAAAATCAGGTTACAAACCCTGAATTGTGTACACTTAACCAGTATATACAATTTATATGAACAAAATTTTCAACCAGGCAGAGGATTTTATAGCCCATGACAGTTTTTTGTCCTGGTTCAATAAAACTGATGTTAACGCAATAAGGGAATGGGACTTATGGATCACTGAAAATCCGGAAAAAAAGATATTATTAAATGAAGCCATAATTTTTATCCAGCAGGCTCAAATTACAGACGCTGTAATTCAGGCTGATCAACTGGCAATAGCAGAAACCAGGCTGAAACAAGCCATTCAATATCAAAATTATAAAGAACCTGTAAAAAGCAACAGGCTAAAATCAATAAAAATCTGGTACGCAGTTGCCAGTGTATTTATAGTAGCCGTATTGGCGGTTGGTTTAAAATTTATAATGAGTGATTCAGCAAAACCCTTTATAGCTACAAATTATGGCCAGGTTAAACAGGAAAAACTGCCTGATGGAACTGAAGTAATTTTAAATGCAAACAGTAAAATAACTGTTCCGGAATGGAAAGCGGGTAAGGACAGGGAAGTATGGATAAGTGGTGAAGCATTTTTTCATGTAAAAAAAACGGCTAATAAAGATAAGTTTATCGTACATACCGATGCATTTGATATTGAAGTAACAGGTACCTCGTTCAATGTTATAAACAAAAAAGGCAAAAGCAGTATTATTTTAAAAGAAGGAAGTGTTAGAATACACAGAACTGGACAGGCTGAGATCGTTATGAAACCGGGTGATTTAGTTGAATATACCGATAAACAAATTCAGCTGAAAACAGTAGTAAAGCCTGATTATTTAGCCTGGACTGAAAGTAAGCTGGTATTTGATAATACAACATTAAAAGAACTGGCATCTGTAATAAATGAACATTATGGGGTTAAGGTTACAATTGAAGATGAAAAATTATCGCAAAAAACCATAACCGGCATTATGCCAAATGATAACCTGGAAGCTTTACTGCAATCACTGGAAGCAACGCAGGAATTTAATATACAACATACCAAAACTTTAATAACGATTTCAAATAAAGTCAATAACTAAACAATTTAAAATGCTGCTACAATGAGAAAAAATCAAATTAAATTAGTGCTCCTGGTTGCTGTACTGATCAGCATAATCATTGGGAATAGCCGGGCCTATTCACAAAATTATTACAGTGTAAATTCCAAAAAGGTTAACTCAACCGGAATTAATGCTCCTTTTCAGACTAATGAAAAAAGCAAGCTTATCACCGTATTAAAAGATTTGAATAAAGCTAAGGGCGTTTATTTTATGTTCTCAAACCAATCACTTGCCACAACAACTGTAAATCCGGTAACAGATCTGCAATTGGATGTTGAAGTTATTTTAAAGAACATGCTTAAAAATACGGGTCTTACTTACAAAAAAGTTAATTCAAAAACTTTTGTTATTCTTTCGGATAACGACACTGAAAAAAATAAAACAGGCCTGCAGGGAATGGCTTATACACAAATGGTTCCCGCTTTAATTGAACAATCATCCTATTCCAAAGAAATTGCTGATGTAGTTACCGGTAAGGTTGTAGATGCTGGCGGTAAACCTGTTTCGGGTGTCAGCGTTTTAGTAAAAGGAACCAACAGGGGAACATCCACCAATAAAAACGGGCTATTCAGCCTTGATGCAAATAAAGGTGAAATACTGGTTTTTTCATCTGTAGGTTACGAAATGCAGGAAGTTGTTGTTGGCGATGATAATAATTTCTCTATTCAGCTTATTGAAAAAGCAAACCAGTTAAATGAAGTAGTTGTTACCGCTTTAGGTATTCAGCGTAAAGCAAAAAGTTTAACATACTCAACTCAAAAAGTAAGCAATAATGAACTAACTACTGTAAAAGATGCAAACGTTATTAATAGTATCAATGGCAGAATTTCCGGCGTTACTGTTAATAAAAGTGCATCGGGGGCAGGTGGCTCTGCAAGGGTAATTCTCCGTGGCCAAAAATCAACCAGGGAAAATCAGCCATTATATGTTATTGATGGCGTGCCCATGTCAAATTATTCTCCGGCACAACCCGCCGATGTTTGGGGACAGGGAAGTGGTGCGGGTAGTGGTGGCAGAGATGGAGGTGATGGTATATCGAATATTAATCCCGATGATATTGAATCAATCAGTGTATTAAAAGGTGCAGCTGCATCTGCTTTATATGGTTCACAGGGAAATAATGGGGTAATTTTAATTAATACAAAAAAAGGAAAATCCGGCGAGGTAAGAATAGATTTTTCCACTTCTTTAACTATGGATAAAGCAGCCTATATTCCAAAAATGCAATGGGATTTTTTACAGGGTAATGCAGGCGCAGCAGGTGCAGGTAGTTTTAGCTGGGGGCCCGCAGGTTCTTCACCGGATCATGTAAAATCTTTTTTCAGAACCGGAGCAACCTGGATAAACAGTATATCAGTAAGTGGTGGTACAGATAAGGCACAAACTTATTTTTCATACAGCAATACCAAAAGTGACGGTATATTACCAACAAACAGCTTTAACCGGCATAATTTTTCAGTTCGGGAAACAATAAAGATGCTGAATGACAAACTTACCCTGGATGCTAATGTGATTATTGCTTCACAAAAAGTACATAACAGGGCAACAAGCGGTTTGTATTACAATCCATTAACCGGGTTATACATTATGCCACGGGGACAGAATTTTAATACGTTTAAAAACAACTACGAATATCTTAGCCCAACCCGTAATGTAAACTTGCAAAACTGGTGGAACATAAATCATGATGCCGGATTAACCGGTGATGACAATCAGCAAAACCCTTATTGGATATTAAACAGAGATCGTACAGATGATAAACTATTCCGTGTATTTGGTTCATTGGCTTTAAAATATAAGGTATCTAATGATTTGAGTATACAGGCAAGAGGTAATATTGATAAATCCAGTAATGATTATGAATTAAAGGCGTATGCAGGTACACAGGGTACATTAGCAGATCCAAACGGAAGGTATACATCGGATAAAGTTGAAAATACGCAACTATATGGTGATATTATTGCCACTTACAACAAGCAGATCACCGGCAAATTCGGGATAGTAGCTAATGTGGGTACCAGTATCCAGGATCTGCGTTCCGGTTATCAGGATTTTTTTGATTCAAAGGGGGGAGGATTGGTTAATGCCAATCAATTTAATATCGGCAATATGAATTTAACTCCGGGCAGCGGTTCAACTTTTTATCAGACCGGTAGAAGGAAGCAGGTACAATCCGTTTTTGCAAGTGTGAATTTAAATTATGACAGTAAATATTATATTGATCTTACGGCAAGAAATGACTGGTCATCCACATTGGCATACACACCAAACAGCTCCTATTTCTATCCTTCAGTTGGTGTAAATGCCATATTGAGCGACATTGTGAAAATGCCTGCTGTGGTCAGCTTTGCAAAAATACGCGGTGCTTTTGCACAGGTTGGTAATGATGTGGATGCATATGCAACTTATAACAGGGAAAATATATACAGCAACGGTAATTATAATCCAAGCCAGATCTCAAATTTACCAGGTACTTTCTTAAAGCCTGAATCATCTACATCTATAGAATTAGGTACTGAATGGCGTTTCTTCAATAATAAACTGGGTATAGATATCACCTGGTATAAGTCAAATACAAAAAATCAGTATTTTGAACTGCAATCACCAACGCCTGGAACAGGTGTAAATACATTTAACCTGAATGCAGGGAATATCCAAAACTCGGGTATTGAAACAACTATTGATTATAATACGAACATCAGCAAATATCTTAACTGGACCTCCACTTTAAATCTTACCAGTAATAAAAATAAGATTGTTGAACTTACCCCTCAGTTAGGTGGTAAATATGAAATAACAGGGGCTGGTGTTAATAACTATGCTTTAGTCATTTCTGAAGGTGGAAGCTTTGGAGATATAAAAGGAAGAAAGTTTTTAAGAGATGCTGCTGGTAATATTGTAGTTGATGGTACAACAGGAAAACCACAGGCCGGCGCTTTTGATGTGGTCGGTAATCCAAATCCAAAGTTGGTATTAGGATGGAGCAATACATTTACTTATCATGATTTTAACGCAAGCTTTTTAATAAACGGGCGTTTTGGTGGAAAAGTTATGAGTATAACACAGGCTGTTTTAGATCAGTATGGTGTAAGCGAGGCAAGTGCAGATGCCCGTAAAAATGGAGGAGTTGAAATTACTGCTTCAAAAGTTGGGGGTGGCGCATATGGCGGTAAAATTCCTGCAGAAGCATTTTATACCACAGTTGGCGGCAGAGATGGGATCACTGAATACTATATGTATGATGCAACTAATGTTCGGTTACAGGAATTAGTATTGGGATACCGGTTGAAATTAAAAACCAATTTAATTAAATCCCTTCATATTTCGCTGGTAGGAAAGAACCTGTTCTTCTTCTCCAAAAAAGCACCATTTGATCCTGAAACCAGTATGAGTACAGGAAATGGTTTACAGGGTGTTGATGTGTTTGGATTACCCCCGGTAAGAAGTTTTGGAGTGATTATAAAATTGTCATTATAAATTTAAAACAAGTAACTGTATGAAAAAATATATTAATAATAGTTGCATCATTGTTATCATTGCCTTGATGTTTATAAACAGCCTGAGCAGCTGTACCAAAAAATTTGAAGAGTATAATAATAATCCTTTCGGTGTCTCCGATCAGGAATTAGATCCCGATGGTGCATTGATAGTTGGCTCATTACAACTTGCCCAGAGAAATATCTATGTAAATTCTCCGGCCTGGATCACACAATTGCAGCAAAATTTACTGGGAGATGTTTATTCAGGATATATGATGCCGCCAACACCTTTCAGGGGTAACAGTAATAACATGACCTATGACCTGGTGGATGGATGGAATACATGGGCTTATCAACCTGCCTATTCAAATGTTATGCTGCCTATTTCAAAAGTAGAAGTGGTTACAAAAACCTCTTCACCTGAAATTTATGCAATGGCAAAAATTATTAAAGTGGAGGCTATGCACCGGGTGAGTGATATTTTTGGACCGATCATCTATACGAAATACCGCCAGGTAAATCCTGATTTAAGTGTTGATTTTGATAGCCAGCAAGCTGCATACAATGCTTTTTTTGCAGACTTAAATGAAGCCATAACCATACTTACCCCTAAAGCCGGACAAATTGCAGTGGCAGGGGGTACGTTTGTTAAATCTGATCTGGTGTATGGAGGTAATTACAGCAAATGGATTCGTTTTGCAAACACCCTGCGCCTCAGGCTGGCTTTACGTATTGTAAAAGCCGATGCCGTAAAAGCCAAAACAGAAGGCGAAGCCGCATTGGCAAACAGTGTAGGACTATTAAGCAGTAATGCTGATAATTTTAATGTTGATCTGGGAAGTAATCATCCGTTAAATGTGATGAATAACGAATGGGGAGATGTTAGATTGGGCGCACCGGTAGAATCAATTATGGGTGGATATGCTGATCCCCGCTTGTCGAAATATGCAGTGCCGGCTATTGACCCGGTTGTTGCCGGCCAGTTTAAAGGTATCAGAGAAGGTATAAATATTGATGCAAAAAGCCGCTACGGCGATTACTCAAAATTGATCACCTTTCCAAGTTTTGCTCAAATGATGACCTGTGCCGAAGCTGCATTTTTAAAAGCAGAAGCAGCCTTACGCGGATGGACTGGAGCAGGCTCAACACAGGCAAATTATGAAGCGGGTATTCAGCGTTCTTTTGATCAATATGGTTTAGGATCTGCGGTTGCTTATTATACCAATGCCGTTTTAAAACCAAATCAATATTTCGACCCTAAGGCAATTACACCCGGTCAAAATGATATTATTACCGGGTCACCTTATTTAAGTACCATCACTGTTAATTGGAATGCTGCCGGAACATTTACTGAAAACCTGGAACGGATCATTACACAGAAATGGATAAGCATGTATCCTGACGGGCAGGAAGCCTGGAGTGAATTCAGAAGAACCGGATTTCCAAAATTATTCCCGGTAATTATTAATAATAGTGGAGGCAAAATTCCGGTAGGTACTTTTGTTCGCCGTATTAATATGCCATCTGCCGAAGCAAATAACCCTGCATTGGCAGCTGCTATTGCCACTTTAGGTGGCCCCGATAATGGCAGCACAAGATTGTGGTGGGATAAACCTTAAAACAAATTTGCGTTTTTGATTCTCATAATCAATGTTTCGTAAGCCACTCAATTTTTGGGTGGCTTTTTTTTAATTAACTTGTAAAAAAATAGTTGACATGCGTTTTCTTTCAATTTGCTGTTGTTATATAATAGTGATCCTGTCATCATGTAAAAATGAACCCCTGAAACAATTCAGTAAACTGCCGGAAAGTGAATCAGGTATTGATTTCAGGAACATGCTTAAAGAAGATAATCCTGATTTTAATATTTTGCAATACCCTTATTTTTATAATGGCAGCGGGGTAGCTGTTGGCGATATTAATAATGATGGCCTTCCGGATATTTGTTTTACAGGAAACATGGTAAAAAACCGCCTGTATATAAACAAAGGGAATTTTAAGTTTGAAGATATAACCCAAAAATCGGGCATAGCAACAAAGGAAGGCTGGTGTACAGGCATTACCATGGTTGATATTAATGAAGATGGTAAACTGGATATTTATATTTGCAGATCAGGATTATCAAATAAAGCGTTTAGAAAAAATCTTCTTTTTATCAATAACGGAGACCTGACTTTTACAGAAAAAGCGGCTGCATACGGATTAGATGATGCCGGATATTCTACCCAGGCTTCTTTTTTTGATTATGATAAAGACGGTGATATGGATATGTTCCTCATCAATCAGTCTACTCCGGAGTATTCAAAAGCACAAACAGAATATGCGCAATTACGTTTAAAAGCGGGCGATTCCAGCTATCATAATAAACTATATAGAAATGATGGCGGACATTTTATCAATGCAAACAAAGTGGCGGGTATTCATTCAAATGTGCTCACATTCAGCCTTGGCTTGAGTACTGCCGATATTAACCAGGATGGATGGCCCGATGTGTATGTGGCAAATGATTTTAACGAACAGGATTATCTATACATAAACAATCACGATGGTACATTTACCGAGTCGCTAAAAAATATGATCGGGCATGTTTCGCAATACTCCATGGGTTGTGATGTGGCAGATTATAATAATGACCTGTTACCTGATATCTGTGTACTGGATATGTTACCGGAAAATAACCATGATCTGAAAATGCATGTGGGTGCCGATAATTTTGATAAGTTTCAGCAATTGTTCGACCAGGGATATTATTACCAATACATGAAAAATTCGCTGCAGCATAATAATGGCGATGGCAGTTTCAGTGAAGTTGCTTTTTTAGCAGGTGTGGCTGCTACCGATTGGAGCTGGAGCCCGCTGCTGGCAGATTTTGATAATGATGGCTGGAAAGATATATTTATAACAAACGGGTATAAAAGGGATAATACCAATATTCAGTTTGTGAAATTTACGATGGATGAAAACCTGCGTCTGAGCCGGGGCGGAGAGCAGATCAGCGTAAATAATTATATCAATAAAATGGAAGGCATTCATATTCCCAATTATCTTTTTAAAAATAAGGCCAACGAACAGTTTGAAAATAAAGCTGTCGATTGGGGACTGGATGAAAAAACATTTTCCCATGGGGCCGTATATGCCGATCTTGACAATGACGGGGACCTGGACCTGGTTGTAAATAACACCGACAGTTATGCCGGTGTGTACCGCAACAATACTGAAAAAATAAACAGGGATAACCAATACATCAAAATTAAACTGGAAGGAACAAAACAAAACCCTGCCGGCATTGGAACAAAAGTCTGGATTTATACAAAAGAAAAAACAATTTACCAGGAACAGCTACCTGTCAGAGGATTTCAATCCAGTGTGGATGCAGCCATAGTAGCCGGTTTAGGCAATGAGAAAAAAATAGATTCGATCCGTATTGTTTGGCCAGATGATAAAACACAGTTGCTGGTTGAAACTGCTGCAAATCAAACATTGAACATTGATCACCGCAAAGCAACCGGTTTGTATGATTACCATTTAAAAAATACGGTTCCGCTTTTTCAATCCGCAGAAAATGTACTTGCCTTTACACACCGGGAAGCGTATGTAAATGATTTTTCACGACAGTTTTTATTACCTCATTTTTATTCGAATGAAGGGCCTAAAATGACACAGGCTGATGTGAACGGGGACGGGAGATCGGATATTTATATTTGTGGCGGTAAAGGGCAGGCAGGACAATTATTTTTGCAAACGGCCCTGGGTACTTTTATGTTTCAAAAAGAAAAAGCTTTTGAAGCTGATGCCATGGCCGAAGATGCCGATGCCATTTTTTTTGATGCAGAGGGAGATGGAGATCAGGACCTGTATGTAGCCAGCGGCAGTTATGAATTTGAAATCGGGGATAATTTACTGCAGGACAGGCTTTATATAAATAATGCAGGGCATTTTTTAAAAGCTGCAGATGCTTTACCGTTGCTTAAAATAAATACATCCTGCCTGGCAGCTGCCGATTTTGATGGCGATGGTGATATTGATCTTTTTGTTGGCGGCGGTGTTGTGCCGGGCAATTATCCAAAGTATGAGCAATCATTTATTTTATTAAATAATGGCAAAGGAAAATTTACTGATGCAACAGAAATATTTGCTCCGCAACTTAAAAATGCCGGGTTACTTCATGATGCAAAAGCACATGATATGAACAGGGACGGAATAAATGACCTGGTTTTGGCCGGGGAATGGATGCCGATCAAAATATTCATAAGCAAAAAATCTTCGATGGCTGATGAAACAGCTGGCTGGTGCAAAAATATTCCGGCCGGATGGTGGCAATCCCTTGCTGTTGCTGATTTTGACAAGGATGGTGACCTGGATATGGTTGCCGGCAATTATGGTTTAAACAGTGCTTTAAAGGCTATGCCCGGTTCACCGGTCAATTTATTTTACCTGGATTATGATGGCAATGGTTCAACAGATCCCTTCCTTACAAACTATACGCTTGGCCGCTCTTATCCTTTTGGTGTAATGGATGATATTAATGGACAGGTGCCTTTGTTACGTAAAAAGTTTTTTGGATACCTGTCTTATGCCGATGCAACGATCAATGATGTTTTGGGAGATAAATTACCAACTGCCGGAAAATTACAGGTTGATGATTTCAGAACCTGTTATTTCGAAAATACAGGTACTGGTTTTAAGTTACACGAATTGCCGGTAATGGCGCAATTATCTCCTGCCTGTGCATTGCTTGCAACCGATGTAAATGGGGATGATAACCTTGATATTATTGTGGCCGGTAATAACCGCTACAACCGTATCCGTATTGGCCGTATGGATGCAAACTACGGAACTGTTTTACTGGGAAATGGAAAAGGCCGGTTTCAATATATAAACCAGGCCCGAGCGGGGTTACATTTTACCGGTGATGTCCGTTCTCTTTTAAAAATCGGGAACACTTTACTGGCAGGTATTAATGACAGGCCTTTGATGGTTTATAAAATGAAATAAAATGTAAATAGGTAACAGCAATCCTTTTTACAAATCAAAAGAAGCGAAAAAAATTACATTTAATTTCCCCTGATCAGAAACTTATATTTTAGGTTTTACTTTAAGATCATCCAACTAATTAACTTCTATCTCATCCACAAATAACCAGGCCGGGTTTCCGGCACCGGGTTTACCGGAAGGGATAGTGCCATAGTTTTTTGCCCTTACCTGTAAATACCTGCAGGATTTTTCTTTTATTATTTCAATGATATTACTTTCATCATCAGCGTTAACAGTTACAGTAATTGTTTCCAATGGTGGATGCCTGGTAATTATGGTAGTATCAATAAAAGGGATATAGGTAACTTCAACCTGGCTGGGTAAATAGATCCAGCTGCCGGTTTGCTTAAGCACATGCAGGGTTACTTTTGAAACATCCATTTCTTTACCCAGATCAATCGTTGCATCCAGGTCTGTTCCATTAAAACCCAGAAACTCTGATGATCTGGCCAAACCTTTTTCATTCTGTACAGCATCAACCAAAGTAAAGGCACCATTGCCGGGGTATGATTTGCTGGGCCCGTTAACCACTGTTATTTTTTTTCCTGTTGATTTGCTGAAGGAGAATTTTTGGCTGCTTATTTTTACCGGCTTCTTATTTTTAAAGATTGAAAAACTCAATTCAACATTCCTGCCCAACCAGATTGGCTTTGCGTAATTTACAAATTCATCATTATTATACCGGTACCTGATATCACTGCCCGGCATATTGCTTTCAAGTTTTACCAGTATACCTTCGGTATTATCAGCCGGTGACAGGGAAGCCTTTAAATCATAATATGCCTTACTGTAATTAATTTTTTGTTTATCCAGTCTATCAAAAATTACAGGCAACCTTCTTTTAAAATCTTTCCAGTTACGTTTTTCTTTCGGGCTCCACAAAACTTCACTCAATGCAGCCATGCGGGGGAAGATCATGTATTCAACCTTGCTGGTATTGTTCATGTATTCTGTCCAAACATTAGCCTGTGCGCCCAATACATATTTACCTTCTTCAGCATTCAGCTCTTTAGGGATTGGTTCGTAGGCATACACTTTTTCAACAGGGTTAAAACCACCAATGGTCACACTGTCTTCATTGGCACTTTGCGTATGATCAAAATAAACAGGGTTACCGGGAGTCATGATCACTTTGTGTTTTTGTTTGGCAGCTTCAATGCCACCTGCTTCACCACGCCAGCTCATTACTACAGCATTGGGTGCCAGGCCACCTTCCAGTATTTCATCCCAGCCAATTAAAATTTTGCCCTTGCTGTTTAAATATTTTTCGATGCGCTGCACAAACCAGCTTTGTAATTCATGTTCATCTTTAAGGTTATTGTCCTTCATCCGTTTTTGGCATGCCGGACAGATCTTCCAGTGTGTTTTTGGACATTCATCTGCACCCAAATGAAAATATTTTGAGGGGAAAAGGGTGCCTACTTCATCGATCACATTTTCTAAAAACATAAAAGTAGAATCTTTACCCGCACAAAAAACATCATCAAATACCCCCCAGGTTTCCTGTACTAATTTTATCCTGCCGTTTTTTTGTTCATCAATACTTTTTTGTGAGATCATTTTTGATGGTATCTCTGTTGGCTTTGCCGGAAAACAACTCAGCCATGGATAGGCAGCAATAGCGGCACTTCCATGCCCGGGCATTTCTATCTCTGGTATAACTTCTATATATCTTGCAGCGGCATATGCCACCACTTCTTTGATCTCTGCCTGGGTGTAAGAACCACCATAACGGATATTGTCATTTCCTTTACCGGGATAACGGCCAATGATGGTTCCGTTTCTCCAGCCTCCGGTCCCTGTTAATTCAGGATATTTTTTAATTTCTATCCGCCAGCCCTGGTCTTCGGTTAAATGCCAGTGAAACGTGTTGTATTTATAGGTAGCTAAATAATCAATATATTTTTTGATAAAGGAAACGGGGAAGAAATGACGGCCAACATCCAGGTGCATGCCACGGTAGGGGAAACGGGGGTAATCTAAAATTGTAAGTTGTGGTATTGATCGTTTTTCGGTTGCAGACTGTTCCATTAATTGTAGCAGTGTTTGGATGCCATAAAAAAGCCCTTGCTCAGTACCCCCTCCAATAATGACCCCGTTATCTGTTATTTCCAACGCATAAACACCACTGCCTGCACCATATTTTAGTCCGTTATGTATAAATGCTATTGAATTTAATGTGTTATTCTTACCGGAAGTTGTTGTTGGCAGATTAAAACCATATTTGGCAAAAATGAAATCATTTAACAGAACACCTAATTTCCCGGTATATCCGTCCGCAATTATTTTTGTTTCTTTATTAATAACAAAGCTGCCTGTACCCATTTTTATTTTTACCGGTACTGGTACAATATTCAGGCTATTTTGGGCCGTTAAAGACGTCACAGAAAATAGCAGCAATAGCAAAGCAATAAATCTCATCATTGTATTTTCATTATAAGTGTCAAAAAAAAAGTTTTGTAACCGTGTTATCTTAAAACAGGCAACACGATCTTACTTGCATTAACTGCATCATGATAAATTTTTATCGTTGCTTTCTGAAAATCGCTGTCGTTACATTTATAAATATCAACAAACTTTTGTGGGTTCCTGTCGGCCAAAGGAAACCAACTGCTTTGTATCTGTATCATCAGCTTGTGGCCTTTTTTAAAGGTATGTGCCACATCAGGCAACGTATATTTTACTTCGGTTATTTTACCGGGTACAAATGCTTCAGGAACGGCAAAACTGTTGCGGAATTTGCCCCTCATAATTTCGCCACGTACAAGCATCTGGTAACCCCCCATTGGATAATCAGATCCTTTTCCAAAAACTTTTTCATCATATTTAAACTCATCCGGAAAAACATCGATGAGTTTTACAACAAAGTCGGCATCGGTTGTGGAGATGGCCGTCATTAAATCTGCTACCAGCGGGCCTCCAAGCGTTATATCTTCGGTAAGTATATCTGTACTGAATGTTAGCACATCAGGCCTGCGGCTGGCAAAGCGTTGATCATCTATCATGTATTCTCTGGTTCTGCCTAAACCAATATCTTCGGTATACGGTACAGGGTGTGCTGGATCACTGGTATATTCACTATATGCATTGTTTGTTGTCTTATTCTCAAAAGACAATTTGCCATCAGCTCCAATAAACAAATTTTTATATTCCGTTTTGTTTGATGGCCATTCATTAAACCTTCTCCACTCATTTTCGCCGCTGAAGAAAACAGTTGCTTCGGCAATATCATGTACGGTGCCTTTCAGGTTTAAATAAAAATTAAAAAAGGGCAATTCAATATTTTGTTGATAGTATTCACTGGTTTTTTTGCCAAAACGAACATTTCCTAAATGCTGGCCTTTATCGCCGGCCCAACCACCATGAAACCAGGGCCCCATCACAATCCGGTTATCTGTATTCTTACTTTTATCTTCAATAGCCTTGTATAAACTCCAGGCACCAAAGCAATCTTCGGCATCAAACGTACCACCCACTACCAATATGGCCGGTTTAATATTATTTACAAAATTTCGGGCATTACGTGCCTCCCACCAGGCATCGTAATTGGGGTGATTCATTAAATCCTTCCAAAAGGCAATACTATCACCCATTATTTTACTGAAGTTTTTTAAAGCACCGGTCTTTAAATAAAAATCGTAATTATCCTGAGATGGAATACGGAAGCCCGGAGTCCATGCCGTTGTTGGTTTGGGCCTTGGTTGACCAAAACCACCGTAAAAATTAAAAGCATCCATTAAAAAGAAAGCACCATTATGGTGAAAGTCATCACCCTGGAACCAATCGGTTACCGGTGCCTGTGGGCTTACGGCCTTTAATGCCGGATGGCCGCTAAGTGCTGCCATGGTTGAATAAAATCCAGGGTACGAAATACCAAAAACGCCAACCCGTTTATTATTGCCGGGGATATTATTGGTCATCCATTCAATGGCATCAAAGGTATCACTGGCTTCGTCTATTTCTTTACCCTTTTTATTTGGGTTGAACGGACGTACATCTACATATTCCCCTTCGCTCATAAATTTACCACGAACATCCTGTATAGCAATGATGTATCCTTCTTTTAAATAATTGATCCAATAAGTATCGTAAATACGGGAATTGAATTTATCTTCTCCATAAGGTGTGCAGGTGTATGGAGTTCGGTTAAACAGGATGGGGTGCTTTACTGAACTGTCTTTGGGGATATAAAAGGCGGTGAATAAATGGATGCCGTCACGCATGGGCAACATCTTTTCAACTTTATAATAATTTTCTCTTACCCAAAGCGAATCGCTGTTTTGAGCTGTAATATTTGTAATGAATAAGGTTGATAACCCAAGTAAAAGGGAATATTTTTTCATTTGATAATTATTTGAGTGCTAAATTTAACGAAACTTAGTTGTTTATGGAGACGAATCGGGATGAGCTTATTAATAAATTTTACAGTTTCTTTCAAAAACTGGATTATAGCGGTATGAACAGCTGCTACAGCGATGATATCGTTTTTTTTGATCCGGCTTTTGGTTTATTACGGGGAGATGAAGCAAAGGCAATGTGGGAAATGCTTTGTAAAAATGCTAAAGACTTTTCGCTTACTTACGGAAATATTCAACATCTTGATGAGGAATACAGTACTTGTGATTGGGTAGCTACCTACACTTTTTCAAAAACCGGGAAAAAGGTTGTGAATAAAATTAAAGCCAATATGCGTTTTGCAGATGGTAAGATTGCAGAACACAGTGATGCTTTTAGTCTGCACAAGTGGAGCAGCCAGGCACTGGGTTTTATGGGTTGGTTGCTGGGCTGGAACCGTTTTTTTCAAAGAAAGATACAAAACGGGGCGAGGAGAAATTTGACCAGGTTTATGGAACGGTAAGCACTTGCTTGTTTTAGCACCATTGTTATGCACTAACCTTTCAAATTGGAGATAACGGGGCTTGGATATAAAAAAAACAATTACTACTTTTCGTTTTATTTATTTAACCAAAACTTTCAATCATGACTTATCTGTTTGACGATTTAAACTGGCTTGCAATTATAGTTGCAGCACTTGCTTACTTTGCTTTAGGTGCTTTATGGTACTCCCCGGTTTTATTTGTAAAAAAATGGATCGGGTATTTAAAAATTGATGTAAATGATCCCAATGCAAAAAAAGGTATAGGGGTTATGTTTGGGGGCTCTTTTACTTTTATGTTTATACAGTGTATTGCCATTGCCATTTTAGCCGAACGACTTGGAATACGAGGAGAGGGCTGGATGAGCGGGTTGAAGCTGGGTGCATTTACAGGCTGCTGTTTTTGTGCTGCCACCATTGGCGTTAATTACATGTATGAGAAAAAGCAAATCGGGTTATTTTTAATTAATGCAGGTTATGCAGTGGTTGGTAATATTGTTGCTGCTGTTATTATTTGCTCCTGGGCATAAAATAAAGGGTAAGGGTTGAAAATTGTTGAAGGGATTAAGACTTTGAAAGTAACCTTTCAGCAATTTTCAACTATTCAACAGTAGTTACCTTCACAATATTTGTTGACAGGTGTAACTCAACTGGTGTACTTCCCGTATTAACAACCACATCACCGGCTTTTAAAAAGCCACGTTCTTTCAAAATATTTATCTGATCAAAAATAATATCATCAAGGCTTTCTTCTTCAGCATAATAAAATGCCCTTACTCCCCAACTCAAACTTAATTGTCCCAAAAGTGTTCTTTCTTTACTGAAAATATACAAAGGTACTTTTGGCCTGTAGCTGCTGAGCATAAAGGCAGTGTACCCGCTTTGTGTCATTCCAATTAATGCCCTGGCGTTTGTATCGTTTGCCAGTTTGCAGGCACTGTAACACATAGCATCACTTATAAATGAAGGAGAGTGGGGTTGTGGGGAAAGAATATCATCCCGGTTATAATCATACAATGTTTTTTCGGCTTCCAGGATGATTTTTACCATGGTTTGTACTACCTGTGTTGGATATTCACCCATTGCAGTTTCACCGCTCAGCATCACTGCATCGGCACCTTCCAAAACCGCATTGGCTACATCACTAACTTCGCTTCGGTTGGGTTTGGTACGATCCATCATACTTTCCATCATTTGTGTTGCTACAATTACCGGCTTGGCACGGTGCATACATTTTTTAATAAGCTCCTTTTGAATAATCGGAACCTGTTCAACAGGGAGCTCAACACCCAGATCCCCCCGCGCCACCATGATGCCGTCACTTTCTACAATAATATCCCGGATATTTTTTAAAGCTTCGGGCATTTCAATTTTAGCAATAACCTTGATCTTACTTTTTTTTTCAGCAATTTTATTTTTAAGCTCAATGATGTCTGCCGTTTTACGTACAAAGGAAAGTGCTACCCAGTCAAGATTATTTTCGATGATAAAATCCAGGTCGGCATAATCTTTTTCAGTCATCGATGGCATGGTTAATTCCGAATCGGGCAGGTTAACTCCTTTTTTTGGGGTAAGTATTCCACCAATGGTTATGCTGACCAAAATTTCTTTGTCGTTGAGAATGCTTTTAACCTTTACTTCCATTTTACCATCATCCAAAAAAATGCGTTCCCCAACCCTGGCGTCTTTTGTGAGGTTGGGATATGAAACATATACTTTTGATATGGTGCCGGTAATTTTTTCAGTAGTAAAAATAATATCCTCACCTTCGGTCAATTCAATTTGTCCGTCTTTAATTTCTCCAACTCTTAATTTAGGGCCCTGCAGATCTCCTAAAATGGCTACATTAAAGGGTTGCGATTTATTGATCTTACGGATATGATCAATGATCTCTTTTTTGTTTTCATAAGCGCCATGAGAAAAATTTAACCTGAAAACATTTACACCGGCTTTTGCCAGTTCCAGTAATTTTTCATAACTGTCACAAGCGGGGCCAACGGTAGCTACAATTTTTGTTCTTTTTTGAGAATGCGAAATACCGGCTTCTTTATCCATTTGCTGATGCAGGTACTTGCTTACGTTTTTGCTCATTTATTTATTCAGGTTTTGATTGGTAAAAAGGGATTGATAAAGGATTCAGGATTCAAGATTCAGGATACAGGATTCAGGATACAAGATGCCGGATGAGATTATCCCGGTTTCCATTAGCTATCCAATATCTTGTATCCGGTATCCAATATCTTGTATCCGGTAACCTGTATCCAATATCCGGTTTTTTAAGTTGCCAGTATTTTAACGATCTTAAGCCATTCTTCACTGATCCGTTGTTTTTTCTTGATCGCTTCATCCAGCGGAATATAATTGATCTTATTATTAACTATTCCAACAAATACATTGTGCCTTCCTTCAACCAGCGACTCCACTGCATGGTATCCCATCCGGCTTGCGATCAGCCGGTCAAAACAACTGGGAGATCCTCCTCTTTGTATATGCCCAAGAATACACAGCCTTACTTCAAGCAGGGGTAAACTGGATTTAATTGCTTTTGCAACCTCATTACCTCCGCCAAATTCGTCTCCTTCGGCAACTACAATTAAATTAACTAATTTTTTCCGTTTTTCTTTTTCTGCAAGCTGGGTAATAATATTTTCTATTTCTGTTTTTCTTTCAGGTATCAAAATATTTTCGGCACCTGTTGCAATACCGCTATGCAATGCAATGTAGCCGGCATCCCTTCCCATAACTTCAATAACAAATAAACGGTCATGTGCTTCGGCAGTATCGCGTATTTTATCAATGGCTTCTACTGCTGTGTTTACTGCGGTATCAAAACCAATGGTAAAATCAGTACCGGCAATGTCCTTATCAATGGTACCTGGTAATCCAATACAGGGTATATCAAATTCATTACTGAAAATCTGAGCTCCCCTGAAGCTCCCATCCCCGCCAATGATCACCAGGCCATTAATGCCGTGCTTTTTTAAATTTTCATAGGCCTTTTTTCTGCCTGCCGGTTCAAAAAATTCCATACAGCGGGATGTCTTTAAAATGGTTCCTCCCCGCTGAATAATATTGGCAACGCTCCGGCTCTCCAGCTTTTTAATATCATTTTCTACCATTCCGCTAAACCCCCGCATAATGCCAAATACTTCCATCCCATGGTAAATCCCGGTTCGTACAACTGCACGAACACAGGCATTCATTCCCGGACTGTCGCCACCCGAGGTAAGTACTCCAATTTTAGAAACCTTCTTTTTCATCATTCAAAAATATGATTTATATGGCTAAATTACCAAAGTGTACAATAAACACATTGATTAAGCCGGTAATCGTTGATAAATTATTAATATTTATTGTAAAAGTATCACATCCTTTCAGGTACAGAAATACCCAGTAAGCCCATCGCGCTTTTAATAACATTTGCTGTTAATAAGGATATTTTTAACCGCAGTTGTTTTTTTGATTCAGTTTCTGCATTTGCAATGGAATGTTCCGAATAAAATGAATTGAATGTTTTGGCCACCTGAAAAATATAATTTGCAATTACAGAAGGGTTATGTTCCAGGGCAGCCTGAACTATTACAGATGGATATTGCTCAGCCACAACAATAACTTCTTTTTCAGATCTCAATAATGCTTCTGTAGAAATTTCAACATCAATAATACGGTCATTCTTTCGTAATATACTTTTTATCCTGGCATAGGTATATTGAACAAAGGGCCCGGTAAACCCATGAAAGTCTATACTCTCTTCGGGATTAAATACCATTGTTTTTTTAGGGTCAACCCGCAATAAATAAAACTTCATCGCTCCCAGGCCAATTGTATTGTACAAAACTTTCAATTCTTCTGCGGTAAAATCTTTTACTTTACCCAGCTCTTCGGTATGCTGTTGAGCCGTAGCAATCATTTCATCAATAATATCATCAGCATCAACAACAGTTCCTTCCCGGCTTTTCATTTTGCCGCTGGTAAGTTCCACCATGCCGTAACTTAAATGAAAAATATTTTCTGCATGGGGCATTCCCAGTTTCATACAGATAAGCTGAAGTACTTTCATATGGTAATTCTGTTCATTGCCGATCACGTAAATACTCTGGTCAATTTTATATTGCTCATATTTTTGCAATGCAAGTCCAATATCCTGGGTTATATAAACTGATGTGCCATCACTCCGCTGAACAATTTTTTCATCCAATCCATCAGCTGATAAGTCAATCCAGATACTGCTATCATCTTTCTGATAAAATACTTTTTTATCCATGCCCTGTTGTACAATATCTTTTCCCAACAGGTAGGTATTGCTTTCGTAATAGGTCTTGTCAAAGTCGGCACCAATACGGTTGTAGGTAACTTCAAAACCAGTATACACCCAGCTGTTCATGGTCTTCCAGAGTTCAATCACATCAGGTTTTCCATCTTCCCAATCGAGCAACATCTGTTGGGTAGCTTTCATTACCGGGGCTTTTTTTTCAGCTTCTTCTTTGGTACTGCCAGCCTCAATAAGTTCTGCAACCTGTTGTTTGTAAACCTCATTAAATTTTACATAGTATTCCCCAACAAAATGATCGCCTTTGGTTCCGGTGCTTTCCGGAGTGGCACCATTTGCAAAAAGTTGCCAGGCGATCATACTTTTACAAATATGAATGCCCCGGTCATTTACAATACAGCTTTTTATAACCTCATAACCATTGGCTTTTAATATTTCAGCAACAGACCACCCCAAAAAAATATTTCGTAAGTGACCAAGGTGTAAGGGTTTGTTGGTATTGGGAGATGCATACTCCACCATTACTTTTCCTGCCTGTCCGGTAGCCTGCCTGTCCGGCAGGCAGGTCAGGTTGCCCTTCATTGCTTTTTTACCGTAAGAGATATCGTTGTAATTTTTATGCAACAGGCTCTGCCAGTAAGTATCTGAAACAATTACATTTAAAAAGCCCTTTATTATATTGTATGCAGTAAAATACTGTGGATAATTTTTAACAAGCTGCTCACCCAGCTGGTTGCCGATGGCATCCGGGGGCAGTTTCAACGATTTTACCAGCGAAAACATGACTACCGTATAATCGCCATCAAATTCGGGTTTGGTTTGGTTTATCTGAAAATCCTTATCTGTAAACGGTTGATCATATAAAGCCGATAAACTTTCTATGGTACTTTTCTGTAAACTACTTACGATTGACATGGGACAAAGATAATAGGCAATGAGCAAAGGGCAATAAGCAATGGGTACAGGATACTGGACTAGAGTCTGATCATATAAAAGCTATTAAAATTGTGGGTTTATCCAGCATCCGGTATCCAGCATCAGTATTTTCCTGAACTTCTATTCCCTTATCTTTGCACACTTTTTAATATTTATGATAAGTGCAAATAATATAACGCTGGCATACGGCAAACGGGTTTTGTTTGATGAAGTAAAAATCAGTTTTACAAAAGGAAACTGTTATGGAGTTATTGGAGCAAATGGTGCCGGTAAATCTACCTTTTTAAAGATCATCAGTGGTGAAATTGAGCCTAATAAAGGCACTATAGATATTACGCCGGGCGAACGAATGGCTGTTTTAAATCAAAACCAGTTTGCTTTTGATGAAATAACCGTTTTAAATACGGTGCTGATGGGCCACAAAAAAATGTGGAAGCTGATGCATGAAAAAGATGCCCTGTATTCCAAAGAGGATTTTTCGGAAGCAGATGGCATTAAAGCCGGTGACCTGGAACATGAGTTTGGTGAAATGGGGGGTTACACTGCCGAAAGCGACGCTGCTACACTGCTTAGCGATCTGGGCGTAAAGGATGAGTTGCATCAGCTCTTAATGAAAGATATTGCGGCCAACATTAAAGTAAGGGTTTTACTGGCCCAGGCTATTTTTGGCAACCCCGATATTTTATTACTGGATGAGCCTACCAATAACCTGGATGTGGAAACCATCAGCTGGCTGGAGAATTTTTTAGCCGATTACCAGAATATAGTTTTAGTAGTAAGTCACGATCGTCACTTTTTAGATTCGGTTTGTACGCATGTGGCAGATGTGGACAGGAGCAAAATAAAAGTATATACCGGTAACTATACTTTCTGGTACGAAAGCTCACAACTGGCAGCCAGGCAAATGAGTGATAAGAACAAGAAAAATGAAGACAAGCGTAAAGACCTGCTTGAATTTATTGCACGCTTTAGTGCCAATGCATCAAAAAGTAAACAGGCAACGTCACGCAAAAAAGCATTGGAAAAATTAGTGATTGAAGATATTGAACCAAGCAACAGAAAATACCCCGGTATTATTTTTAAACAGGAAAGGGAAGTGGGAAATGAAATTTTAAAAGTTGATAATCTTTCTTTAACGATAGAAGGAAAAACCATTTTCAGCAAAATAAAATTTGATATTCAGAAAGGAGAGAAGATTGCTTTTATAAGCCGGGACCCAATGGCCATGACCGGTTTTTTTGAAATAATAAATGGCAAAATGAAAGCCGGCAGCGGAACGTATGAATGGGGTACAACAGTTACTACAGCTTATTTGCCGAATGATAACAGCGAATATTTTGAAGGCAGTAAGTTAAACCTTATGGATTGGTTACGTCAATACGTACCACCGTCAACCAAAGATGTGGATGAAGATTTTTTACGAGGATTTTTAGGTAAGATGCTGTTCAGTGGGGATGAAATTTTAAAGAAGACCAATGTATTGAGCGGTGGGGAAAAAGTACGGTGTATGGTCAGTAAAATGATGCTCCAGAATCCGAATGTGCTGATATTGGATGAGCCTACAAACCATCTTGACCTGGAGAGTATTATTTCTTTTAACGATAATATGGTGGCCTATCCAAGTGTGATCTTATTAACAACGCATGATCATCAGTTTATGCAAACTGTTGCCAACCGTATTATTGAACTTACACCAAAAGGGATGATTGACCGGTTGATGACCTATGATGAATACCTGGAGGATGAAAGGGTGAAAGTGATGCGGGAGGAACTTTATAATTAATTGTAAGTGTTAAGTAATAAGTAATAAGTTATCCGGTGGTCATCACCTTTACTGATTGTTTAATATCCTGTCACTTATTACTTATAACGCACAAATTATAACTCAAAACTTTTTGGCAAAAGACAGGATCATAGCGTTCATTGATTTTTTTTACCCGCCGTTCCGGAGATTTATGCCGGAGCAAACCTTCCGTTATGCAGCCTGCGGCGGAGCCAATACATTACTCGGCCTTGCACTTTTCAAAATATTATTAGTGTATGTATTCAGGCTGGAGAATGTAGACCTGGGATTTTATACACTGAAGCCACATAATGCCGCCCTGTTCGCTTCCTTTTGCGTCAATTTTATAATTGGATTTCTTTTGATGAAGTACGTGGTATTTATTGACTCTAATTTAAAGGGTAGGATACAGCTCTTTCGTTATGGGTTGTCATTCCTTTTTAATCTTACACTCAACTATTTCATCCTGAAAATATTTGTAGAAGTATTTGGCTGGTGGCCATTTCTCAGTCAGTGTATCACTACTGTTATTATTATTACGATCAGTTACCTGAGCCAAAAGCACTTTTCATTTAAGATCAGGAAAGATTCCGGATCCCAGATACTGGATCCGTGATTCCAGATATTTGATACTTGCAGAATTATTTCAAAGTTTTTAAAATTTATCGCTGCATCCTGTATCCAACATCCTGCATCCTGCATTAACTTCCCAGCACCTTATAATCTTCCCTCACCGGTGTAAAAACATCAATAACTTTACAGGCAGTAATGGCAACGCCTCCATGTAATACATGTGAAGCAATAAAAGCGCCCATACCCGGAACCAACATCTGTTTTTCTCCATTTACTGTAAATTCCATTTGCCCTTCCAGTACATAGGTCCATTGTTCATGTGGATGGCTGTGCACCGGAACGGTTACACCTTCCTCAAGTGTGACACACCCATAACTTATTTGTGCAGAATGTTCCATAGCACTTTGCACCCCGGGGAAAATGGTTACTTTGTTTTTAGTGTTGTAATTGATAAAAGACATGATACTATTTTTAGAATCTCAAAAGTAATCAAAACACAGATCAGTTATTGATCCGGTTCTTTTAGTACAGCTTTTGGTTTCCTTTTGCTAAATTCGTGTAGATTTAAATCCATACATGCAATTTTTTTTATTATACATTGATCCCGGAAGCGGCAGTTACATCTTACAAATGATCATTGCTGCTGTATTGGGCGTCAGCTTCTTCATTAAGAACTTCTGGTTAACCATAAAATCATTTTTTGTTGGAAAAAAACAAAAAAAAGAAGCAGAAAAAGATACGGTTGAATAGTGCTTTACGTAAAATCATCTGAATAAAACATGAACCCCCATCCTGCTTCCTATAGAGATACTGACGGTTTTGTTTTTCAGCACGACGGGCAGTTTTACCGTTATGTGCATCCAAATTATGAAGTCCATTACACGCAATTAATGAACAGCGGTTTGTATGAGGAGCTGGTAAAAAAAACAATGCTTATTGCCCACCGGGAAATAACTGAAATTGATAAATTTACCCGCCCGCCCGCACTTGCCGGTACTAACGGGGATGATACGGCTGGAGAGGGTATTGGAAATGGCAGGGTGCTGCTGCCCGAACAAATTCCTTTCATTAGTTATCCTTACGAGTGGAGTTTTGATATGTGGAAAGATGCAGCATTACTTACACTGCAGATCGCAATTACTTCTTTAAAAAAGGGAATGATACTGAAAGATGCCACAGCTTTCAATATACAATTTTATAATGGGAAGCCGCTTTTTATTGATACCCTTTCTTTTGAAAATTATGAAGCCGGTAAACCCTGGGTTGCATACCGGCAGTTCAGCGAATGCTTTTTAGCCCCTTTGCTGCTTATGCACTATTGCCATCCCGGTACCAATAAATTATTTGCCGTTTATCCCAACGGCATCCCTATAAATGTGCTCGTTGGTTTATTGCCCAAAAGGTCCAGATGGAATATGAATACACTATTGCATGTGCACCTGCAGGCAAAGTTTTCGGGTAAGCAAAAACACGTCCAAACGGATCAGCCGGGCGGGCAAAAGCGGGGTAATGAAAATAATTTTTCAAAACAAAAACTGGAGATCTTATTGAAAGGACTTGAAGGTTATGTGCAAAAATTATCGCCCAAAAAAATAAAGACTACCTGGGATGATTATTATACAGATACTATTTCAGGTGATGAATACCTGAATGCCAAAACTGCATTGGTTATATCATTTATAAGCGATATTGATTATAAAAAAGTAATTGATCTGGGTGCAAACGACGGTTATTTCAGTTTGATTTTTAAAAATGATAAACTGGTGATTGCAACTGATGCTGATGCCAATTGTATAAATGACCTGTACCTTAAAATCAAGCAGGAAGGGAAAGCAAATATTTTGCCCCTCGTAAATGATCTTACTACACCTTCACCGGCCATTGGCTGGAATAACAGGGAAAGAGAGTCTATCACCGCAAGACTGCAGGCAGATCTTATACTTGCTTTGGCCTTAGTCCATCACCTGGCAATAACCCATAATGTTCCCCTTGCTTTTATTGCTGATTGGTTACAACCAATGGGCCCATACCTGGTCATTGAATTTGTACCCAAGAGCGATGAAAAGGTAAAACAGCTGCTACAAAACCGAAAAGATATTTTTGAAAGTTATAGCCTTGAGCATTTTAAATCCATATTCGCCGATAAATACCAGATTTTAAAAGAAGTTAAAATTGGTAGTACCAACAGGGTTTTATTTTTAATGAAACGCAATTAATGAAGCGATTTAAAACAATACCTTTTTTCCTGTTTTTACTGCCCCTGTTTTTTTGCCTGCATGGTACGGTTGAAAATTATGGTTATCTGCAACCGTTTGAAGTTTTATGGATAGGGGTAGTTATTTTGGCTTGCATGGCTGTATTGTTTTTGATCATATGGGCATTTAGTAAAAACCATATTTTTTCTGCACTGATCAGTTTTTTTATCAGTGTATGGTACCTTTTTTTTGGTGCCCTGCACGATTGGATAAAAAGCATACCCTTACTTTCTTTTGCAAAAAGCTATACGGTGTTGCTTTTAATACTGCTGCTTTTTACTTGTTTATGGATACTGTTTTTAAAGAAAAAAAAAGCATTGCTTTATAAGCTGGTACTTTATTTAAATGTTTTAACCTTACTGTATTGTTGTATTGACAGCTTTTTAGTGCTCAAAAACTATTTGGCGAATACGAAAAAAACAACCGTTGATGCTGTTTATTTTGACAGGTCAGGGGTTGTTCAAAAACCTGATGTATATTATATCGTACTGGATGAATACCCGGGTTTCAAAAGTTTACAAGACAGTTTTGCATTCTCAAATAATGCCTTTAAGGATTACCTGTTCCAAAGATCATTTAAAGTATTGCCCGTTTTTTCAAATTATGACCTTACCTATTTCAGTATGTCTTCTATACTGAATATGAATTATGTTAAAAGTGATTTTAAAAACCTGGAACTTACACAGCGGGATCTTCAGAAAAGAGGTGTTGAAATAAAAAAAGCATCCGTATTTTCCATTTTTCAATCCATGGGATACCAAATGGAGAATTTATCCATTTTTGATATTGCCGATAAGCGGCCGGTATCGTCTGAAAATTCATTTTTACTGGCTCATGCTGTTCTTTTAACGGATAAAATACTGCACAACAGAATGAAAAGGGATATCGGGGATAAGCTTGGAAAAATAATTCCCTTTTGGAAGAACAGGAATTTTTATTATCATGATGTTGATAATAAATATACTGAAAAAATGCTCTTAAAAAAGGTTCGTGTAAAAACTGAAAAACCTGCCTTTGTTTACGCTCATTTTATGATGCCGCACGGGCCTTATTATTATGACAGTCTTGGAAATAAAAATCCTTACCCAAAAATATCCAGTTATACGCTTTGGAATGATAAAAGATTGTTTGTGTCCTATATTAAATATGTAAATAAAAGGATGGAGAATATGTTAGATAACATTATCAGTAAAAATCCTGATGCGGTTATTATAGTTATGGGCGATCATGGTTACCGGGAATATGCAGACAAAAGGATTTACCAGCCTTACCGGTATGATAATCTTTGTGCTGTTCGTTTTCCTGATAACAACCATATTTCCTTTAAAGAAAGCTGGAGCAATGTAAATCTTTTTAGGTACCTGTTTAACTGTCAGTTTAATCAACACATGCCATACCTTAGCGATAGTACTGTAGTATTGCATTATTAAGGTCAGGCTTAGTTTACCGAACATTATTATTTAAACATACCTAATGCAGCTTTTAAAAAAAATACCTTTTTTCCTTTTTTTACTGCCTTTGTTTTTTTGCCTGCATGGTGCTGTTGAAAATTATGGCCACCTGCATCTGAAAGAAGTAGTATGGATAGGGATTGTTATTAACGTTTGCTTGGCTGTATTGGTTTTGATTTCATACTTTTTTACAAAGAACTTCATTTTCGCTTCTCTGATCAGTTTTTTTATCAGTTTATGGTACCTGTTTTTTGGTGCCCTGCATGATTCAGTAAAAACGGTTTCTTTTCTTTCCTTTATAAGATCTTATGCTGTACTGGTGCCCCTGCTGTTTGCGGTTACCGGTATCTGGATAATATTTTTAAAACATAAAAAGCAATTGCATCATAAACTGGTTTTTTATTTTAATATCCTGCTGTTGTTGTATTGCAGTTTTGATGGTTACTTATTACTCCATAAATACAAATTGGCTGATAAAACTGTTGCTAGGCAGCCGGTTGCTTTTGATGCGGCGAAAGTAACTGATAAACCAAACCTTTATTTTTTAGTGTTTGATGAATATGCAGGCTATAAAAGTTTACAGGATAGTTTTGGATTTGCAAATGACAGCTTCTATGATTTTTTAAAACAAAAAGAATTTAAAGAATTACCGGTATTTTCTAATTATGATTATACGGCTTTCAGCATGTCATCCATGTTAAATATGCAGTATATAGATACCAATTATGATCATACAGAATTGACCCAGAAGGATGTTCAAAACAGGTTTGGTGAAATACGTAATGCCCGGGTATTTTCAATTTTTAAATCGATGAATTATGCTGTTAAAAACTATTCCATTTTTGAAATAAAGGATTACCCGGCTTTGTCAGCAATAAATCCTGTATTTCCCCTGCATACTGCCTTACTCACTGATAAAATATTTCATTACCGTTTATTTAAAGATCTGGGTTGGTGGATCATTGGGGGGAAAATTGATATCCCGTTTATAAAGGAACATTATGTGTACCGTGATGATGTATTCAATAAAAAAGCAGAGGAAATGGTTTTAAAAACTGCTTCAAAAACTTCGCCCGGGCCAATATTCTGTTATGCACATTTTTTACTTCCTCATGGGCCTTATTTTAGGGATAGTACCGGTACTTATATTGCTGAAGACCAAATGCAGGATCTGTTTAATAAGCCGTTGTATCTGTCTTATTTAAAATATACAAATACCATTATTAAATCTATGATCACCCACATTGTAAAAAATGATGCAGGTGCAATTGTAATCATAATGAGTGATCATGGTTTTTACAATTATGATGTTCCGGCTTTTGATGCCCCTGCTAATTATGATAATTTCTGTTGGGTTCGGTTCCCGTCTAAAAATTATCTGCCTTATAAAGACCGCTGGAGTACCGTAAACCTGTTCCGCTATTTATTTAACTGCCAATTCGGGCAACAAATGCCTTATTTAAAGGACAGCAGCATTTTTGTAAATGATTAGTACTTCTACTAGTTGCAATTTTCCAGCTTATGTTACCTGTCGATTTATATACTTCATCTTTTTCGACCAGCCCTATTGCGATTATATGAAATTATTGTAATTTAAACTCAATAGTAAATTTACTAAAAAAATAGGGTATAAATACTTTTTTGATTATTAAATCTATTATATTTGTCCGTACTTACAAAAACGCTATGCCATATTTTATTATCCGGTTTGAACTCGAAAATGCGAACAGGAGAGACTATGCCATACTTGAAGAGCAATTGGTTCTTTTCAATATGTTCAAATTTATAGAAAGCGAAGATGGGAGCACCTATATTTTGCCCCATGGTGAATACAGGCTTAATGCAGAATTTGCCCTACAAAAAGTACTTGATCAATCTATTTTAGCCGCACAGCAATTTAAGAACAGGTGTAAAATACTGGTGACAGAATCAAATGGCACAGCCTGGACAGGATTAATTAAGGCCAGCTAAAATTTATCACTGGCATATCTCCGGCATAGAAAACATGCCTTTTTTCTACATTTTTTCAGGTTTAAAGACTGAACTTTCAGTTAATTATGACAAAATAGCATTTTTTTGCTGCTGGCATAATCATTGTCATTCCATTAATAACAAAAATCAAATTAAAATGGGAAAGATAATAGGGATTGATTTAGGAACCACCAACAGTTGTGTTTCCGTTATGGAAGGTAACGAGCCGGTAGTGATCGCCAATGAAGAAGGTCGCCGTACAACACCGTCTGTAGTTGCTTTTCTAAAAAATGGAGAGCGTAAAGTAGGTGATCCTGCCAAGCGTCAGGCCATTACCAATTCGCAAAACACCATCAGCAGTGTGAAGCGTTTTATGGGCCGCCGTTTTGATGAAGTAACAGAAGAGATCAGCCATTGGAGCTATAAAGTGGTAAAAGGTGACAATAATACGGTTCGTATTGACATAGATGGCAGACAATATAC
>JANOFR010000061.1:0-35907 GCA_031413755.1 Chitinophagaceae bacterium
TATTGTATTCTTTGCCATATCATTTCTCATTGCCAATTTTTTTCTTGCTTATTTGATCAGCATGGATGAGTTGATAGGTTATATTGAACATCCGGGTGCACATGTGGGTACCCTGGTTTCACTGATGATATTTACTACTGTATTCTTTTTTGTTTACTGGTGGTTCAGGGAGCAGGTATGTATTGTGGTTTGTCCGTACGGAAGATTACAGGGTGTTTTGCTCGATAAAAACTCCATTGTTGTTGCTTATGATCATAAGCGTGGAGAGCCCAGGGGTAAACTTAAAAAAGCAGATGATCATGATTGTAAATGCACCGACTGTAAAGAAGAGGGGGCCTGTAAAAGTATTACCGAAAAGTTTGAATCCTATACAAAACAGGGCGATTGTGTTGATTGCTTTGCCTGTGTAAGGGTTTGTCCTACCGGGATCGACATCCGTAATGGCACACAACTGGAATGTGTAAACTGTACCGCCTGTATTGATGCCTGCGATGATATCATGCTGAAAGTTGATAAACCAAAAGGTTTGATCAGGTACGCATCTGAAAACAGTATCAGCAATGCAGTAAAACTAAAATTCAATGCCAGGATAAAATCCTATACGGCTGTACTGGCACTTTTACTTTCCCTGCTGACATTTTTATTGGCAAGCAGAACCGACCTGGATGTTACCTTAATGCGTACAGCAGGCATGACATATACAAAGTTGCCTGACGGCCGTTTGAGTAATCTCTACAATTTGAAACTGGTAAACAAAACGCATAAAGACATTGATTTTAAGTTAAAACTGGAAAATCTGCCCGGAGAAATTACATTGGTTGGCAGCGGTGGGCTTAAAGTAAAGAAAGAAGATTATTCAAACCTGCAATTTTTTGTAAAACTTAAAAAAGAAGATATAACAAACTGGAAAACCGAAGTAAAGATCGGCATGTATGCCGGTGAGCATAAAATTAAAACGATCACGGCCAAATTTATCGGGCCGGAAGTGTATAACTAAAATTATTAATTATGAACTGGGGAACTAAAATTTTGATGGTATATATTGTTTTTATATTGGGTATTCTGGCAATGGTTATTAAATCATCTAGCCAAAACACAGACCTGGTAACAAACGATTACTATGCCAAAGAATTAAAGTACCAGGAAAAAATAGATGAGATGAAAAGGGCAGCTGCATTGAGTGCCCCGGTTGAATATAAACGTAAAGACAATTCACTGATCATTCAATTCCCAAAAGATTTTGCAGGAAAAAAACTAACTGGCGAAGCAGTACTGTATTGTCCATCAGACCAGAAAAAAGATATTAAAAAAAGATTTACCCTGCTGGATGAATCTTTGCAAATTAACATTCCTGCTGCCAGTAAAGGTTTATATGAATTGCATGTAAGCTGGCAGGACGGTAGTGTTACTTATTATTTTGAAAAGAAAATAATTATTTAAATGGTACAGTTGTTTTTTGTGGCTTTTACGATAGGTATTGTTTGCAGCTTTCATTGTGTGGGTATGTGTGGACCGCTAGCAATGGCGCTCCCATTAAGCAATAACAGTTTTGTTGCAAAGCTGGGTGCTGCATTCATTTATAATGCAGGTCGTATTGTAACCTATGCTGTTTTTGGGCTGGTATTTGGTTTAATAGGTCAAACGGCTGCTCTATTTGGGTTTCAGCAATGGTTATCCATTGGTACAGGGGCATTAATTCTATTGTTTATCATTATGCCAAAAAAGTATAAAATGCAAAGCAGTACTGCAAATTATGCTAATGGATTTTTTGCCGGTATCCGAACACGGCTTGGACGTTTGTTTACTCAAAAAAATAATGCATCTCTTTTTGTAATTGGGTTATTGAACGGGCTGTTGCCCTGTGGACTGGTATATATGGCAGTTGCCGGTGCCATAGCAGCCGGGGATATAGTTAACAGTGTTTTATTTATGGCAGCCTTTGGTTTGGGTACGCTGCCCGTTATGTGGAGCATTGCCTTTTTTGGAAATTATGTGGGTATTTCGCTCCGGCAAAAGATACGCCGGGTATATCCTTATGTGATGGCTATGATGGCATGCCTGCTTATTTTAAGGGGAATGGGTTTGGGCATACCTTATGTAAGCCCAAAAATGAACGCTGAAAAAGAAAAAGTAACGGGCTGTTGCAGCAAAAAATGACGAACCTCAGGTTTTGAAATGATGTATATCCTGAAAATTACTTTGAAATAAATATAGGTTTGTAACAATTATGGTAAGTAAAATAAAGATATAGTACGTGTATTATATGGCACCCGTTAAATTAACAATTCCCGATCAGTTTCACCATGAAAATAAAACATGGAACCGTATGCTTGAATTTTTTAAGCAGGAGAACACGTTTTTAAAAAACCGCCTTTCTGAAGTACTTGATCACAGCTCCGATAAAAATTTTTTAGCCCTTGCGGAACAGTTTCAAAATAAATTTATTTTAAAAGATGAATATATTGATGAATTGCGGCACGATATAAATGTACACAATGATAATTTAAATCACAATGCCGGAGCACCGGTTGACAATAAAATGATTAAAACACAGGAAAAACTGCGTAATGAAATAGAGTATTTTGAAAAGGACTTTAATTTGCTGAAAAATGAGTTTAATAAATACCTGTCAACAGCTTTATAAAAATTAATTGAGCATGTCTGTAAGCTTCTTTTGATTCATTATAATGATATTTCCGTCTTTGATTTCAATTAAATTTTCACTTTTAAAATCACTGAGTGTTCTGATAAGTGATTCTGTAGCCGTTCCCGCAATATTGGCCAGGTCTTCGCGGGAAATATGAATGGAAAATTTATCCTGTGATTCTTTTTGGTATTTAGCCTGCAAAGTAAGCAGTGCATCGGCCACTCTTTTCCGCAGCGAGTTATACGCAAGGCCTAAAAGCTGGTTTTCTTTTTCCGTAACATTTTTTGCCAAAAGCTTAATGAATTTATGTGTCACTTCTTTATTACTGTGCAACAGGTTTTCAAAATCCTCTTTCGGAATAATGGACACATCACTGTCTTCAATGGCTTCAGCAGTTTCTTTATATACTGTTTCCTCCAGCAATGCATTATAACCAAAAAAATCACCTTCATTAAACAGGCCAACCGTTAATTCCTTACCGGCATCATTGGTTTTGCAGGTTTTTACTTTACCCTTTTGTACATAATATAACCTGTTGGGATGATTACCTTCTGTATAAATGGGTTGTTTCTTTTTGTAGTGATTAATATTTCTGTCTGTAGCAAGTTCCATCAAAGCATCTTTTCCTTTAAATTCATGCAGCATCCGGCTCATGCCATCAGCATCTGCCGTATAATTTTTTGCAAGCAGTTCTGTTTTTTTAATGCGGCTTTCTACCGCATTCAGTAATTCAATATCGCTGAAAGGTTTGGTAATATAATCATCGGCACCCATTTCCATTCCTTTTCTAAAGTCACTTCTTTCTGCCTTGGCTGTTAAAAAAATGAAGGGAATGCCGGTGAGCTCAGGGTTTTTATTCAGCAGGTGTAAAACACCATATCCATCCAGAACCGGCATCATGATATCGCAAATAATCAGATCAGGTTTTTCCTTTAAAGCCATTTCCACACCCACTTTTCCGTTTTCTGCAGTTTGCACTTTATAACCTGCCAATTCTAAAATTTCGGCAGTATTCTCCCTTATTTCAATATTGTCCTCAATCAGTAATAAATGTTTCATATGCATGGCTGAAAGATTTGTTTAGTTTAACAACTCATTTTTTAATCTGATGATAAATTTAGTTCCTTTTTCCAATTCGCTATAAAATTCAATTTCTCCGTCCATAATTTCAATGTATTTGCCAACGATGTGCAGGCCAAGGCCTGTTCCCTGTATATTAGTAACATTGGTACCCCTGAAAAAACGTTCAAATAAATGCACCTGGTCACCTTTTGAAATACCAAGTCCGTTGTCTTTAACATGCAAAACGATCTCTTTTTCTGAAACAAAACTTTCAACCTCAATGATACCGGTTTCGGAAGAAAATTTTATTGCATTTGACAACAGGTTGGTCATTACATTTCGTAATAAAGAGGGATCTAAAACAACAATTTCATTTCCAGTATGACTGTACCTGATCTGCTGGCCGGGCTTTGCAATACTTTCCATTTCGGCACAAAGCAAAGTAATGAGTTCTTTAATATTAAAGTTGCTGTTATTGGCTGTAATTTTACCATCCTCTATCTTTCCAATTGATAAAAATTCATTCAGTAAACCGGTAAGATTGTTTACCGAAGATTTGATACGGTGAATATGTTTATCCCTTTTTTCCTGTTCTTCGGCCTCGGTATATTTTGCTACAAGTGATGCTGAGGAAAGTATGGTGCTTAATGGCGTCCTGAATTCATGCGAAGCCATAGACACAAACCGGCTTTTTAAATCACTAAGTTCTTTTTCCTTGCTTAGGGCTTTTGTCAGTTCATCTTTCGATACTTCAAGTTGCCGCAAAATTTCCTGCAATTGTTTTGTTCTTAATTCCACTTTTTCTTCCAGTTCATCATTCAGCACCTCTACTTTTTTATTAATTTCAGTTAATTGTTCCTGTTGGCGCAGAATTTCATTGTCCGTTTCTTTTCTTTTGGTGATATCTATTACAAATGCAATGGTAAAACTGCCTTCGTGGGTTGTATAATTACTCAGGCTTATTTCAACCGGAAATTCAGAACCGTCTTTTTTAACGGCAAAAAGATCTTTTCCCAATCCCATTGGCCTGGGTTTAGGATCCTTAATATAGTGATCCCGTTGCGTAACATGTTTACTGTGAAAGCGGAAGGGTATCAGGGTTTCAATTTTTTTACCCGTTAATTCTGCAGGTTTCTCATACCCAAACTGGGAAAGTAAAAAATTATTTACTAATAAGATTTCGGCAGTATTATTGGCAACCAATATCCCCATAGAAGCATGTTGAAACAGGGCTTCAAATTTTTCTTTCTCCTGTTTTAGTTTTTGAATGGCCATAATTGCAGATGTCGGAATATTAATGTGTTATCGGTAAATTTACAACAATGGGGTTAGATGTTACAAAAAAGGAAAATGTATTTTAAACTATATTTATAGCCGGGATTTAATCAAAAGAACCCAAAACCGAAAAATGGCTTTACATCACCGTGAAATTATTGGTTTAACAGATCAGGAAGTAATTATCGCCCGAAAGGATTACGGGGCTAATGTACAGGAGTTAAAAAAAAATGAAGGTTTTATTGCTGCATTGAAAGATGTTATTGCCGAACCTATGTTTATTTTATTGGTGATCGCCAGTGCTGTTTATTTTATTACCGGTAACACAAGTGATGGCATTTTTATGGCTTCTGCCATTGTTTTAGTATCGGCTATATCTATTTACCAGGATTCACGCAGCCGTAATGCTATGGCTGCATTAAAATTACTTACACAACCGCACAGTAAAGTGATCCGCAATGGCGAAACGGTTGAAATTAACAGTGAAGATATCGTTGTTGGGGATTATATGCTTGTTGAAGAAGGAACTGTAGTGCCTGCCGATGGAATTATCATTCAATCCAATGATTTTTCTGTTAATGAATCAATTCTTACCGGGGAATCATTAAGTGTTTTTAAGACTTCAACAGACCAGGATAACTTTGTTTACCAGGGTACATCTGTTTCGGGTGGCCTGGCCATTTGCAAAGCAACCCAGATTGGTATTGAAACCAGGCTTGGAAAAATAGGAAAGAGCCTGGAGTCCATTAAAGAAGAGAAAACACCGCTGCAGAAACAGATCAGCAATTTTGTAAAAAAGATGGCTATTGCCGGTGTAATCATCTTTTTAATAGTTTGGGTAATCAATTATTTACAATCAAATGATTTATTCGATAGCCTGTTGAAAGCACTTACACTGGCTATGAGTATTTTACCTGAAGAGATACCTGTTGCTTTTACAACCTTTATGGCTTTGGGGGCATGGCGTTTAATGAAAATGGGTGTTATTGTGAAGCAGACTAAAACAGTTGAATCGCTGGGCAGTGCCACAGTTATTTGTGTTGATAAAACGGGCACCATTACAGAAAACAAAATGTCCCTGGTAAAAATTTATGAAATCAGTACCCAAAAAATAACAGCACCGGAAGCTGGTTTAAATAATGCCGAAAGAGAGCTGATACGTATAGCCATGTGGGCAAGCGAGCCCATTCCATTTGATCCGATGGAAGTGGAATTGCATAATAAATATGCTGAATTATTTTCAAAAATTGAAAGGCCGGATTATAAAATGATTCATGAATATCCACTCGGTGGAAGACCACCTATGATGACGCATGTATTTGAAAACGAACAGGGGCAACGCATCATTGCTGCAAAAGGAGCGCCTGAAGCTATAATAAATGTATCAACATTATCAAATGATGAAAAAGAAATGATAGATGCTGCAATGGAAGAACTTACTGTAATGGGATACAGGGTATTGGCTGTTGCAGAAACAACGCATGCCGGATATGATTTCCCAAAACTGCAGCAGGATTTTAATTTCCGTTTTAAAGGATTACTGGCTTTTTACGATCCGCCAAAGAAAAATATAGGCCAGGTATTTCAGGCTTTTGATAAGGCCGGAATATCGGTAAAGATCATTACAGGCGATAATGAAGCAACAACCCAAACCATTGCATCACAAATTCAGTTTAAAGATTATACCAATAGCCTTAGTGGAGCAGCATTGATTGATCTATCGGATGCAGAACTGGAAGAACAGGTAAAACAGGTAAATATTTATACCCGGATGTTCCCCGAAGCAAAACTCAGGGTGATAGAAGCATTAAAACGGAATAATGAGGTGGTGGCCATGACTGGTGATGGTGTTAATGACGGACCGGCTTTAAAATCGGCACATATTGGGATTGCTATGGGAAAGAAAGGAACAGAGATTGCCAAACTGGCTTCTTCGATGATCCTAACTGATGATGATCTGGCAAAAATGGTTGATGCGGTTGCCATGGGCCGCAGAATTTACAGTAACCTTAAAAAGGCCATTCAATATATAATCTCCATTCATATCCCAATCATACTAACCGTATTTATTCCACTGGCGCTGGGATGGGTTTATCCAAATATTTTTACACCGGTACATGTTATTTTTCTGGAATTGATCATGGGCCCAACCTGTTCTATCATTTATGAAAATGAACCCATCGAAAAAAACATGATGCTGCAAAAACCAAGGCTCTTTACCAGTACATTTTTTAACGCACGTGAACTTACTACCAGTATAATTCAGGGCCTTGTAATTTCAATCGGAACGCTTTATATTTATCAATATGCAGTACAGCAGGGGAGCAGTGAAAACACAACCAGAACGATGGTTTTTCTAACGCTTATTTCGGCCAATATATTTTTAACCCTGGTAAACCGTTCCTTTTATTATTCAATAATAACAACCAGCAGGTATACAAATAATCTGGTTCCCATAATCATAATGATCACTGTATTGTTAATGGCCTTACTCTTATTTGTATCGCCATTCAGCAAAATATTTAAATTTGAAAAACTCAATGCGGTACAATTAGTAATAAGCATTGTAACCGGGTTCGCCTCGGTTATTTGGTATGAGCTTGTAAAATATTTTAAAAGGCGAAAGATTAATTAAGTGCTATTTGTGCTGCAATCTCATCCATTTGAATTCCACTATGGCTTTCATCATAAACACATTTTGTGTTTTTAATTAACAGTACCTGGGGTGATTCGTGGCTTACTGCAAAATCTTCGGCAATTGTATTGGAGAGCGACCTGTATTTTATTAGATCAAGAAAATAAAAATCGCCTGTTTCCGGTTGTTCATTTCTTTCCAAACGGCTTAAAGCCATACTGCTGATGGAACAACGGGTGCTGTGCTTGAAAATTACCTGGGGCCTGTACCTGGATAATTCTTTTATATGGGTAAGCTGAGATAAGCTATTTAATTCAATCCAGTTCATGGGAGGCGGAAAAGGTATTAATGAATTATTCCTTCATTCATTGGGCAACCTGATCTGCGGCTGGGGCTGCAACTGCTTATAATTGCTGTAACAGTGATAAATACAGCTAAAACAAAAAATATTTTTTTCATCATTTTTCTTTTGGTGTTAAAAATCCTATTATTGCAAAGATAATTTACCCTGAGTAAACGGCGAAATACAAATAATATTACCTTCGGCTTCATTTTTATAGTTAAAGCCGGTAAAACAGCCGGAAAAAATCTGATATTTTAACCTATTAAACAGTAAAACCAAAAATGTTACAACTTAAACGCCCAATCGTTTTTATTGATCTTGAAACTACCGGAGTTAGCCTTTCTGTTGATCGTATTGTCGAAATAGCCATGATCAAAATTTCACCTGATGGAACCCGCCAGGTAAAACGAAAGCTGCTTAATCCGGCAATACCTATACCCAAAGAGAGCAGTGAAATACACGGGATAACTGATGAAATGGTACAAGATGCCCCTACTTTTAAACAGGCAGGCAATGAAATAAAGATGTTTATCGAAAACTGCGATCTGGGGGGATATAACAGCAACCGGTTTGATATTCCTATTTTAATGGAAGAATTTTTAAGGGCTGGTATGGATGTTGACCTGAGTACGAGGAAGATGATCGATGTTCAGCATATATTTTATACAATGGAACCCCGTACCCTAACTGCTGCTTATAAATTCTTTTGCAATAAGGAGTTGGTAAATGCCCACAGTGCAGAGGCAGATGTTGATGCAACCATTGATGTGCTGATGGCTCAGTTAAAACGTTATGAAAACCTGGGGAACTCTGTTGATTCTATATTGGGTGTAATCGGGGAAGATAAAATTGTTGACTATGCCCGGCGATTTGGTTTTGATGATAAAGGCAACGAAATTTTTAATTTTGGAAAACATAAAGGGCGAACCGTTGTCAGTATATTAAAAGCTGAGCCTCAATATTATGACTGGATGATGAGGGGCGATTTTCCTTTGCATACCAAACAAAAATTAACGGAGATACTAAACAGGACCCTGTTAAAAAATAATTAAATACAAGCTGTAGAAAATATGTTGATAAGGCAATGCCTTATTTTTTGTAAATTTGAAAGGCTAAACTGTTCAGGCATTTGGAGAAACTGGTAATTATACCAACATTTAATGAAAAAGAGAACATCGAAAAAATTATCGATGCGGTATTTGGTTTGCAAAACAATTACCATGTTCTGGTCATTGATGACAACTCGCCTGATGGTACAGCCGGAATAATAAAAGCCCTGATCCCCAAATATTCCGGGCAATTATTTCTGGAGCAACGGATGGAAAAATCCGGTTTAGGTACCGCCTATATTTTTGGGTTTAAATGGGCCATTGAAAAAGGGTATCATTTTATTTTTGAGATGGATGCAGATTTTTCGCATAATCCAAACGACCTGGAGAAATTATACCTGGCCTGTAAGCAGGGTGCTGATGTTGCAATTGGTTCCAGGTATGTAAAAGACGGTGCCGTCGCCAACTGGCCTGCCAACCGTATTATTCTTTCAAAAGGGGCTTCATTATATACCAGGATGATAACATGGATGCCGGTTAAAGATCCTACTGCCGGTTTCGTTTGCTATAAAAAAGAAGTGCTGGAAGCTATAAACCTTGATCAGATAGAATTTGTGGGTTATGCTTTCCAGATCGAAATGAAATTTGCAGCCTGGAAACTGGGCTTTAAAATTAAAGAAGTACCCATTACTTTTATTGACCGCGAATTTGGCTCCAGTAAAATGAATAAGGGTATTATTAAGGAAGGCGTATTGGGCGTACTTAAACTCCGTTTGCACAGCCTCTTTAAAAATTACCAAAAAAAAGTTACGAATACAGATTATAATAATGCTGCTGAAGTTAATTTTACCCAGCCCGATATTGTAATGGAAAGTAAATAGATCCGGCTTTTCAGCCTCCCTTCAATTTTTTCTTTTTTTATTTATGTAATATTTTTTGATACTGCATCTGAATAACAAAACTAATTGTTATGCAGAAGTTTCAACTCTCCATTCCCGAGCCCTGCCACGAAAACTGGCTGCATATGCAGCCAACAGAACAGGGCCGCTTTTGCAATGCCTGTGCAAAAGAAGTGATCGATTTCAGCATGATGACCGATACAGAAGTGTTCAATTATTTTACAGCAATTACACATGAAAAGGTTTGTGGCAGGGCATTACCTGCACAATTAGACAGAAACATCTACAGGCCAGAAGATCCAAAGAAAAGATTTTTTTGGTACTGGAATTATGTGCTGATGTTTTTTATGTTTTTTGGGAAAGGGAATAGTGCAAAAGCGCAGGGACAAATACAAAATGCGCCGGTTGAACAACTTAATTTAATAAGAACAACGAATAAAAACAATGCGTTGGCTGCTGAAGTAAAGGGTATTGAGGTAAGAAATAATAAAACCATTGTTGGTATGGAAACAAAAATAAGGCTTGGTGGTATACCTGTTTTAACCGAAGGCAGGGCAGTTATTTATGTTGTTGATGGGTCTATTATGCCTGGAGCCGTAGAAATTAATCCGGATGATATTGATGATTATACCGTTTTGGATGCACCAAAAGCCATGGCCTTATTTGGGAGTAATGCCGCCAGCGGAGCAGTGATCATAACAACACGAAAATCAAAATTAAAAAATTTAGATACGGTTATGGTTAGTACCGGTTATAATTATGTAAAAGGCCGTTTGGGAGGAATCAGCATGAGTTATAAGATTTCGGCATATAGCGATGCAAAAGCAAAAATTATTACTTTGTTAACTGATTCCCTCAAAGTATATCCCAATCCCGTTCAAAGAGGGGTTACTTTTTCTTTAGCATTAAAATTAAAACAAACTGGTAATCATATTATTCAGATCACTGATGCAGCCGGAAGAATTGTTTTACAAAAACAATGTAACGCAATGGCAAAAGCGTATACTGAAAAAATACAGGCCGATAACCGGTGGAGCAGCGGGGTTTATTATATCAACATTTTTAACAACCAAAACAGGCTTGTCAGTAAACGTAGTTTTATCGTTCAGTAGTAGTTGTATATACCGGCCAAGATTGCTGCCTTAGATTTTAAAAAAAGCAGGAGCAACTGGCCGGTTTTTTAACTGGCCTCACAAACCGTCTGCTCATGAAAAAACATTCCCTTTACAGTAAGTTGGAAAAGTCAGACTTTAAAGGCAGGATGAAACTGATGCAGCGTATTCCTCAAATATTCCCTGTCTAAATGTGTATATATTTCGGTGGTGGTAATACTCTCATGTCCCAGCATTTCCTGCACAGCCCTCAGATCGGCGCCTCCTTCAACTAAATGTGTGGCAAAGGAATGGCGAAAAGTATGTGGTGAAATACTTTTTGTAATACCTGCTTTTGCTGCAAGGGCTTTAAGCAGTATAAAGATCATCACCCTGGTAAGTTTACTTCCCCTCCGGTTTAAAAATAAATAATCTTCCTGCCCCGGCTTTATTTTCAGGTGAACCCTTATTTCATTTTTATAAATAGTGATGAACTTAATGGCTTCACTGCCGATGGGTACCAATCTTTCTTTATCTCCTTTACCAATTACCCTTATAAAACCAATATCCAGGAACAAACAACTGATACGGAGGTTCACCAATTCTGTAACCCTTAAACCGCAACTGTATAATGTTTCAAGGATTGCTTTGTTTCGGCCTCCTTCGGGTTTACTAAGATCAATTTCGCCAATAATGCTTTCTATCTCATCAAAACTTAAAGTATCGGGTAAAATTCTTTTTTGTTTGGGTGTTTCCAGCAAAGCGGTTGGGTTTGCAGTTACTATCTGTTCAATAATGCAGTACGTGTAAAAACTCCTCAGCCCCGAAATGATCCTTGCCTGTGAAGTAACCGTCATACCCAGTTCAGTGATCCATTGTACAAATTTTTCAAGGTCCTTTAAGGTAACATCATTTGGGGAGCAATTTTTTTTAGAGGACTGCAGAAAATCGGTGAACTTATCCATATCACGTAAGTAAGCCTCAACAGAATTTGAGGCTAATGATTTTTCTAACTGAAGCCAGGCTTTAAATCCTTTTTTATATGGTTCCCACATAATAATACAAGTGGTTTACAAATTAAGATTGTGAATTAAAGTCAATTATACACTATTTTCGCTGCTTAAATTTCGGTAATAGTTATTAAAACACAATATGGAGGCAGTTAATTTTCGTTCGTTCAGGCAAAAAGTAAGGCATAATAAAAAACGTTTAAAAGGTTTTCTTACAAAACTGGAAAAAAATACACCCCTTGGTTTGGATAAATTAGCCATAACTCTTGAACCTGAAGTTTGGAAAGAGGTAGATTGCCTTTCCTGTGCCAATTGTTGTAAAAAAATGACACCCACTTATACCAAAACAGATATAAAAAGAATTGCTGCACATTTTAATGAAACGCCCAGGCAGTTCAGTGATAAATGGCTGATCTATGATAAGAAAGATAAAGATTGGCAAAACAAAAAACAACCCTGCCAGTTTTTAAACCAAAAGGATAATAAATGTTCAATATACTCAATACGCCCGGTTGATTGTTCGGGCTTTCCACATTTACATAAAAAGAAGATGGTTGACTATCTGCATGTACATAAACAGAACATCGAATATTGTCCGGCTACTTACAAGTTGGTTGAGAAGATGCAGGAACATTTAAATAATGGGCAATAGGTAATAAAGATGGGGCAAAAGCAATTAGCAATTTCTGGCATCCCGTATCCTGCATCCAGTATCCTGCATCCCGTATCCCGTATCCTGCATCCAGTATCCTGCATCCCGTATCCTGCATCCCGTATCCCGTATCCTGCATCCCCGATCCTTTATAAATACACATCTTCAATCAAAAAATACGCTGCAGGTTTATCTTTTAAAATCGTAATAGACAGAATATCGAACTGAACCCTTTTCCATTGTGGCTGTTGGTACAAAAATTCTTCAGCAGCATGTAAGAGGTTTTGAATTTTCTTTTTGTTTACATTGTCTTCCGGGTGACCGAATGTTTTTGTCCGCCTGGTTTTTACTTCTATAAAATGGAGAATGGCATCTTTTTCAGCAATAACATCTACTTCCCAACGGGCATGGCGCCAGTTTTGATGCAGGATATGGTAACCATGGACAGACAGGTACTCAACAGCCATATGTTCTCCCAAATTACCGGTCAGGTTATGTTGTGCCATATTTCAAAGATAATATAATAGGCGTGAGTCACCCCAATAGGACGGCTCACGCCGGGGCCAGCAGGGTTTATAAAATGTAGCGCAAAAAAATTATACACAGGATGCCGTGCATTGCTTATTTTTGTACAAAGCATAAAATAGATGAACAAGCAAAGTACTTTAACAGCAGTTATTGCAGCAACTTTAATTATTACGGCAGCTTTATCCAGGGTATTTCTGTATCCTGATAATTTCAGTCCTATAATAGGGATGGCCATTTTTGCCGGCGCAGTTATCAAAGACAGAAGGTTTGCTTTTGCTTTACCCTTGTTGGCCATGTTCTTTTCGGATATTTTATTTGAAGTATTTAATATTGCTCCGGGTTTTTGGGGCTGGGGTCAGTTGGTTGGTTATGGTATACTTGCTTTAATTACGATACTTGCATTCAGCCTGAAAAAAATAAATATAGTTTCAGTTGCGGGTTATTCAATTGGGGCGTCTTTACTTTTTTTCCTTTTATCTAATTCTGCATTCTTTGTTTTTGATAATCCCATTTATCATGTATACCCACAAAATTTCAGTGGCTATCTGGCTAGCCTTGCCGGGGGGTTACCATTTTTAAAAACAGGTATTCTAGCTGATCTCTTGTATAGCGGCGTTTTGTTTGCTGTTTATTTCCTCTTTAAAAATTATGCAGTAAAGAAAGCAATTGCCTGAGTTAACCGAAGCGAACATGAGAATTAGGGATAAACGCATTGTGTTATTAAAACAAAGCGAAAATTCAGGTTACTCATTTTCTCAGCGTTGAAAAAAATAATAAGGCCATTTTCATTTATGAACATTATCAGGCATCCTGGTTTTCCTCGTACCATTCATCAACTGCTACATCTTTTCCATCTGCCGCAGCAGTGGCCAGTTCATCGCACCGGTTATTAAAGGGATTATCGGAATGGCCTTTTACCCATTTTAATTTTACCTGTATATTTTCAGAAAGATGATAATACCGGGTCCAGAGATCTTTATTTTTTTTGCCAGCTTTAAAATCAGTTTTTATCCAGGTTTTTAGCCAGCCTTCTTCAATGGCCCTAACCACATATTGACTATCGGAGTATACAATTACCGGCATCTCTCTTTTGGTGATCGCTTCCAGAGCGGTAATAACCGCTAACAATTCCATCCGGTTATTGGTAGTATGCCTGAATCCTTTTGAAATTTCTTTGCGATGGTGATTCCAGATCATGATAACGCCAAAACCACCGGGGCCGGGGTTTCCACGGGAAGAGCCATCTGTGTAGATTGTTATTTTGTTCAATTGGTATGGTTATTCCGGTGCTAAGTTAACTTTACCGGCAATGGGGAAAAAATAATTTTGCCTGCCCGGCTAATTTTGGTCGGATAGAGATGTAAGCCATACTATGAGAGCTGGGGAATGGCAAAATAATTTTTGGCACAACGTTCTGAATTTGCAAAGTACAGGCATTCGATGCAGGTATGCCCGGAACCGAAGCTAAATTTATGTACAGCATCCTACCGATAATTATCGGGACACAAAACCAAATGTTATCGGCAGTTTTTCTTCATTGCATGGAAACGCTTAATATTTAGAAATGTATCTTTTTACAATTCCCTGATCCAGATATTGCGATAGCTTACAGGGCAATCGTGGTCTTGTAACATTAAATAATCTTTGTCGTTATGTTTTTTGTAAGACGGCTGTCCAATGTAAACTGTTTCTCCCTTTACTTCCACATGGTTTTGAATGAGCACTCCATTTTGAAACACAATAAACCGTGCAGGTGATACAACATTACTATCTGCATCGAATTTAGGAGAATTGAAAATGATATCGTAAGTCTGCCATTCGCCTGGTGGTCTGCAAACATTTACGAGCGGAATGTATTGCTTATAGATGCTTCCTGCCTGACCATTGCTATAGGTTCTGTTATTATAACTATCCAACACTTGCAATTCATATCGCATCATAAAAAAAATACCGCTGTTTCCCCGGTTTTGCCCACTATCAGTGATTTGTGGAGCTGTCTTCCATTCAACATGCAACTGGCAACTCCCAAATGCCTGCTTGGTTTGAATATTTCCGGCCCCTTTCACAGCGGTCATGGCATCATTCTCTATTTTCCATTTAGAAAAATTAAGTTTGCCATCTGTCCAGTTGGAAAGGTCTTTTCCATTAAATAAAATAACAGCATCAGAAGGAGCGTCTAGTGAAGTTGTGCCCGGAGTGATCACTTTTGGTTCCGGTTCCCAAACTTCGGTAGCTTTAGGATTTTCTTTCTGCGCATAAATATGTAAAGAAAGAAATATAGTTAGTGAAAGGGGAAAACATATTTTATTCATTGTATGGTTATTTTAAAAATTGCCTCTGAATAATTTAATCGGAGCGGTTAAAATTGTCGCTAACGGGCAGATCTCGTTTCAGGCAGGATATTTTTTAACGTCCAGCCCGGAACCGCTGCTCAACCTGTCCGCAGGCAAGTTGGAAATATAAAGTTGAAGTTAACAACAAAAAGCCAAATTTATAAATGTCAGTACGAACTACTGATATCGCGTTGCTGATGCCGAAGATTTCATTGTCCAGCCCTGCTTGAAGCAATATCAATATTAGCTGAAGTTATCGGTTATACTTTTTTAGAATTTCTTGTAAACGTTTGTGAGGTAAAGCGAATACTTTATTTCCGTTTTTACCTTCCATATCTTCTGCGGCTAACAACGCATTTATAATAGCTTCTTCGGTTGCTTCAACAGTTGCTCTAAACACCCGGTCAAGATTCCATTTTGAAATTACTTTCCAGGTTTCTTCTGTGTATTCACTATTGTATTTTGGTGAAGCAGTACTTAGTGCTAAAAAAATTTCACCAGAACCATTACTGGAAATAGTTCCTGTTCTGGCAATTCCATGTGTAACTCTTCTTGCTACTAATTTTAATGATCCTGACAATAGTGGGGCATCGGTTGCCACGATAACTATGATTGACCCATCTTTTCGGTTTACTTGATTTTCGATGGGTTCTAAATCTTGTATTTGTTTACCCACAGATACTCCGGAAATTACTAAGTCTTTCCTGGAGCCAAAATTGGCTTGCACAAAAACGCCCAAAGTATACTGAACAGAATCTATGGTGAATATTCTTGATGCTGTTCCACTTCCGCCTTTAAACCAGTAACAAATCATACCAGTTCCACCACCTACATTTCCTTCTTTTATTTTTCCGGTTGATGCACTGTCTATTGCCTGCCATACGTGTTCTTTTTTAACATGAAATCCATTAATATCATTTAGCATTCCATCCCAGGTTTCTGCAACCACAGGCAAGCCAAATGAAAAATCCTCCTTATTATTATTTGAAAAATTTTTAACACACCATTCGCCTACTGCATCCCGAACAACTCCTACACTATTTGTATTGGTAATAGCAATAGGACCACTCCCGCTCCCATAATCTTCGATGTAAGGTAATCCAGTCATTTCACCATCACCATTAAGAGAAAACCAAGCAGCCGGATAACTCTTATCTGTTTTGCCTTTTGGTAAAATAACAGTAACTCCTGTTCTTGCAGTTTTCTTTCCAGTACCACTAATAAGTGTTTTATAGCCAACTTCTATTCCAGGTACATCGGTAATAGCATTGTTTTTCCCGGTAACTCCTGTAAAGGGAATTCCTAAATCTCTGCCTCTTTGTTTTGTGGAGTCTTGAGCTTTGGTAGGCTTATTAACTAAGCATAAAATGGAAATAATAAATATCTGTATTAATAAACTCATGTGTTTTTAATTTCAGCTAAAGGGCAGAGCTTGCTGTAAGGCTGGAATTCTTAGCTCGTCCAGCCCGGAACCGCTGCAGATTAAAGATATAAAAGTACAGGTTAACAAACAAAAGCCCGGCGATGTTTTTCCAGCCATACAGCAAACCCAATTTTGTAGGAAGCCATTTTATTAGATTTCGATTGTCATTGATGACATGGGTATTCCTTTTCCACCAGCCATATTTTTTGTAATTTTTCCATTATCCAATGATAAGTCCACAATGATTAAACTTTGTGAAGGTGGGTTCATAAACCACCCTTGCTGAATTAAAATTCGTTCTTTTTTTAGTCCAAGCTTGTCATATAGATAACAAGCAAACGTCCTGCGAGACTTGCCCCAAACCCAAAACCAATGTTGGCTGTAGTTTTTATTTTAGGTTCTCTATCACTTTCAAAAGTTATACTTTAACACCAAAAATATATCCCACTAATGCGGATAATCCCATTGCAAGTGTACCCCAAATTGTAATACGTGCAATAGCTTTTCTTACACTTGAGCCTCCTGTCTTTGCCGAAAGTGTTCCTAAAATAATTAGAAAAATTATCGTAAAACCATATAGACAATACTCCATAACTTTTACTGGTGCAAAAAGCACTACTAAAAGGGGTAATACAGCTCCAACTGTAAATGAAGCTCCCGAGGCGATTGCTGCTTGGATTGGATTTGCCTGACTAATCTCGTTTATACCTAATTCGTCTCTAATGTGTGTTCCCAACGCATCGTTTTCAGTCATTTCAATGGCTACTTGCATTGCTGTTTCTTTTTTTAGACCTCTTTTCTCATAGATTTGAGCTAATATATTCAATTCTTCTTTTGGCATATCCCTAAGTTCTTGCTTCTCCCTTTCTATATCTGCTTTTTCTGTGTCAGTTTGGGAACTTACAGAAACATATTCACCAGCAGCCATTGATAACGCACCTGCAACAAGTCCTGCGACTGTTGCTAAAACAATAGGTTCTCTCGTTGAACTTGCAGCTGCAACTCCAATTGCAAGACTTGTTATAGATATTATTCCATCGTTTGCTCCTAACACAGCCGCTCTTAACCAGTTGCTTCGGTGTATGTAATGACTGTCTAAATAGTTGTCAATTGTAATCATTTTCTTGTTTGTGTTTGGTGTCTATAAAATACGCCCAACGTTCCGCCGCTTCTCGTCAGTTGCGAACTGCGGAACTGTGTACTTTCTACTAAGATAAAAATTAATGCGGAAACTGAACGTGAACTTACCACAAAATTCGCAATTGCGGGAAACGGCTGTTAGCGGTTCGTTGTTTTTTCTCGCTTCTCATGCAGTAGCTAATTATCTCCCTCTTTACTTTTAAAGTCCGTAATGGTCAACAAAGCATATATGTGAATGTATTTTATAATTTATTTACTTAGCAACCGCCTTTGCGAGGTGCACGTTTATAAATTATTTTACTATCTCGTTCTACATAGTCACCCGATACTATCGGATATGAATACTTGGGCGCGTGCGATACATTATGGCTTCTTATAATTATTTTGTCGTTAACTTTCAGGCTATGCAATTGCTCAAGTTGAGACTTTTCCGGCTGAAAATTAAGAATATAATCGTCACCATTAATCCTGACCATCACTCCGAAACCTAATCTTGATCCTGGCGGAAGAGAAAGAGAGGTTACAACAGCCTCCATATTGGTAGAATCACTTATATGCTTCCCTATTTTAGCAGCACTAGCAAGCACTTTTTTACCTTCGGGAGACGCTTCCCATTTTTTGTATTGTATACCACCAGGAGTAGCCTCCCATTTTTTCTGTTCGGCTTTCATTTCAGCAGCAGAAAGCGACTTTAGGGATGGCTTCTTAGTAGTTTCATTCTTGATTTCACGATTGGCAAATACTAGTCCGCTCACCACAACCAGTGGTAACATCAGCGCATAAATTACTTTTTTCATAATTTTTGTGGGTTTATTAAATTACATATAGATTCTCTTTATAAGTCAGATCGGATAAGACATGCTTTTATTTTTCATATGCTATCAAAGTTGATTCAGCAAAATTACTTTGATATTTTTCAGCCTGAGTAACTTGTATTGTAAATAAAAGTGTAACCTTTGTAAATAATATCTTGACATTATGTTTGTTAGAAGAGATCTCCTGTCCGGGAAACGTAAATACCTGTACGGATTGTTACTACTCATGTTTATCTCTTTGATCTGCGTGGCTTTCAATATGGCGGGCAGTGACGACTTTGATATCGCCAGGAGGGAAGTTTTGCTCCGCCGGATCGGGCATGAAATACTATTACAGTCCGGCGACAGTACATCACGGGTACTTCCGGTAAAAAAAATTGCCGAAAATGAATACCAGGTCAGTTTTGAGAATGCTTTTACTTTTCAACCCGACTTACTGGTAAATACTACCCAGCGGTTGTTAGCCAAAGAGCCGCTTGCACGTGATTATGTTGTTAACGTACTGAACTGTGCCAATGCCAGTGTAGCTTATGGATATGCTATATCAAAAAATAAGAAAGATGATATTGTTGCCTGTATAGGAAGAACGCAACCCATAGCATGTTACATGATCAACATTAAATTTAAACCAACGGGTATAACTACAGCAAAGAATAAATATTTGCTTGGCGCCGTGGCATTCTTAGCATTTGTTGGATTTATTGTTTTGAGATCTGTTAAGCCGCGGAAGGCTTTACCTGAGAGTGGAAATACTGATATGTTCACACCTGAAAGTCTGCATGCTGATATGTTCACTTTGGGGTCAATGTCGTTCGATACAGAGGCTCGTAAGCTCATGATAAATGGAAAGACCATAGACCTGACCAGAACCGAAACCCGTGTACTACACATTTTCGCATTGTCTCCTAACCAGGCAATAGAGAGAAGCCGGCTACAAAAAGAGATATGGGAAGATGAAGGTGTTATAGTAGGCCGCAGTCTTGATATGTTCATATCAAAACTTAGAAAAAAACTTGAATTTGATCCGAATATCAAAATTGTTGTTATACGCGGCAAAGGATATAAGCTTGAAATTAGCTCTTAAGAAAATCTTCCCGCTCCGAACTGATGTTATTAGAATTCAATTTGGTGGCGTACGGACACGGCTTGGCGATGTGGCGGCATTTGAAAAACGTCAGTCCGGAACCGCAGCCGAATAGAATTACTAATGATGAAGATAACAACTAAAGCTCAATAGTAAAAGTCAAGCCCGGACTGCTGCTGATTAGCGAACAAAAAGTTGAGCATATATTCGTCGCCCCGCCATATAGCCAAACCGAATGTTACCTGCATAGCCTTATATTTCGGTCTAAACACCAGGCAAATGAATTTATTTATTCAACTGTTTGCATAATCAAATACTGAGGTCAGTCGAATTTGAAAATCATTTAGGATGCTTGTCATATCAATTTCACTCCCATTCACCACTCCCAATGTCAATGTAGAAAATGATTCGCTTAATGGGTCTTGCGCTCCATCTCTTTGTGCTTTTAATGCTTCTTCAGGTACAAATTGAAGTTCAAACTTTTTACCCTTTGCTGTCTCAAAAATCTTCACTGCTTCAAGCGGACTTAAGGCCTCTGGTCCACCCAACTCAATTATTCGATTCTTAGCCGCAGGATTGTCTAACGAGTCTACGGCAAATGATGCTACGTCTTTTATCGCTATCCAGGAAACCTTGTTCTTTCCTTCACCAAAAATGCTGGCTTTGGCATTCGGATAATCAAAACCCAATACGGGGCTTAGCCAAACTTCCATAAAATAGGTTGGTTGTAGAATAGTATAATTCAAACCACTTTCGGCAAGATGTTTTTCCACCTTTCGTTTAGCAGTTTGCAGGGGACATTCACCCAGTTCACAGAAGGAAACATATATTAAGTGGCTTACGCCTGCATTTATAGCAGCATCAATAAGGTTAATTTGTCCTTCATCATCTACAGTTTGAATGGAATCACCTTCTTGCCTTGACAAAGTAGAGGAAACTGTTGTAATAACTGCCGACACTCCTTGCAAAGCATTTTCTAATGAGCCTTTATTCTTTAAATCACCTTCAACTATTTCAACACCTAATTCTTTTAAATGAGCTACTTTATTTGATTCTGATGTGGCACGCACCAAACCTTTGACGTTCTTATTTTTAAGAATTAATTGACGACAAATTTCACTGCCTAAATAGCCTGTAGCGCCTGCTACAAGTACTGCTGAAGAATTGTTTGAATTGTTCATGTTGTTTGTTTTGTTTATTGTTAATTATGCCATTCTTTATATATGTCTATTATTCATGCTGTTCGCGATAGGCTTGCAGGTAACGAGCAGGGCTTGGCTGCAGTACGGGAAATAGTATTCCGTCCGAACAAATGCAATATAGAATTACAAATGTTCATTGTTATTCCGTCTGCCCCAATATTGCAAAACCCCTTAGCAACAGTTATTTTTACTTCGTCCAAGGTTCCTTGTCTTTAGCATTCACGAATTTTTCACCGTCAAAAATGCATATGCCTTGCCAAGTTCCAAACCAAATTTGTCCTTTGTTATCTTCAAAGATACTAAGAACAAGATTTGATGTTAATCCGTTTTCAGTAGTGTATAATGTGAAATTTGTCCCATCATATTTATATACTCCAACATTTTCTGCAGTAAACCAAATGTTCCCTTTTTTATCTTCATAAAAGCCCCCGGTTTCTACACCTTTAATAATTCCATCTTTTGTAAAATTGGTGAAAGTAGTTCCATCAAACTTACTTGTACCTCCATAAAAAGTTCCAATCCAAATATTTCCTTGCTTGTCCTCCAAGATATCCGCAGTATTATTGTCTGTCAGTCCATTCTTGTTGGTTAAATGAGTAAATTTTCCTTTATTGTATTTGAAAAGTCCATTTCCATCAGTAGCAAGCCAAATGGTTCCACTTTTGTCTTCTATAATTTTAAAAACTAATTTATCAGATAGCATGTGCTGCTGATTTTCGACCATTGAATCTGGCAACAAAAAAGGTATAAACTTCTCACCGTTAAAATGACTAACTCCTTCAGTCGCTCCAATCCAAATTATTCCACTTTTGTCAACTATTAAACCCCAAATTTCCTCATCCTTACCTTGCAATCCATCTTTTTTTGAAAATCTTGTAAATATTGTACCATCGTATTTTATGAGTCCCTCTGAAGTTCCAAACCACACATTACCTGTTTTATCTTCCACAATTTCTATAACCCTCATATATGGATTGACTCCTTCGATTGTAATTTGTTCAAGTGTTTGCCCATCGTAGCGGATAATCCCATTTCCATTTGAACCAAACCAATAGTTCCCTTTTTTGTCTTGATACATTGTCCTTACAAATTGACTTACCATTCCGTTTAAATTGGTATGGATTTGTCGGAATATTGTGTTTTGCTTTGAATTGATTGTTTTATAGTTTATTCCATTTTTTGTGGTATCATTAATTGGTTTTTCTTTCACTTGTCCTGTGCAAGATGATATTTGAAAAGTCAAAAAAAATAAAATTAAATATTTTGATTTGAATATTTTCTTACACTCAAAATTTGCCATTGGTTTGTTTTATAATTGTTGCTAACGTTCGAGGCAGTTGGGGAATTAACCAACTGTCCGCCCGGAACGGAAGCTAAATTTATAACTAAAAGCCGAAGTTAACCAACAAAAGCCCGGCAGAATTCCTTCCGCCAAGACTAAAGCTTGGATATGCACTGTTGATGATTGTTTCAACGTCATGCCCTCCCGATAAGTATCGGGACACAAAACCTTTTGTTGGTGGTATACCCTTATACTATGTTTATAAAACCTATTGCATAATTGAAAGGGTAGATTTCTTAACTTATATAATCCGTCTGACGGGACGGAAATGAGTCGTGTCGGAAAAATCTGCAACTTTCCTTTTAAAAGGATATTTCACCATTTATCAAATGCAGCATGATTAAGTTTCTTAATATTGTAAATTTCTATTTCAATTTTATTTTATGAAAAGAATAATGTTTTTTGCTGCAATGTTGTTTGTACTAGCTTTTGCAAAAGCACAACAACCCGTTATTATTTCACCGCAGTGGTTGAATGAAAATATAAAAAATCCAGACCTGGTAATATTATACACCGGCTTTGTGGTAAAAGCCGATTATGACCGGGAGCATATTGAAGGTTCCCGGTTTCTGTGGCCTGAGTGGCTAGCCTTTAATACTTCAGAAGCAAATATGGTTTCTGCCGATGCAAAAGCAGCGACCAAAACACTCCAGAATTTAGGTATCAATAAAAATTCAATTATTGTTATTTGCCATAAAGGTGCTGATGTAACCATAGCGGCAAGAATGTTTCTATCGCTGGAGCATTATGGATTAAAAGGAAAAGTTTCTTTCCTGAATGGCGGCATTGAGGCTTGGAAAAAAGCCGGCTTCCCCGTTACAAATAAACCTGCAAATTTTAGAAAGGGAAATTATGTAACATCAGATAATGGAATGTTGGTAAGTAAAGATTATGTACAAAATGCTTTGCAAACAAAATCATCAGAAGTGGTAGATGCAAGAATGAAACGCTGGTACGATGGCGACCCAACCGGTAACCCCCGGGATGGCCATATTACCGGAGCAAAAAATATTCCTTACCCCGATATGATTGACAGCACTAATACTTTAAAATCTGTTGAAGTGCTTGAAAAGAATTTTTCATCTGTCGTGCCTGATAAACAGAAAGAAGTAGTGGTGTATTGCTTTATCGGCCAAACCGCCAGTGTGGATTATCTCATTGGCCGTTCCCTGGGTTATAAAATGAAATTGTATGATGGTAGTATGCAGGAGTGGAGTCGCATACCAGAACTGCCAATGGAAAAAACGAAAAAATGAGTAACCTCAGGATGATTCTTAAACTGCCTCTTTAAGCTTCATTTCCGTCAGGTTTTTTGCATTGCGGCAGGTTCTTGGTCGATTTCCGTGTCGACAGAAGTCATTTCTCGACGGTCAAATTTTATTTCTTTAGGGAAAATACTTGTAAAGTATGGATTTTCAATTATGGAAACGGAATGTAAGTTAAGGGTTACCACCAACGGGCAGGGCTTTGTGGCAGGTGTTGCATTAGTATTCCGTCCGCCCACAGCCGCTGCTGACCTGCCTGCCGGCAGGCAGGTTGAAAATATAAAGTTGAAGTTAAGAACTAAAGCTCAAAGTTGTTTGTCCAGCCCGAACCACAGCCTGGCTTTGCAACCTGCCTGCCGGTAGGCAGGTTAGTTGAAGTTAGTTTGTCAAGCCATCCCGAAAGCTTTCGGGACACAAAACAGTTCGTGTTATAGGCAGCCCTTTGTCGTCAATTTATTTAGGCTGATTAAACATATAGCGGGCAATTTTCCATTCACCACTGTCATTTCTTAAAAGGAAAAATTCTCTGTTTTCTTCAGGCATTTTTTCACCCGTAGCATGAATAAGTGTTGTGCCGTTTGATAATGTCCTTGCAAAAGCAATATCATCTCTTATTATTATCTCTTCAATTTTTACAGTTACGTTTAATTGTATGGCTTTAAAAACATTTTCATAAGCTGTAACAAGTTGTGCCGTGCCGGTAGCTGTTGGAAATTTTGTTGGCATAAAAACACCGTCTGCTGTGTATGAACCTACTGCTGTTTTTACATCTGATGCATTTAAAGAATTGAAATAAGTGTTTAACGTTTTTTCAATTGCTGCTTTATTTTGTGTGTCCATTTCTGTTAATTTTTGAGTATTGTTATTTGATTTATTTTTTGAATTGTTGGTGCAGGATGCTATAGATTGCAATAGCAACAATGCTATCATTACTTTTTTCATGAATTGGAATATTAAATTGATTGTTGGAAAACTGTTTCTTTAGCTTCTTTAAGTGTTACGGTTTTACCCAGAGCACCAAATTCATGCAGGTCGCCAAAAACTTCAATGCGTATGCTTTGGTCTATACCGCCCACATGAAAGGGTGTAAAGCCGCTGGCAGTAATTAATTCTTCTATTTTTGAATTGCTGTTGATACTGTCAGAAGCATAGAACAACACTTTTCTTTCAGGTTCGCTGAATGCTGCTTTTACTAATGAGCCTGCACCCAATGTGCCAAATGCTTTTACTAATATAGCATTTGCCGGAGTTAATTCTGATAATATTCTGCCTGCTGATTGCTCTTGTTCAATAATTTTTTTAAATCCACCTTTTCCGTCAGGGGCAATTGGGTTAGAAACATCTACAATTACTTTTCCATCCAGTTCTTTGGCATAAGTTTTTAAGAACTCTTTTATTTTATCAAAATAAATTGTAGGTATAACTACATCAGCATTTTTAATTGCGGTTGTTATTTCTTCGGCAGTAACATTAGCCCCCAAGCTATTGGCAAATTCTTTTGATTTGCTTAATTCTCTTGAAGCAACAATTACTGCATGGTTGCCTTTTGTAAGATTAGTTGCAACTGCTTTGCCAATGTTTCCCAAACCAATGATGGCTACTTTTGTTTTTTGATTTGCTGTGTTCATCTTTTTATATTTTAAAATTGTTTGTCGTTATTGACAATACAAAGATGCGGTGAACAAACAGTCTGCACTTATAAGATAGAATAAGAAATAGGCTTAATGTAGATTAAGGGTAATAGATTATCCGTGGGTTCTGCTGTTTCTTATTTTGCTTAAAAACTCAGGTGTAATCCCCAAATAGGAAGCAATTTGAGTATTGGGCAAACGGTTCGCAAGATTAGGGTACTGCTCTATAAAACTTTCATATCTTTCATAGGCAGTAGCACTAAAGGTTTGAAGCAGCCTGTTTTGAAGCTCTATGTATTTGTCTTCAATAATTACCCTGAAGTTTCTGTCAAACTTCGGATAGTTTGTATATAAATACCACAAGTCTCCTTTAGAAAGTTGAAGAATAGTACATGGCTCTATCGCTTCTATAAATAATTTGGATGGTCTTTCTTTGTGCAGGCTGTCAATGTCTGTAATCCAGTCGTCTTCTGCTGTAAAAGTAAGGTTATGCTCTGCTCCTGAATTGTCCACGCCATACATTTTAAAACAACCCTCAACAACATAAGTAAAATATTTACAAATGTCTCCTTCTTGTAAAATGTATTGTTTACGTTTTATCTGTCGTTGCACCAAACGACTTGTCAAGGCTTCTTTTTCTCTGTCGTCCAGAGGAAGATATTTGTCAAAATGTCTAACGATACTTTCCATTAACGGGGTGTCTTAAGGGTTGCCTATAACGGGCAGGGCTTTGCTGCAGGTGTGGAATTAGTATTCCGTCCGCCCAAAACCGCTGCTGATAAAAATTACTTAGTTGAAGTTAAGAACTAAAGTTCAAAGTTGTTTGTCCGAACTGAAGTTTGGCTTTGCAACCTGCCTGCCGGTAGGCAGGTTAGCTGAAGTTTGTTTGTCCAGCCATCCCGAAAGCTTTCGGGACACAAAACCCAATGTTAGTGGCTGCTCTTTTTCTGTCATTTAGGTATAAATTTTTCAAATGTGTTTCCGTTGAACTTAAATGTTCCGTTGTCAGGTGTTCCAAGCCACAAGTTTCCTTGTTTGTCCTTGTACATAGAAATTAAATTCACATCATTAGAACCATCTTTTACTAAATAATTTGTAATGTTTTTTCCGTCATATTTATATACACCTTGGCTCCAAGTTGTCAACCAAATATTTCCCTTGTTGTCTTCTACAATGTGGGAAAAATAAACGTATTTATCACCGTCAAATATTTTTTCGTTTCCAATACCTTCCGTTTTTCTATATTGAAGTCTGTCGCTTTTTGTTGTCTTTTCAAAATCGAAAATATACTTGTGCCAAGTGTTACAAAGCCAAAAACTGCCTTCTTTGTCTTCAAAAATAGAACGAATACCAAAAGTGCCCCCATTAGGTACGTAGGTCAAATCGTCTTCGTACATCCATTTTATTGTTTCTCCATCAAAACGACAAGCTCCAAAAACGGAAGTGCCAAACCATATTGCACCTTTTCTGTCTTTATAAATGGAATACACTTCGTAAGGACTAAAAAAAGAATTGACAACTCGTGGATAAATTTCATCGTGAAGATAGTGTTTGGGAAACACCAAATTATATAATTTATTTCCATCATAGCGATAAGCACCTTCATTCTTTTTACCCAATATATAAAACCACAAATCATTGGGTTCTAATTTCCATTCTTTGCTTTTGATTGGTTGCAAAGTAGTAAATGTCTTTCCATCATACTTGTTGATACCACTGAAAGTTGAAATAAATATATTTCCAAATTTGTCTTCTTGAATTTGTCTTATAGTGTCGTTTGCAAGTCCATCTTTTGTCGTGAAATTGACTATCGTTTTTCCGTCATAAAGATACACACCTTCGCCATTACTACTAAACCAATAGTTGTTTTTTGTGTCTTGAAAAATATACCATAAATGTTTGCCAAGTTCATTTACAGATTTTCCAACAGTCTTTTGTCCGCTACAAGAAGTGAATAATGTAAGTAATGTTAAAAATAAAATTAAATTCTTCTTCATTGTCTGATTACTTAATGTTTACGGTGTCTCGGTAGAGTTGCCACTAACGAGCAGGGCTTGCTGCAGGGCTGGAATTCATTGCTTGTCCGCCCGGAACCGCTGCTGATTAAAGATATAAAAGTACAAGTTAACAAACAAATGCCCAACAATGTATGACCAGCCCAGATGAAGCACAACAGCGATAAAATGCCCATTGCTCCAAAGTCCAGCCAGCCTTGCAGCAAACCCAATGCACAGTGCTGTTTTCAGTAGTTATGAATTAACAAGTTTCAGTCAACGCTCTTTGTTACAATCACCTTTTAGAAATTCCAATGTCTTCCTGATAAAATCAGTTTCATTAGCACCACCAATATGTGGCATGTGCCAACCATTTGGGACAATCCAAAGAAGAGCATTCGAAATACTCTTATATATTTCCCAGGCTTGTGAAACAGGCACAAAATCATTGTCACCATGAATTATAAGTGATCTGGCTTTGATGGTGGCAAGCTGGTCTATTGTGATGGAAGGATCACCAAAGAGTTCATGAAAATGATAGAACTGACGAGCAATTAACCTTCCTTTGATTTCACCATGTTGTTTTTCTAGTTCATTAAATTCATAATAAGCTTCAGGCTTTGCGTTATTTTTAATAAACTCACGAACTTGTACACTGTAGTAGACTTGTGCACTTATCGGAACAATCGCTTCAAACAAATCTGACTCTTTTATTGCAGCATAGAGTAAGGTTATACCTCCTGAACTATGTCCAATAGCCTTAACTTTTTTTAGATTAAGTTGTTTTACTAGTGCAATCAAATCTTTTGCGGCTGTGGCGTGAAGAAAAATTTTGCTAGTGTCGGGATTTGTTGATCTACCATGTCCTCTCATGTCCCAGGCAATTACATGATAACTTTTTGAAAATTCAGGTATAAAGGGTTTCCAGTCCTCTAGCGTTCTGCCAAAACCATGCAGTAGAATCAATGGCTCACCCTGACCATATTCTTCAAAGTAAATTTTTGCGCCATTAACTTCAACAAATTTGCCGTTTGATGCGACTGGCGCTTGTGCTCTAACTATCGAGTGAGATAGAAATGTCACACAAATCAAGAAAGTCAAGAGATGTCCTAGTTTCATTTATTATTTGATTTATTAGTAAATAATTTTATTTTTTAAGGACGGTAAGCGTCTGCAAGCATTGTGCATAACGGGCAGGGCTTTGTGGCAGGTGTGGCATTAGTATTCCGTCCGCCCACAGCCGCTGCTGACCTGCCTGCCGGCAGGCAGGTTGAAAATATAAAGTTGAAGTTAAGAACTAAAGTCCAAAGTTGTTTCCAGCCCGAACCACAACCCGGCTTTGTAACCTGCCAGCCGTTAAGCAGGTTGGCTGATGTTTGTCAGGCCACACACAAGTCGTGTTATGTAGCGTTTTTTTTGCTGTTATTTCAACCAATTCAAAATATAGTCTGCTACTTCTTGCCATTTTGGTTCTCCGCATATGAAGTGCCCACGATCTTTGAACTCTTTAAATTCTTTGATGCTATTAGTGTCTTTGTATGCATTGAAATTTTTTCTGTTCAACGATGCTGGAACGCAATGGTCTTTCTCTCCTGCAATAAAAAGTAAAGGATTGTGTGGTTTCTTAAAGTCAATTTTTGCAAAACCTTTTAATGTTCCTCTCGGAATGTTTCTGCTTTCAGGAACTACATATTTGTCAAATACTTTGTCGGATTCTTGTCTTGTCATTGTGTTGCAAAATGCATAATGAAACCATTTTTTGTTTGGTTCAAAAACTGAATTGCCTTTGAATGGGTTTACAACAGAACCGTTAACTTTCCAAAAACTCCATTTTGTAGTTACGATTCCTTGGGGTGCTGCTCCGTCAATGCAAATTCCTACTGCTACTTTGTCCATTGAAACTAATTTTTGCACTACCAAACCGGCTAATGAATGACCAATAACAATTGGTTTCTCTGGTAAAGTGTCAATCAACTTCACAATGTTATTTACAACATCTTCAAAATTCACTTTTCCTAAATCAGGATTGATTTGTTTTCTCAAATCTGTTGGATTGCCTTCGTGAAAAGGATTAGCTGGTTTATAGCATTTATATCCCTTTGCTTCAAAATAAGTTTTCCATTCTGACCAACTTTCTGGGTTTACAAATAGTCCGTGTATGAACACAATTGTTTTTGATTCTGTCATTTTTTATCGTTTAAATTTTGTGAAAAGAATTAGTTTGCAGTGTCAAGCACAACAAAACGGGAAATAGAAATTTGCCTCTTATTTTCATTCAGCAAATGTCTAACTACTTTTTCTAGTAAAGTTTAACCCAAGTTAAAATCGTATCACTTGCCCGAAATTCTTTTTCTGATTCTACTCAAAGAAGGTCCTTGAATGCCCAAGTACGATGAAATATGATACAACGGAATATTATTGAAAATATCGGGATGATACTTTATTAAATCTAAATAACGTTCTTCGGGTGTTTGGAAAATAAAACTTTCTGTTCGGTTAATTGCTACATTAAAGGCTTCTTGTGCCAAGAGTCGCCCAAAAGTTTCCCATTTATGCGATTGTTTATAAAGCGAAAGTAAGTCGGTAATGTTTATATAAATTACCGAAGCATCTGTCATTGCTTGTGTGTGATAGTCACAAGGGATTTGGTTTATAAAACTCTTAAATGTTACAACAAATTGATTTGTAGAATACAGAAAAACATTTTTCTCTTCACTTGTTTTTTCGGCGATAATGTAAGAACGAAAAACGCCACTTGTTATAAACCCTAAATATTTACAAACCGATTTGTGTTGGTTGTAAAATTCGCCTTTTTTATATTCTTTTTGTTGCCAAAAAGTTGTTGAAATTTCAAAGTCATCCGATGTCAAGTCAGCAAATTGATTTAAAGCAAATTTAAGAATATCTGTATCTGTCATTGATTATTTTTCTGCTTAGTGTGTCGCTGTAAAATGGCACAAAACGTTCATGGCTTGCCGAAGTGGGGGAATAGTTGCTGTGTCCGCCCCGGCTTACCGAAGCTAAATTTATAAATAAAAGCTGATGATTTGTACTTAGCTAAATTATTAATGTCCAGCCGGAAAAAAAGCAAAATTGAAAAACAAAAGCTGAAACACGGCTTATGTCCCCCATTTTGGCATACCGCATGTTGTACGATGTTTTTACTCCAAAAGCTTATTTAGTTTTTTTCGAGACTCTGGATTTTCTTTTATAGACAAAGTCCTTTTGAAATATTCTATTGCTTTTGATTTGTCACCAATTGCCAAGAAATAGTCACCATAAGAATCGTAAACATTGGAGCTTTCAGAATAATTGTTAACATTCATTTTAAAAAACTGCCCTGCTTTGTCATATTGCTTTTGTTGCAAAAATTCATACCCAAAGCCATTGATCATATTTTCAGGAGGGGAGACCTTATAGCCAAACAGTTTTGAAACTTCTTGATAATGTTTTTCTAATTTATTTGCTAAATCAAAAGTAGAGTCGGTAAAATCTTTAAACGAAAGCTTGAAACGATATTTGTCGAAAATGAAGCGTAACCCATCATATTCAGCTATCATAGGTACAGATCCATGATCATCATTACTATAATATTTACTTTCGTATCTAAGTCCGTTTTGCTTTTGACCTTTAACATATTTATCTAAATCAAGAATTGAACGGATATGCCTGGTTTCACCTGAAGTGTCGCCTTGGACTTTAGTTATGTCCATGCTCTCATCCATAGTATTTGCAATTCCTAAATATAAGGTAGTACCTGAAAAGTTTTTTTCTGTGATAGATTTCTTTATTGCTTTTAAAAAATTCATTTTGTCCCACCACATACTCGGGTCTATGCAAATGTAAGAGTTGAACAATTTTGTATGATTCACCGCTATGTTAATAGCCATTAGACCTCCAAATGAATGGCCGATTAGCATTTTATATGGTTCTGTTGGATATAAAGAATCAATATGAGGCATCAATTCTTTTTCGATAAAGGAAGCAAACAGCTCTCCACCTCCTGAAGTTTTCGAAAATGCACTATCCATAAAGGGTGGATCAGCATCTACATGAGTTGGTGTCAGGTCCCTCGTTCTGTCAGTATTTGGAATGCCAACCACAATCATTTCAGGACAAATAGTATTACCGTTTACCTGACTGAGTTGCTGAATCATACCAACTACTGAATAAAAATGAGCGTCACCGTCTAATAAATATAATACAGGAAATCTCTGTTTAGAATCAACCTGCCCACTGTTTGGCACATATATCCAAATTTTTCTTTGTTCATTTAGAATTTTTGATTGGATGCTGTCAATAGTTCCGATAGTTACTTTATTGTCCTTCTGGGCGAAGGCACATATCGAAAAAAAAGCTGCAAGAACTGAAAGTATTAATTTTTTCAATGTCAATGTAATGTTTGCTTGTTTAGAAAATTGCCACTAACGGGCAGGGCTTTGTGCTGGTGTGGCATTAGTATTCCGTTCGCCCACAGCCGCTGCTGACCTGCCTGCCGGCTGGCAGGTTGAAAAACTGATATTGAAGTTACGTAACAAAGTCCAAAGTTGTTTGTCCGAACAACAGCCCGGCTTTGCAACCTGCCAGCCGGCAGGCAGGTTGGCTGAAGTTTGTTTATCGAGCCATCCCGCTAAGTAGCGGGACACAAAACCCAATCATGTTATGGGCAGTTTTATTTCTTTAGTACTACTTCTTCTTTTTGGAGTCGGTCAATAATTTAAACTCATTTAAGTTCTGAAAGTATTATCTTTTTCTGTTTAAGTGTATTTCTCATAGCCTTTTCTCTAACTTTAGGGTCATCACTGTTTATTAGGTCAAAATATTCAACAGGAACAACCTGCCACGATAAACCATATTTATCTTTACACCAACCACAAGAGCTTTCTTGTCCACCGTTTGCTGTCAAAGCATTCCAATAATAATCTACTTCTGCTTGGTCTTTGCAATTTATCACAAAAGAAACAGACTCATTAAATTTGAAGAAAGGCCCTGCAGCCAAAATATTGAATTCTATCCCATTAATTTCCATAATTGCAGTTTCAAAGTCTCCTCCTCCTGCTTCTGGTGGATTTTTATATTTGCGATGCTCTTTCAGTTTACCATCTTTGAAAATAGAAAGGTAATAATCTACAACTGCTTTTGCATCTTTTGTCTCAACCCAGAGACACGGTGTTATTTTTTGCGAAATCATATCGATTTTTTGTGTTAGCGTTTCATTGGAAGTTGTATCAATGTTTTTGTAAGAATTCTGCTGAGAATCTCCACAACCTATTAGGCTCGCTATCACTAATGCAGTCAAAAATTTAAACCTATACTTTCTCATTGCGTTATTTATTTAATGTTGGTAATAATTTTTCTAATTCTTTAAATGTTGTCAAAAAAGTCGGTCGGCAGTTTCGGGTAAGTAGTGCCGGTCAAAAATTGCCCATAACGGGCAGGGCTTTTTGCAGCTTGGGTATTTGATGCTGTGTCCGACCCCCATGACAATGTAAATTAAGAAACGAAAATTATAAACTGAAAATAAAAATAATTAGTAAACGGTCCAGCCCATAGCCAATGATTGGTAGCGGACTGATGCTGAAAAATTGCTGGTCTTGCCCAAGTTGCACAGTTCGTGTTGGCGGTAGTTTCTTTTAGTAATGTCTATCATTCAAATTCAGTAATCCCTAATGATCTTGCTTCAATTGAAAGCTTGGATTACTTGTTTGCCAAAACAGAAACTTATATTTCCTGATTATATCTTTTGGTGAATTGCCCGCTCCATTGTGACCATTAACCCAATCAACCATAAATAGTATGGGTCGTTCGGTATTTTGAAAATTCTGCAATTTCGCCACATACCGTGCTACATTGTGTAGTGGTACAATATAATCTGTAGCACCATTTATTAGTAGCATTGCTGGCGCTTTTTTATTTTCGATAATGTAGTAGTAGGCACTGATGGATAACCTGGATTTGAATCCTTCTTCTGTATCTAAAGGTCCAAATTCATTTTGACCTTTACCAAACGATGGACCTTTGTTAGTAACCAAGTCAGGAATTCCTACTTCATACGACCCCACACTAAATAGGTCAGGACGTTGTAACGTTGCCAGTCCTACATTTAAAGTACCACAGCTGCCGCCAATGAGAGCTTGTTGTGAAGGCTGCGTATAGTTGTTATTAACAAAATATTCAGCTACATCTACAATATCATTAATGGAATTCATTTTGGTTGGGTAGCATCCGCTCTTATACCACTCGGCTCCTAATTCACCTCCTCCTCTGATATGCGCTACAGCTAATATTCCGCCTTGGCTCAGCCAGATAAAATTGTCAGACCAAAATTCCGGATTCCTTGAGTCACCAAAGCAACCATAAGAATCTATCAATAGAGGCAAAGGCTTTTGACCGAGCGTAGTACCTCTTGTGTAAATTAAAGAAACAGGTATCTTAACTCCGTCCCGGGATGGAATATATATGACTTTGGAAGTAAAAGATTCAGTAAAGGAATTCGGATTGCCTCCACCGGGGAGTAAACTGACTTGGTTAGAAGGATGTGATATGGTATAATATTCGTAATTCCTCGTCCAATTGCTGATCTCGAATAACAGATCATTTTCTCTAACAATTTTCAATCTGTCTACAGTACCCTCAAAAGGCATCTGTATTTCTACAGGCTTTGGGTCTACGTAGCCCATCTTTAATATCCCCAATTTTCCAGGCGAGGTATACTTTACATACAGCACATCTTTTCCGCTTACGATTGATTCAACTATATTCTTTTGCTCCGGTAAAAATAAGGTTGGGGCATCTCCGGTTTTTAAATCAACTTTTATGATTTGCCTCTTTGGCACATCATCCGAAATCGCATAGATGAAGCCATCCCTTGCAGTAAAGGTTCCATCATTGCATTTATAACCGACTAATTTTTTCCATTTGGTGTTTACTCCATTTAAGTCAGAATAATGAACTGCAAAAGCATAATTATCGCCTTTTCCAGCTCTAACCCGGGCAATGATGTAGGGCGAAAGTGCGAAGCTGTATACATATGGAACTTCATAGTCTTGTAAGTTAATGCCATTGATTATCCCCTTTCCGAAAAGTAAAACATCTTGCTGGTCTTTTTCCCCATCCAGCCTATGAAGTTTTAATTTTCCACGATAGTAATTTTCTTCCTTACTATTTTCGATCGGGGCCTGCGAATAAATCAATCCAGCATCATTTGGTAACCACGCCATAGAAACCCCGCTGGCATCATTGAACATAATAGGTCCGATACTGTCTACTAAAAATTCTTTTTTAGTAAGATCAAAAAAACGAATATGAGGATTAGCATCACCTGATTGCACCAACATCAAAGCGAGTAAAGGTTTTTTAAAAGCAAAACAATATTTCTTAACCTGGTATTTGTTACTGTTGATGATAATAGGTAAGTCCATTACTTTTTCTTCTTTACCATTGTAACCATCACGCCTTAAGAGGGCTCGCTTTTCCTGCCCCGGTTTATAATAGTAAAGTTGAGTGCCCTGAACACCTCTTACAACGATCTCTTCCGGATTGTACGAATCATCTATTTTTTTTAAAACATCACGTATTAATTCAGTGCCGGTGATACTATCCAATATGTCTTCTGTAAATTTCCCCTGTGCTTTGGCAAACTCAAGCATTTCCTTTTCATTCTCTGGTCGAGACATCCAGGAATATTCATCACTTAATTTCTTTTGATAGATCAACGTGTCAAAGGATTCCTTTCTTGCCGTAGGGTATTTAAACTGTGCATACAATGTTGAATCGAAAACTCCGAAAATCAGGAATAGAAATATTACTCGCTTACAGTTCATACTTGGCTTATTAAGATGCAAAGTCAACCTTGTATTTGTTATTTCGTTTCGCATTTGTCCATCGAATATTAAGCTGTTCGTATAAATTACCGCCAACGAGCAGGGCTTGCTGCAGGGCTGGTATTTTATAATGTCCAGCCCGGAACCACTGCCGATTGAAAAACTGATGATGAAGATAACAACAAAAGCTGATAGAATTCCGTCGGCTGGATATGGGCTGATAGCGATATGAAGTTGAGAATATATTCGTCTGCCAGCATAGCAGCAAACTCCCTGTTATGTGTTCGCCCTTCGGCTTGGTAACTTGAATTGAAAGTATGTGTCCACCGTGGCAGAGTGTGTCCCGGAAGCGTTGAAACAAGGCAGGCTCTTTTGCAAGGTTAGCTTTGTGTGTCGGCTTTGTGTGCCTTGCAAATGTGCCTGACTTGGTGCGTCGGCCGATTTGACTCGTCCTTACCTTATAAGATTATGTCTGCTTATATTTTATCGTGTCCTATGTTTTTCATTCACTCAAAGTACTGGAAACAGTGGCATTGATTTCATTTGAAAGTTCTATTCCAAAAGATTTTATAATTTTAATAGTTGCTGAATCAATTGGCTTCAAGCAAGCAATTGATAAAAATTTCCTTGCTCTACTAAATGCAACATAACCTAACCTGTAATC
>JANOFR010000062.1:0-85402 GCA_031413755.1 Chitinophagaceae bacterium
TAGTGATAATGTATTAAGCAGTTTCAATAATAGCCTTACTTATACCTATAACCGTAATGATAAAAGCCACACTGTTGGGTTTAATACTTTTTATGCAGGCTGGTTTCCGGTATTGAGTTTGGGTGCCGAAGAAAGTTTTAACCGTACACTGGATACTGCCTTTGGAAAATCTGTTGTTTTTAATTCGGCTACATTAAAAGGAAGCATATCAGTTCCGCTTCGTTTTATTGGCGGAAGAACGAATAAATTTTTAAATTTTGGGGCGGGGTATAATATAGAACAGTACTATTACAGGGGAGTGGGCAAAAACGTTTTTAATAATAAGGCGATCAATTATATAAATGGTTTTTTAAACTTTAGTAATACCAATCAGCGGGCAAGGCAGCATATTAACCCACGCTGGGCACAATCAGTTTCTTTAAACTACCGGGATGCGGTTAATTTCAGCAATAGCCATAAGTTTGTTGGAAATTCTTCTTTTTATTTTCCGGGGATTTCAGCCAACCATAGTTTCGTGATCAATGCATCCTGGCAAAAAAGAGATTCTCTGCCTGATTTGTTTAGCAATAATTTTTCGTATTCAAGGGGATATGAGGCTTTAAGCACAAGACGGATGTATAAAGTTGGCGTGAATTATCATTTTCCGTTAGTATATCCTGACTGGGGTTTTGCCAACATACTTTATTTTCAGCGTATACGTACCAATGTATTTTATGATCATACCAATGCAAAAGCCAGGGTTAGCGGGGTTCTTACAGAAATATTGAATCGAAGTACGGGTGCTGAGATCTATTTTGACACTAAGATCTGGAATGCCCTTCCCGTGAGTTTAGGAGTACGTTTCTCTCACCTGCTGGATAAGGACCTGCGGAATCCCCTGGTTAAAAACAGGTGGGAGATAATTATTCCCATTGGATTGATACCAGATTAAATAATGGTTAATTCAACCGGCCTTAAAACATTGCGGGAAAAAATCAGTAACTTCCTACCCGGTATTTTTTCGAATCCTTTTTCTTTACATTGAATTTATTTTTATAAACCAAAATTTTTATTATGAAATATTTGTTTTCGATAAGTTTGTTTAGTTTTTTATTTTTAACAGCTTTTAACTCCTGTGCACAACAGGATAAATCTAAACTACCAAGCCCTCCGGCAACGGTATCACAAAAAACCGGTGAGGTTACGGTAACCATTAATTACAGCCAGCCCTCAGTAAAAGGAAGAACCATTGGTAAGGACCTTGAACCCATGACCGGAAAGGTATGGCGTACAGGAGCCAATGACGCCACTGTTTTTGAAGTGGACAAAGCTGTACAGGTTGAAGGTAAGGCCTTACCACAGGGTAAGTATGGTTTATTTACCATTGCCAATGGCGACGACTGGACGATCATCTTTAATAAAACATGGAAACAATGGGGGGCCTATAGTTATAAAGAAGCTGATGATGTTTTAAGGGTAAATGTAAAAGCCGGTAAAGCTGATTCTTTTTCAGAAAAAATGACCTTTACAATTGATGCAGGCGGTAAAGTTTCACTGCTGTGGGGTGATCTTAAAGTTGAATTTACCGTAAAATAATGATCAGGGATATTTATTTGTAAAGCGTATTGTCAATATTTTTACCCATGGTGCCCCTTAATCTTTTCCAAAAAGATTCCCTCGATGCCAGGGATATAAAATCTTTATTTTCGGCCTGTTGATAATCAATTACGGGGTTGATCATGGTTGATTGCATGGCTCTCAATGAATCGAAAACAATGGGAATGATGCCTACTTCTTTGCTTAATTTAACTTTTGCATATCGGCGTAATTGTTTTGCCTGGAAGGGGTCGGTTGCCAGGGCAATACGATCAAATCCAAGTTGTTTTGATTTATAATAGCTGTAGTGTAAATTTTCTGTGCTGTGCTCAGCCTTTGTTTCCGAATAAACATGTTCTTTGGGAATACCAATTGCAATTGCATACATGGCCATGATTTCTCCTTCATAATAGGCTGAATATACCGAAGAACCTGAATACATAATGTTTTTTGCGATACCCCTTTCATACAGGTATTTTGACCAGTATATCCTGGCTTTCATGGTACTGTCCCAGCCCTGTTCAGTAAAAGGAACACCGGGTACAATAATCATATCATAACTTTTAGCTGAGGCTTTGTTTAAATAATTTTTCGTTGTTTTTGACGAAAAGGAGCAGGAGGCCAGCATCATTAAAAAAAATAATGTAATGTAGCTAAATACTGGCGTGAACTTTTTAAATTGCATTTAATTAATTTTATATTACGGTCTAACAAATTTCAGGGGAAATTGTTTTATTCAGAAGATTTTTTTTACCAATTAGTGGTTACAGTCTTTTTATTTTATAGATCTCAATGCGGCTGTCAAACTTATCACCATGGCTTTTTTGAGCCTGTATCTTCCTTACAATATCCATACCTTCAAATACTTTTCCAAAAGCTGAAAATCCCTGTCCGTCCTCAGTTCCACGTCTTCCGGAGTCAAGTGGGGTTTGATCGCCGATGCAAATAAAAAATTCGGTATTGGCTGTACCCGGTGCACTTCTGGCTAATGAAACTGTTCCTGATTGATGCGTTAATCCCGTTTGTTTTGTGGTTTCATGTTCAATACCGGGGATTAATAAATTCTGGCTGCTTTTAGTTTGCCACATACCGCCCTGTATAATGCCGGTGTTAGTGATACTGGGCAATTCTTCTGTTTTTAGTACCCGGTAAAAAGAAGTTTTATTAAAATAGCCCGAATCAATATAAGATAAAAATGCAGCTACAGTTTTTGGTGCCTGGTCCGGAAAGAGTTCTAATTCAATATCGCCCAGTTGTGAAATTATAAGCACATGGGGATTTTTGTAAATTGGCTGATTACAGGAAATGATAATAGTGGCAATAAAATAAATGAAGTATTTCTTCATACCGGCAAATTAATTGGGTTTAAGCATTTTCAGCTGCTTCAAATATAATTTAAAACGGTCGCTTTCTCCCGATACAGGCGGTTTGAATTTTGTTATTTGTAATGTATCTTTATAAAACAAAATAAACAGCCACAGCCCCAACATGAAAAAAATAGTTTTAATACTTATATCCCTTTTTACAGTTGCTGCCGGCTTTAGCCAAACTATTTCAAAAATTACCATTGACGGCAACGGAAGAGTAGATCATATTTCTTTTGGATTGGATGAGCAGGTACAGGTTTATGTTTCTAAAGAAGGAAATATCAGCAAATGGGGGTATGATAAATTTATCGGATACCAGGAAAATTATGCCGGCGTACTTGATCCTTATGTTGGCAGGGTAGAATATTATTCAGCAAATGATGATGCAGCATTGCAGGGTAAAGTAAAATATATTGGTAAGATTTTACTTACTTATTTTACTTCTTATGAAAACGACATGCTGAAAGGAAAACTGAAAAGTATTGGTACTATAAACCTCGATTATTATTTAAATTATGAAAATGAATCCTTCCGGGGAAATATAAGATCTATCGGTCTTCATACAATCAACTGGTATGCTTCCTATGAAAATGAAGCCTGGCGTGGAAAATTAAAATCAGTTGGGCCAGTTTCACTTACTTACTATGGCCTGTATGAAGATAAAGCCTATCGGGGTAAAATTAAAAGTATTGACCAATTCAATATTACGTATTATTCTTCTTTTGAGCAATATAGTGGCAGCGTAAAAACAGGTGCCCAGTTAATAAATGCCAATGGAATAAAGTATTTTGTTAGAAATTATTAACAGCTATCATTTTTTCCCGGATCTGCATTCAGATTTTGTTACAGCATCCCCCATAAGTAGTATTGCAAAGCCTTGTACAATTGATTAATATTGACTAAATTTTAACCATGCTTTTAAAAGCAGTGCATAGCAGCCTGTGTTGTTTATTTATCTTCAGTAGTGGTGCACAGGTAAAACTTAATGTAAAAAACAGCAGCAACGGCTTGCAATACGGTTTTAGTGTTAAAGCTCAGTTGGAGTTCAGTACCGTAAAACAAACACAGTCGCCACATTTCAGGCTGGTCCTTGCAGGTGGTATTGGTTCCTCTTTTATTGATAATAATATTTATCCTGCAGTTAATGCTGAATTACATGTATATAATAATGGCCTCGGCAGCAGTAAGCCGGGTAAAATAAAACCGGGGGTAAACCTTGATCTTTTAACCGCAATAACGTTAACCGGAGGGGTAAAAGATTTTTTGCAACAAAACAGAAAGCAGCTTTTTATTAACCGCAATGTTCCTTTATATTATTTTACGGACCTTGGTTTACCTGCATTAAAAAATCCTTATGCTTATTCTTTCTCCATTGGCACTAATTTGATTTTCAGCAGCGACAGAAATAAAAAATTTCAACGTACAGGATTTGTAAATTTCCACTTTGACAGGTTTCAGGTGTCCTATTCCAATGACGGGGGTATGCCTTTTTCAAATATTTACCTGGGCGACCGCCGTGACAGGTATTATACCGGCAGTGTTGTATTGAGTTATCACGGCAAACCTTATACCGCCTTCAGCCTGGTTGAATTAAGTTATCACAAATTTACCGGCTATACACAAAACTCGTTTGAAGCCAGTAACCAGTTTGATTTTGCTTTTGTTAATTATAAAAAAAGCGGGCAGCGGTTTTATAATAAAAGTATGTTCACCCTCAATATTGCAAATCCTGTAAAAGGTTATGGGGTAAACTTTCGTTTTTATAATAAAATAAAATGGGATATACAACATCTGATACACTGGGGTATTTTTAATTCGTATCATATTGTTCCGTTTAAGGCACATATCTCCGTTAACGGCAACTATTTTTTATCAAATACAACCATTGGATTAAAATGAAAAACAGCGGTATCGTTTTATGTTTATTATTGTTTTTATCCTGTGCCAGGAAATACAATATCAGTGCTGATTTCAGGAAAGGAATTCCGTCAGATATGCAGCAATGGGTTTTAGACAGCAGCTATCAACTTTATATAAGAGAGGTTTTTTTGGATACAGCTGTTCAGGGTGACCGCCAGGTAAGGCCTGATAATGAAGAACACAGTTCAAAAGATAAATTGATAGAGCTGGAATATCTTTTATTATCAATAGAGCATAAAAAAGCGGTTTATATTTCTACTATACCGGATAAATACCAGCTGTATTACGCTAAAAAAAGCAGGTACCTGAAAAGAGAATACCTGAATGCTTATGATTTCAGCACTTTTCGTTTTGGAACGAAAACAGGTAACAGAAATGAAATTGTATTTGAAAACAGCGCTACCGGGCACAAAGATACCTGGATATACGAAATAGTGAATGATAGTATATTACATGTAAAGGAGGTTGTGGAACGGTTAAACGGAGATGCTGCCAATATTTATTTCACTGATGAAGCATTGAGCCGTTCAGCTTCTTTTATCAGGGCTGACAGTTTTAAAATTGCATTCCGGAATATGGATAAGGAAAAGAAAAATGAGATAAAACGGGGGAGACCGCCTTTGCTTCGATTTAGTAAAGACAATATTATATATTACCGGGGCGAAAAAAACAAATACACGATCTATTTCAGGTTTAACAGGAATCTTGTTGGTTTAAAAGATTCTGCGATCAGTTTTAATAATGTAAGATTGGTAAATGCACCTTTTCGATAATTATTCGACCGGGATTGAACTGCAATTAATAATGCATACCTTATTTGATAACTGAAGATTTTGTGTTTTGTTTAATGATTTTCTATATTTTTACTGGTATATTGTATGTGTTCAGTAACTACCCTCCCTTTTAAAATAATATGATGCATTGTATTGCACGTATTATTATTTAATGCATTATTACATTTGTCTTTTGTCATTTTATAAAAATACAAAAGGCAGATGGCACAATTATTTTGTGGAAAATTTAGTTTAATAAAAGATTATGCCAAATATTAAAAATTTTGATTTTGATCTATCTGCATTTTTTGCATTAACACCAGACCTTGTTTGGATAGTGGGTAAAAATGGCTTTTTAAAAAAAGCAAATCCTGCCGTTATTGAAAAATTAGGATATACGGAGGAAGAATTAATGGCCAGGCCTGTCAGTTCATTTATACATGCAGAAGATAAGGAACTTACTACATTGAACAAGGCAAAATTAATTAGTGAAAAAGTACTGCATAATTTTACCAACAGGTATATTACCAAAGATGGAGAAATTTTATGGCTGGAATGGACATCGATATATTTTACAGAAAAGGAGATCATATTTGCGATTGCAAAAGATATTACTGCCAGAAAAAAGATTGAGCAGGAAGTAGAAGAAGAATATAATAAATTTAAAAGTTTAACCACTCATTTTAAAAGCAGTATAGAAAAAGACAGAAAATATTTTGCTTATGAGTTGCATGAAGAACTCGCCCAGCTGGTTTCTGTTTTTAATATGGATGTTGGGTGGTTACTTGCCAATATACCCGATTTACAGGGGAAATTGCGGGAAAGAATTGAGCATGCTTCCGCGGTATCAAAACTGCTTATTAAAACCATACAAAGACTTGCTTTCTCTATCAGTCCACAAATGTTGGATCATTTAGGATTGAATGCTACATTGGAATGGCTTTGTAATGAGTTTGCTGTTTTAAATGGAATTCCCTGTCACTTTGAAAGTGCTTATCTGGAAGCGGGCTTAACCGAAGAGATGAAAATAGATTTCTTCAGAATTTGCCAGGAATCACTTACTAATGTATTGGATATTGAAAATGCCGGTGAGATCAGGGTAAGGATCGAAGGCTTTGAAGACCATATTCAACTCAGCATCAGTGATACCGGTAATGGATTTACTATTGACCGGGAAAAACAGATCAGCGGGTTGATCAATGTGCAGGAACGTGCTGCTTCTATCAACGGTAAATTAGTTATACAGGATAAAACCGGCAGGGGAAGCATACTTACACTTACAATTCCCAATCAGCTTCGTGAACAAACAACAGGATCTTAGAAAAGCCCGGGAACTGAAAAAATTTATTGAACTGAAATTTGTGCCGGATCTCCTATAACGATTTCGGGCTTCTCCTTGTATAACTGGATACGCCCGGTTATACAGATATCTTTATCTTTTAAATCCTCTATCTTTTCTTTAAATTGACTCCTTACTGTTCCCCAGATAACAACAGTTAACAATTGCCTTGGAAATTTATCGCCAATATTTAAAAAGGTTGGTTGGTTTTTTGAAGTTTCAAAATACCGCAGATCTGATACATTACCACATACGGTAACACTGTCGCCAATATGCATGCTCACTTCCTCCAGTTTAATGTTTGTTTGCGCATTTATAATGCCTGCAAAAAATAATGCTAAAAGGGAAAACGAAATGCTTTTCATTATTTATTTAATTTGGATGTAAATGTAGCCCGTTTCGTTAAAAAAATGTGCTGTTAATTTAGTTTCATTAATTGGTAAATCCTGTTAAAACAAGGTTTCATTTTCTCCAACTATGATGAAAGTATTTTTTGCCTGTACCAAAAATGAGGCAATATTTATTTTCTCTGTTGATGCGGCTATCGCCATGGCTTTGTGTTGATCTGTTGTGGTTCTCAAAAGTATTAAACCAGGTTCCTTAATTCATTACTGTACTTCATCAGCAATGCTCAATGGGATTTTAAATTTACTATTTTATCCTAACCCTTTGCAGGGGAATGTGCTCACCATTGATCAGCCAATTGCTGAAAGCAACCTTTATATTAATATTATTGACTTTAAAGGGCAGAAAGTTGATTCCTTTTTTTTAATGGATGGGAACAGGCATGTACATTTAAAAAACAGCCTGTCTGCCGGAATATACTATGTGACCGGTGATAATGGTAAAGCTGTACTTTTCAGAAAAAAAATGGTTAAGCTGTAAAAATATATTTTAGCCTGACTTAATTTACAGCATACATCTTTTTTAACTGTATAAAAGAATTTAGAATTTATCAGTCTATTAAAAAACAGCAGAAACGATTTGTATATCTTTTATCAGCCAGGCTGTTTTAAGGCGTTTTTGTACAGATACCAATGCTGTTTTATTATTTATGCCCTGGTAACTTTTTGCCAAACCTGTTAATGCCCATCCATTATTCGGATTTATCTCAAGGTCTTTATTAAACACGACAATCGCTTCTTTGAATTTTCCTGCTATTACCATTACATTGCCCAGGTATTGCCGTGCCGGTAACAGCCAGTCTCTTGGCTCTGTATATATCAGATTATCTTCAGCAACAACTGCCGCCTGAAAATATGCAATTGCATTATTAAAATCTTTCTCCTTTTCAGCAATAATACCTTCTAAAATATTTTTTGCAACTAAAGCCCCATCATACGCAGCATTGAAGGGTGCTAATGGTTCTTTCAACGATGGTTCATCCATTTTGGTTTTCATTAATTCCAGGGCTTCTTTTGCTTTTGTTATTTGATCTTTTTTTGCAAATGCTATTCCTTTTGCAAAATATTGCAAAACCGGGGTATAGGATAATGAATCAACAACCTTTTCTTTTAGTATATCATCCCATTTTCCAAAACGCAATTGTGTAAATAAGGGTGACTGATGAATATATTGTACATAGTTTCCGAGTGATCCCGGAAAAGAAATATAAAAGCCGGGTATTTTTTGCTGCAATTCAATTGATGCATCAATGGCCATTTTGTAATTACCGGCCATTTGAGCACAATTAAGTTTCATATGAACATTGTGCAGTTCATATAATAAACTGTTTTCTTCTGTAGCAGGAAAATACTGCAGGTATTTTTTATATCCCGACAGGGCTTTATCATTTACACTGATGCCTTTGCTAAAGTTGCCGGTTCTTATATAAATGTGCGAGGGCATATGTGTAAGGTGCGATACATCAGGCATTGCCGTAGTTAAAAATGTAGCACTGCTTAGGGCATCTTCCGGTTTTGCCGAAGCTTCTACTACATGTATAAAATAATGATGGGCACCAGGTTGTTTGGGATTTAATTGCAGGCTGTGTTTTAATACTGAAACGATTTCAGGGGTCCATGCTTTAGGTGTAAAATCATGATTATATAAGTCCCATGGGTGCAACAGCATCAATGCATCTGCAAATAAAACGCTTACATTTTCGTCGTTAATATTGGATTTAAAAACGTTGCTCATGGCTTCGCTGTATAATATATTCAATTTACTTTGATCTGCCGTACTGTCTTCCACATAACGAATAACCATGGCTTCGATTAATGCTTTTTCCACAGGCGTTGTTCCGGCTATTAATTCATTGGCTCTGGCTGCCGATAGAAAAGCTTCGGAAGGGCGCTGGTAAACGAAATCATTGATGTTGGGGCCAAACGCTAAAGCTTTTCCCCACCAGGCCATGGCACAATTTGGATCAAACCTGGTTGCCTTATCAAATGATGCCCTTGATTCTATAATGTGAAAAGCATAATACATATTTATACCCTGGTTAAAATATACCTGTGCACTGTCTGATGCGGTTGATATTTTCCATCCGTAATTGCCCCAGCCTGTTAACAGGGGTATATCATCTTTGGCCGATGGGATGTACAATGGGGAACAGCGTATGCTGAATTTTTTCTTTTCAGTGATCAATTGTGCCACTGTTTTTGGGTTACCGGATTTTTTAATTACGGAACGAAAAGCAGCTGCAGTAAAAAATGCAGCTATAGTAACTATGACCAAATAAGGAAGTTTCATAAACAGCCGTTTTAATTTCAGAAAAAATTTCATTTAAAAATAGAAAATTAGTTTTGGAATAGCAAGCATATCTGTATTGACTGGCAATTGAACTTACTAAAAATTATTTATTTCAACCCCATCCGCATGTTTAGCATATGCCCGGTAAACCCTGTTTTTTCATAGGCTTTGATGGCTGCTTTATTGGGCATATAAACATCAAGCCTGAGTTCGGTAACATCTAAGGATGCAGACCATTTTGCCAATGCATCTATTATCATTTTGTTTATACCTTTTCCCCGGTAACCCGGATCAACATACATAAAACCCAGATAAGCATGTTGCTGATGCTTTAAGTAAGTTTTTGCATCTTCGATACGGGCATAGCCACAACCAATTATTTTATCATCCAGTTGAGCAACCAGTAATTCAACATCATTGGCTGTTATCATTTTTTCAATATCGTAATAATGAACAGGACCGGTTTTCAGGGTACTGTCGAAAGGCCGTTCAGCTGTAATTACGCCCTGTTCAAATGTAAGCAGTGTTTCCAGATCACGTAAAACAGCTTTTCGGATAATGACCTTGTTCATAAGTTTGAAGTATTTAATTTTTTTGAAGAACCAACGTGCTCATACAACGGATATCATTTACATTAACTGTTTTCAACGGTTCTAAGAACGACAGGTTATGTTGCTGTATACAATCTGACAATAATGATTTTGTTATAAGAAAACGTATGGTGCCGTCAGGGATAAGATAAACGCCATCAGCAATCAGTACAACTTTATTTTCAATACCAATATCAGATGTCATGCGGATGAATAAAGAACCGCCGGGTTTTACAATACGCAGCATTTCAGATAACATCTTATGAAACTGATCTGTACTTTTTGCAAAATGCAGTACCGCAATGCTGATGATATGGTCAAAATGATTTTCAGGAAATGTTGTATTTTCTACAGCCGAAACCTTAAAATTTTCGACCGGTACATTTGTATGAATAGTCTTTATATTACTGATGACTTCTTCACTGATGTCGATGCCGCAGCAATTGAAATTATTTTGTAAAAACCAGTACAGGTTTCTGCCATGACCACAGCCCGCATCCAGTATTTTATCGGTAAGGGCATACCGCCCTTTCATGATCTGGTCTACCAGGTAAATATCAGTTTCGCCAAGTAATTGCTGAATAGGATTCATATTTTTCATGCCTGAAATTAAGAAATAAAAAAATTGTCTTAGGGGTTTAGCAATCTCATTCTGTATGCATTCATTGCAGTGTTACCAAGTTTTTTTATTAACCCGTAATTTACCAGTAACCCAACTGGTGCACCAATTACGGGCACCAGCTGGGCAAGTTTTGCAAGGTCAATATAATCCCTGTATTCCTGCTGAAAATTCCTCCAGTCAAAGCGGTTTATATCTTCCGGCAAATTTTTACTTTTCTCTTCCCAACCCGTCATTTTAAGATAAATATTCTTTCGGTGTACATCACTTGAAAAGGCAAGTTCAAAAATATGCAGCAGGTAAACTCTTTCTTTATAATCTTCTACATCAAATCCATACAACACAGCTATCTCAAACAATAATTGCAATTTAATTCCGAGCAGGATCGGAAAATCGGCCAGGCCAAGTAATAATCCACCTGCTCCGGTAATACCTCCCTCAACTGCCGCTGTTTTTCGGTATTTTTCTATTTTTTTCTGAATGGTTTCTTCACGTACTTCAAGGCTTACATTCATTATGGGATCTGAAGTAGTGTACTTAGAACTGAATAAAACAGCACGGATCATTTGTTTAATGGTAGCTGTGATAGCCTGGTGTACTTTTTCCGGAATCCAGGTATTGATCTTTGTCTGGATCTTTTTAGAAAGATTATTCAAAAGGGAAGGCCGCTTCAGCATTTGCTTTTGCCAGGCAGTTACTTCTTTATAAACCAACATTTCATAAGCAGTCATACAAAGCCTTTATTCAAAGATACAACTACCGGTATCTATTTACTGTTATATAGGATCCCGTATAAAATTATAAATACCTGCCAATAAAAACAGCAGGAAAGTATTTTAATTAATTTCTAGCAGGGAATTTGCTATATGGTAGTTATTAATATAGTTTATATACGATTTACAACAATTTAAAATCAGCTTTTATGAAGATCCCTGTTTTATTTTTTGCCGGCCTGAGTATTGCCCAGTTTAGTATGGCCCAGTTAAAAACCACCCCGGTATGCCCTCCTTTTGAAGTGGATATACTGGCCGGTAGTGTAAATGAGATAACCCCAAAATCAAACTGGACAGAAATTGGCGCTGCTTTTCCCTGTTTCTCTGAAATTGTTGAAAAAGATTCCGGCTCAAGATGTGCCGGTGTTTTTTATAAAGACAAGGGTATTTATTTTTTTACAGACAGGGATTATATTGAGTTAAAGGAAAACTTTAAAGGCAAATCAATTCCTAAATTGATGGGTACCACCCGCAGCAGTTTGTTTAATACGCTGGGATATCCCAAAATAAAGGACCTTACCTGGGATGCATTTCAGACAAGGTACGGTACGTTGATATTGTATTACAATAAAGCAAATAAAATAATTAAAATTCAAATGAGCACTAAAACCACTGATGCCATAAAGCTTTGTGAATAAGGCGGGTTCTTAATGTCGCTGCATCTTACTAAATACTTTTTCAAGTACAGACTTTAATTTGCCACTTGCTTCTTTCACGGCAAGTTCATGAGTGCTTTGGCCGGCTGTTACTACAATAGATTGTCTGCCTTTAACGTGTGCTTCAAGCAAACATCTTTTATTATTCAGTACGTTTTCTTTTCCATGCTCATCTGAAAGATGAACTTTAAGCAGGGTAAGCTGTTCACTATACCTTTTCAATTCTTTTAAAAGCTCATGGGTTAATTTGATTTTGAAGTTTTCATGTACCGTTAATTTGTTGTCTGAATTAAATTGAATCGTCATGACCGGAGGTTTACATATTTTAAAAAAGATCTCAGCACCAATACTTTCCGGGAATATCCTTTTTTCAGGTAACCAGGCATCAGTGCCTTCCCGTGCAAGTTATGATTAAGCATTAATTTACCAGTGACCGTCATCATATCACGGAATGAATTTAGTAGGTTTTTTTATTTTGGTATATGCAATTGGTTGTCCCTGCAAAGGTTCAGCAGGGAATCTTCCGCAAAAAAATTGATGCGTTAAATAAAGAAAAGTATAACACTATAAAAGGAAACCAATAAATCCCGGCGGCATCAGTTATTGAATTTTACGACTTCAAAATCGTTACCATGTATTTGTCCCAATGCCCGCAGGTCATCGTTATTCCATCGTTCATCGGGTGCGCCACTGATGTACAGGTTGCTGCCAATATCGGCTAAAATCAGTCCATATTTTTTCATGGCGCGAAGTATGATTTGGTTAGTAGCAGAATAACTGCTGATATTAAAATTAGCTTTCAGCCTTATCCGGGCTCCAAAAGGAAGGCTGTATAATCCGCCGCTGCTGTTAACTTTATGGCGTGCAGGATATATATAGGCAGGTTTTACATTATTGCTGGTAAGCGTAAAGCGGATCGGATGATCTATCTCCCCTTTTATAATTTCGTCATAACGCACCAGTCCCGGAAATATAGGTAAACCTGCGGCATCGGCCGATGTCCATGTTTCGGGACGCATTTGATTGGAAGAAAAATTAAAAATAGCCCCGGATGATGCATCCCATTGATTGCCATTTACCCTTGCATAAAAAAGTTCATAGAGCATTTTATTTTCAACATCCACTGCAATTACATGTGCGTCGCCATTTCCGTTTCCTTCTATTGGAGCATTCAAAGGGATCGGGTAGGGGCCCGGATCACTTTCATTTCCATAATCAGTAAAGTTTATTGCTGTCCTGGGCTGGTTACCACAAACAACAATATATGGAATACCTATGGGAGCGCCCTGCCACGAACCACTTCCAAAATCTGCTTTAATTACAGGAGAAGAAATACCTGCAATGATCTGGGTGTTGTAGGGATCAATTAGTGATGCTGAAATATCTTTATTCCAGGGGTTGTCTGCCGGAAACAATTGTATATTTTCTGCAGCTGTTTTTGTAGCGCTGCAGAGACTTCCTCCACCTTCCGGAGGTGTTAGAATATTGTCTTCTGTTTTGTTCTTGCTGCACGATACTGATACTAAGACCGTAACAACAAAAAGAGAAATGAAAAGGATGGAGTTGAATTTGCTTCTCATAGTACTGGATTTAGGTATCAATTCTCAATAATTAAGCCAATAAAGGTAATTTCAATACTTATTTTAAAAGTAATTCTACTTCGTAAAAACCATATTTAAAAGATGCCGTAAAAAAGCATTCAATTATTAATGATTAAATGCGGTTTAATTTTTTTATCCAGTTTAATTTTTCTTACTATTATTGTTATTAAATCAGTTTGGTACATGTTATCAGCATTTAACTCACAAAAATTCAGGTTCTGGGCTTTTATTTCCATGTTTTTACTGGTATTTGTGCATGGGTATAATTTAAACCAGGGCTATCTTCAACCATGGACCATTCCGGGCGAACCGCTTACGGTCACTTCATTTACCGAATACTGGCTGGCCAATGGGCTTTTCCGTTTCCGTATACCGATGTTATTTATCATATCGGGTTATTTGTTTGCCATGGGCGATCATAAACCTTACAGGGAGCGGTCCGCTAAAAGGGTAAAAACATTGTTATACCCTTATTTAATATGGAGCGCTATGGGTTTGTTGCTCAGCTTTGTTCTGGAATTTTTTCCGTACAGCCGGAATGTTGTTGCAGAAACGCGTATGATGCAGATAGATGAAACAAGGGTTTTATTACATCAATACCATTGGTACGAAGTATTGGCAAGGTGGATATTTTTTCCGGTATCCTACCAGTTATGGTTCATCAGGGTCTTACTGATTTATAACCTGGCCTATCCGGCATTGCGTTACTGTATCATGCACCCGGTTGGTAAATGGATCTTTTTTTCCATTGCCTTTCTAATGTGGCTGGCCACTGCCGGTTTGGTATTGATAGAAGGCGAAGGGTTGTTGTTTTTTTCTTTGGGTATATGGATGCAGAAAACAAATTTTAATATTGATGAGCCAAATAAATGGCTTCAGCCAAAATACTGGGTCATCATTTTTACAGGGCTTTCTATCATTAAAACAGTGCTGGCTTTTAATGTACCATTCAATGGAATTGAACCTGTATTGTTAGTGCTGCATAAACTTGTTGTACTGAGTGGGTTGATTTGTGCATGGTATGGTTGTAATGCACTGGTTAAATGGTGCATGAATAAAAGTTGGTTTGTTTGGCTGTCTGCTTTCTCCTTTATGATATATGTGTTACATGCACCGCTTGTAGTGTATGCTACTAAAGCAATTTTTATGCAGATCAATCTTTGGTACGGTTACCGGATGTTTACTTTTATTGTATTACCATTGTGCCTGATCAGCCTGGCTGTAATTACCGGTGCCGTACTCCGAAAACTTTTTCCCCGGGTGTACAGTTTTGTTACCGGTGGCAGGGGACTCAGCTGATTTAACTGCTACAGGGCCATGTCAGTTTAATGAGGCAGATTTTTTTATGAAAGGTTATGACTGTAATTACTGCTTAAAAACTTATATTAAAAATGCCCTACTGAATGGCATTATTCAAATATGATCATTTATAACCCACCCATTTTTTTTCTTCTTTGTTAAAAAACCACCATATCCCATTTGTATAACTAAAATTAAAACTTAATTGTAGTTCAATACCTTCCGGTATACGGTAAGCAGTCTTGGCCATCAGGCCGGTTTTTTGATCATAGAATTCAATGCTGCGGTTGTCAACATTCAATATCGCAAGTTCGGCTTTGGGAATGCCGGTGTATTGTACACTTGTATTATTTCTGATCAACCATCTATCCTCTTCATCCTCTTCATCAAGTTCATCTGCTTCTTTTTGTGTTTTGCTGTCGGGATGCAGGGTGGTAAGGGTACTTATAGCTTCACCGGTTTTAGCATTATACTTAATGATAACACCGTTTCCACTGATGTAAATAATACATTTGCCTGTAGTGTGAAAAACACTCACACTTTGTTCATCGGGCTGGTTTTTGCCTGTTTTATCGATTACTTTGCTTTCAATATTTCCCTTGGCATCCAGCACAAGGTGGCCCATGCCATCCTCAGCATAACAATTGAATTCTATTCTTTTGCTGATGGGGTTGTACCAAAAGCCCCGGTAATCATATTCGGCCTCCACATCATCCTGGAGTAATGTTCCTTTTGCATCAAATACACCCATCATATAGCTGGCATTGCCTGCCATACTTGTATAATATTTTTTAGTAACCGGATTCCATACAACGGCTGCACTATTTTTTCCTTCATTTTCAGGCATTTGAAGCGTTACTACTTCTTTTAAAACTTTTTGTGCCTGCAGGGGTAAAAAACCAGCTGTTGAAATAACTATTATTAGTACTGATAAAAAATATTTCATTGTAATGATTTTAACTGTAAGGTAAAAATAATTACAAATTGATCTAATACCCTGTGGTGGGTATATTGATCAGTGTTGATCCTGATAACTGCCTCAGCTTTTCTGGTTATTGTACAGAAGATAACACAAACCGGGAATGCGAAAAAAAACATACTTTTTTATATTTATTTTTTTCAAGGCAGGTTAATAATTTCTTTCTTCCGTTTACCATAATAAAAACTGATACCTGAAAATTTAAAGAAAAAGTCAATGAACATCAGAAAACTCTATCCATTGTAATGATGCCGGATTTTGCTTATTTGATCCCAGTGGTTTACTTACAATATAAAGGTTGTGAAACTTTCTATCAGTTACGGGTTGTAATTTAACAGTCAGAATTCTTTTTACTTCCGCTGTGGTTTTATTTACCCCTTCTAAACTTATCACACCAAGTATTTGCCCTTCGGGCGCATCAAGCCTTATTTCAAAAGCATAACCGGTTTGTACCATGGATCGCCAGGATGCCATCAGGAAAACGGAAGTAATGCCTGTAAGGTCAATGCTGTCAATACTAAACCAACCGGATATAAGCGGAACTGCCATGATCTTTGCCCCATCCATTTCACTGCTTGTAAAGTTTTTCATATTTTTTACTTCATAAAAAGAAAACTTATTATTACGCAGGGAATAAGTATTGCTTCCGGTTAATGGTTTACTGTTATTGCCTCCTTTATCAGAATAGCTTGCAGTAATAGTAAGTATGTCATTATCTTTTACCGGCTTATTAAATATAGTACTAATGGTTCCTGATGCCGGTAATGATTTTTTCTTTATTTCCGGGCCAGACAATGATCTGATCCAGGCTACCATTTTTTTTGCATCAGTTTCCGGCAGGTCGGGATGGGCAGCCATGGCCGTTACCCCCCATACACCCCCGCCACCTTTTAGTATTTTTTGTACCAGGTAATTAACTGCAGCAGGATCTTTTTCATACTTTTTAGCCACCTCCATAAAAGCAGGCCCGATCGATTTTTCATTTTCTTTATGGCAGGATTTACAATCAAGTACCTGGGTAAGATTTTTACCGGTCATGACATCAGTAAAAATTGTATGCCCCGCTGATACGCCTGACATAGCTGATCTTTTTGAATAACCTGCAGCAACAAACAGGTTGGAAGTATCAATATCGCCGCCTTCGGTATCGCTGATAGTAACCGTGTACCCAATATTTTTTCCCGGAAAATAAAATGATCTGTTCCCCTTAATTTCAATATTCACAATGGGTTCTGAATTGCCGGCATAGATATACAATTTTTTACTTTCAACAAAGGCATCATGCTTATCCTTAACTTCTACCGAAACAGCATAATCACCGGCTTTTTCAAAAGTATAAACAAGGGATGGAACATTTGTTTGTTTTGTTATGCCGTTACCCAATTTCCAAACATAGGTAAGGTCATCATTTTCAGGATCTGTTGCATCAACGCTGATCTTTATGGCAAAGGGTAAAGCCCCGTTTGTTTTATCTGTTTTAAAATTTGAGACAACCGGCGGACGGTTCCCCGCATTAAAATCAATTCTTGATATGCCGGCATCCGGATTTTTTGTAAACCATCCGGTACCATATTCCAGCAAATATAATTTTCCATCGGGACCGGTCTCCATATCAATAACACTGGCTAATTTTGTATGCTGCATAAAAGGTTCCATCTTGTCAAAATCACCATTTTCTTTCATGCTCACCACTTTTATCCATCCACGCATCCACTCATAAATAAATAATTTTTTATTATAGTAATCCGGGAGCCTGGTTGCTTCGGCAAACATATCGGTATAGTAAACAGGGCCTGCCATAGCCGTTCTTCCACCTGTACCCAATTGTGGGAAATCGGGTGATATACCATAGGGATACCAGATAAAAGGGGGTTGTACAGCAGGCAATTCTTTTATTCCTGTATTATTTCTTGAATCATTGATTGGTTTTGCCGGATCAAATTTCGATTTGGTTTTACCCGTTGTATAATCATAATCATAATAAGGATAATTATCGCCAACAAATAAAGGCCAGCCAAAGAAACCTGCTCTTCTGGCCTGGTTTAATTCATCATATCCTTTAGGGCCCCTTGAACTTAAACTGTCTGTATCTGAGTCAGGCCCCACTTCTCCCCAATATAAAAAACCGTTTTTCTTATCAACCATAATACGGTAAGGGTTACGGTTACCCATTACATAAATTTCAGGTTTTGTATTTGCAGTCCCTTTTGCAAATAAATTTCCTTCGGGTATTTCATAAGTGCCGTCGTCTTTTATTTTTATCCTTAATATTTTTCCACGCAGGTCATTGCTGTTGCCCGATGAGCGCCTTGCATCATAGGGCTCGTGCCCGGGCCTGTCGTCAAGGGGCGCATAACCACGATTTACATATTGCTGACCGGGTTCATCAAAAGGGGTGGAATTATCGCCGGTGGAAACAAAAAGTGTTTTTCCATCGGGGCCAAAATCAATAGACCCGCCGGTATGGCAGCAGATTTCCCGTTGAGAATAAAACTGAAGAATAATTTTTTCCGAACTCCTGAGAATGGTATCGTTTTCAAATGTAAACCGCGATAGCCGGTTAACGCCTGTATCTGCAGGACTATAAAAAATATAAATAAAATGATTTTTTTTAAAATCAGGATCTGCTTTAATGCCAAGCAATCCTTCCTCTACGGTTCCGCCATCTTTTTTTTGAAAATATACATCCAGGAAACCAGCCTGCTTCACTAATTTTTCTTTGTTCTTATATATTAAGATTTCACCCCTTCGCTGGGTTACCAATATATCCAGGTTGGGCAAGATGGTCATTTCTGTTGGTTCAAAGAAACTGCCCTGAGCAAGGTTTGTTTTTGTAAAGCGGTTTTCATCCGGCGGTATCAATGCAACAGCTTTGGAATAATCAGTTTTATTATTGTCCCCTACAGCATATTGAATACCTCCTAAAAGATGTTTAAGGTAATTTACTTCGCTGTATGATTCTTCTGTATGGCCCAGTTCTGTATACCAGGCACGGCCCCCGTCAAAATCATGATACCAGGCCATGGGGTGGCTGTCTCCGTTAGTACCGCCTTCATAACTTTTTTCATCAATTTTTATCAGCACTTTTAAATCAGGATCTAACTTTTTAAAATTGTACCATTCATCTTTTCTGCGCCAACGTTGCGGAAGGTGTTTGGTAGAGATATGCGTTTGGTCCACTACGATCAGATCAGCTTCCTGTTGACTGGGATGGCCGTTAAAATATCCCCCAACCAATCTGCCATACCAGCCCCAGTCGTATTCGGTATCCGTTGCGGCGTGAATGCCCACAAAACCGCCGCCGGCCTGTATATATCTTTCAAAAGCTGCTTCCTGGTAATTATCCAATACATTTCCGGTGGTGCTTAAAAATATGACGGCTGCATAATTTTTTAAAGAGTCTTCAGTAAAATAAGCTGCATTTTCAGTGGTATCAACTTCAAAGCCATTTTCTTTTCCCAGTTTTATGATCGCTTCTTTTCCGTTTGAAATAGCGGAATGACGGAAGCCTGCCGTTTTGGAAAAAACCAGTACCCGTGGGTTTCCCGGCCTTTTAGTTGAGCAGGAAAAAAGAGTTGATACTATAATTAAAAAAAGAAATAGTTGCCGGTATGTCATGCTTATAAATTTAAAACAACAGTAGAATAGTTATGAAAGATAATTAAATTCTGTATAAATAAATTATTGTTCATTTTTGAGGGTTACCCATTAATTTTAAGCTGAGTTTCGGCTATGATTTTTTTGCTATAGCCTGCTGGATTCACCTGCTAAGCTGCAAGAGTAAGATAAGGTATGTAAGATATCTGTTCTTCAAATGCTGTTAATCATACTGCAAAATGAAAGATAAAATTATCCAGCCTGATGTTGGCGGTATTTTTTTGAAAAAGACATTTATATTTGGTATGGTAATCCTTTAAATAATTTTATGATGAAAAAATATCTTGTTTTTCTTTTTATGGCTGCTGTAAGTATACAGGCTTATGGCCAGTCACCCGAACAAAAATTACAGCAACTGGGTATTGTGTTGTCCCCTGCAGGCAAACCCATTGCTAACTATGTAAAATATGTACGGGTAGGCAACCTGATTTATCTTTCGGGTCATGGCCCTCAAAAAACAGATGGCAATTATATTACCGGTAAACTGGGTAAAGATCTTACAATTGAAGAAGGCTATGCCGCTGCCCGTCAGACCGGCATAAATATCCTGGCAACAATAAAAGACGCTGTGGGCGATTTACATAAAGTGAAACGTATTATAAAAGTATTGGGAATGGTTAACAGTACCGGCCAGTTTACCGATCAGCCAAAAGTAATGAATGGTTTTTCTGATCTGATGGTTGCTGTATTTGCAGAAAATGGAAAACATGCACGCAGTGCAGTTGGCATGAATAGTTTACCCGGGGGCATGTGCATCGAAATTGAATTGATTGTTGAAGTGGAGTGATGGGGATGAATAAGAATTGAATGCATACCTTTAGGCGATAACTCCCTGCCACTGGCACTGATGCTGACTTAAAATTTTTTACCTGGTAAAATAAAATGAGCAAATACTTATTTGCTTCAGGTTAAATAGATATGATAAAACAGCTTTATTTTCTAAACCGGAAACAAAAGTAAAGACACAAAATTAAGATAGCCACTTTTTAAAAGTGGCTATCTTAGTTAATATCGGTCAATTAAAAAATATAACGTATACCTAATTGCATCTGCCAGCGTGAAATTAATTCAGGGCTGGACGTAAATGTTGAAGTTTGTGAAGGGTCAAACTGGTAAGTGGGAACATTTCCTGCAAGACCAACAGATAACGGTTGGTAATAGCCGGTATTTGTTGCATTTTTGCGTACACCCCAGTTACTGCTTAACATGTTACCCAGGTTTTGAACATCTATACTGAACTGAACCGTATTCCATGATTTTCCAACTTTTACTTTTAAGTCCTGTAACAACCTCAGGTCTACCTGGCTGAAACCCGGTGATACGGCACCATATTTTTCGGTGTAACTGCCTCTTCTTTTGCTTAAATAAGAATCCTGTCCAATAAAATTATTTAATGCAATTCGCTGTGCAGCTGCATTTAGTATATTGCCATTCACATCGGTGAAGGGAGCAAAGCTCATGATACCGATCTCTGCATTGGTAGGAACATACATGAGGTCGTTGGTGCCGGTACCATCATTATTAATATCACCACCATAAACATAAGCATAACGGTTTCCGCTGCTCCAGCTGCCAAATAATGAAACCGTAGTGGCCATCCGCTTATTACTTCCGTATTCAAATTTCTTTGATGCTGCTAAAATAAATCGATGTGTATTACCATATAAAGATGGCGAAAGTTCAGGTTTGCTGGCATTGTTTAAAATGGGGTTCCTGTCAAAAGCATCACTGGATATTTCTGCAGAAATAGAACTAACGTCTTCAGCTTTTAGATAATTATATCCGATCATCAGGAACAATCCACTTTTAAAATTATGTGTTGCCTGTAAACTTGCATTAAACTGGTAACCATCTTTATCGTTGGTGAAAATATAAGCATTGGCAGTTCCCTGGTCGCCAGCATTATAAAATTTACGCTTGTCGCCCGTACCGGAATTTAAGGTTCCTGTTGGGGTTCCTAATTTATAATTACGGACGATCATTGCATTCACATCTTTTGTATAAGACAGATCCACTGAAAAAACGGTACCGGTAGGTATCCTGAAATCAGTACCCAGGTTAGTTCTCCATACCTGTGGCCATTTAAATTTCCTGTCGGTTGCATTATAAAAGAAGCTGAAAGGATTACCCAGGTGGTTGCCGATCCATACAAAAGGAAAACGACCGGTAAATAATCCGGTACCACCTCTTACCTGTATCGACCTGTCGCCTTTCACATTCCAGTTAAAACCAAGCCTCGGTGAAAAAAGTGGTTTACCGCTGGGTAACTTAGCATTATCAAGTTCTTTACCTGCTCCGTTGCTGACGGGCCTTCCATCTGCATCAAATAAAGTAAGGTTATCGTTGTTTTGAATTGTTGGACTGCCTTCGGTATAAGTACCCTTAAATGTTCCGTCATTATTAAAATCCGGGCTTCTGAAACTGGCATTGTTATACAATGGCTTGTCAATACGCAAGCCTAGAGTTATTTTAAGATTTTTGGTAGCCTGCCATTCGTCTTGCAGGTATCCCGATAATTGAGCAACGGTTACATAATACCAGGTCCATTTATCGGCTATAGCCCTGTTACGTGCATAGTTTACATCAACATCAAGCGGGTAGAAACCGAATACAACATTTCCACCTACCGGAACAGAATCTTTAAAAGTTTGTATATCAATATCTCCAAATAAAGTAGGGCCATAGCCAGTAAGATTAAAAGAATTGGCAAACTTAAATGATTCATAAGATACACCTGCGGTAAGGGTATGGTTCTTCAAATAAACATTGAAATCATTGGTACCCTGAAATGCATCCTGGTTTAAACGATTGTAAATAGAAAAGGGCTCGTGCCCTGCTACGATATACCGGGATCCGAATTTTGAAATATTAACAACGGGAAAAGGTACTGAGAATGGATTTCTTTTATCCCTGAAACTGGTGTACACCAGCCTGAGTTTATTGGCGTATTTACCATTAAAATTCGATTTTAATTCAGTACTGAAAGATTGTAGTTTGTTTACGATCTCATAACCCGAATTGCGGAATTGCAGGGTAGTGTAATCGGGTCCCCTGCGGCCTATGGCACTTGGATGGGCCGGCTTTTCTTTTTTAGCGTCGAGGCCATTGTAGGTAAATGATAGTTTGTGAATGGAATTTATATTCCAATCCATTTTGTACAGCCATTTATAATTTATTTGTTTATGACTGAATCCCTGGTATTCGCCGGTTTCATAACCAAACCTGTTTTTCAGGATGGTGCGTACAGACTGCAGGTCTGTTTCCAATACCCTTGAAGTAGAAGTTTTTCCTACATTACCTGCGTTCCTTGCTTCATAGCTGCTGGCAGCATCACGGCGTTGTTCTGTTTCAAAACTTATAAAATAATACAACTTGTTTTTGATCATTGCACCACCTAAAGCAAAACCAGCCTGTACCTGGCTGAGATCAGTTATGGGTTGCTTTACTTTCTCTACTTTTTTTCCGGTAAGCCCGTCATTTCTGAAAAAACCATAAATAGTACCGCTGAATTTATTAGTACCTGATTTGGTTACTGTATTTACACCGGCTCCTGTAAAGCCAGCCTGGGTAACATCATAAGGAGCAATATTAACCTGTATCTGGTCAATAGCATCCAGTGAAATGGGTTGTGCACCTGTTTGTCCGCCGGGAGTAGGGGCATCAAGTCCGAATGGATTATTGAATACAGCTCCGTCTAATGAAAAGTTATTGTATTGCCCGTTGCGGCCAGCAAAAGAAATACCATTATAGTTTGCAGATGCTGATGGGGTGAGCCGTAAATAATCATCAGCAGAACGGGAAATGGTCGGGAGTGTTCTTATAAGCCTGTTATTGATATTTGTTGATGCTCCGGTTTTTCTTTCATCAATTAACCTGGAACTTGTTTTTACTGTAACATTTTCCAGTTCTTTTCCGGCTTCACGTAAAGAAAAATCAATTGAATTATTCAGTCCCAGGTCAAGCATGATGTTTTCGGTAACAGCAGTCTGGTAACCTACATTGGTTACAGTTACTTTATAGGGTCCGCCAACCCTCAGGTTTGGCACAGTAAAGCGGCCATCGCTACGGGTGATGATGGTTTGCCTGATCCCCGCCTCGGGATATTCGATAGTAACCGAAGCTCCGGCAATTGCCTGGGCTTTATTATTTTTCACTTCACCGGTTATGGTGGCAGTGGTAACCTGTGCATTGGCAACAGCCGTAAGCAGTACAGCATAAAGTAACGCAGTCATTTTTTTCAGGGAAAATACATTTCTCATAATAATAGGTTTAGTGATTAAGATGAAAGCTAATCGCAGTCGGTTTGGTAATTTTTTAATTAATCGACACACTATATTAATACAAATAAAATTAAGAATGAACTTTGCAGGGATCATTTTTATTCACACCCGTGCAGTGTTTCTGTTTTTTATTTTTGACAGCCTTTAAAATTTCGCAGTTGTGATTTTGTATCGGGGCTCAAAATAACAGGAATAAATATTCAGCAACAACCCGGTATCCGGCATTTATTTTATAGCTTCCATAAGATCTTCCTGCACAGCAGCCAGCCACTAACATCAGCATTCAGTGTGCTTTGGGCATTGGAAGAACAGAAAAAAGGCAACTATATTTTTTTATTCCTATTACCCTGCAAACTAATTTATGTTTTGAAAATTTTTGTTAGTGGAGAAAGTAACAGGAGAGAGGCCGGGTTTTATAGCCAACCTGATTTTCTAAAGAAAAAATAAAGGGTAGTACAAATAGAAATGGTTATAAAAATAACCACATAATATCCATAATGCCACTGAAGCTCGGGCATAAATTTAAAATTCATGCCATAAAAACCCGCCACCATCGTGGGAACTGCAATGATGGCAGCCCATCCGCCAAATTTTTTTGATATGTCGCTTTGTGCAATAGTGATAAGCGAAAAATTTGCTTCCATAGCACTGTTCAGCAGTTCACGGGTATTATCAACCATTTCATTGATGCGTATCACATGGTCATACACATCCCTGAAGTAGGGCCTTGTTTCTGCAGAAATACATTTGATATCAAAACGCATAAGCCGGTTACAAATATCAACCAGGGGAGATACGGCCCGTTTTACTTCCAGCAATTCCCTTTTCAGGTCATAGATCTGTTCCGTTGTTTCGCGGCTGGGTTTTTCTTTGAAAATTTTTGTTTCTATGGATTCCAGTTCCAGTTCCAGTTCATGTACAACAGGAAAATAGCGGTCAACAATAAAATCCATAACAGCATATAATACAAATCCCTGACCTTTTTTCATCAGTTCGGGTGTTGATTCGCAGCGGGACCTTACCTCGGTATAAGGTACATTGGAACCATGCCGCACCACAACGATAAAGTTATCACCAACAAAAAAATGTGTTTCGCCAAATTCAATATGATGTTCCTGGTTCATTTGTGCGGTACGCAGCACAACAAATATCGAATCGGCATACTGTTCCACCTTTGGCCGCTGGTGAGCCAGGTGTGCATCTTCAACAGCCAGCTCATGTAGTTTAAATTCCTGCTGTACCTGGCTTAAAACTCCTTCTGATGGTTCGTGCAAACCGATCCAGACAAACTGATCATTTTTTTGTAAAACCTGGTGTACCTCGCTGAGGTTTATATCAGCGATCCGTTTGCCTTCAGCATATGTAGCACAGTTTATTATTTCTTTCATGCCATTCAGGTTATATAAGTAAAGCATGTAGCCAGATCAGGATAATGAAATTAGTGATTTATCCCGTTATAATAATATTACCTTTTCATATTTATTTAAAGGCTCTTTTTTTAATGGCAAGGGAGTCCTAACTAAATAACAGTTACCGGGATGTGTTTCAAATAAGGTATGGTACCCGGAGATTATATTACAATATGGCAGGCAACATAAATAATCGCAGATAAGCAGTTGGCGTAGCGGGGCAATAAAGCTTTGTGAAAAAACCTACCGCATGCATACAGGCAATATAGAGATATTAATACCCTATTATTTTAAAAAGGATCATGTATTCAGTTTTTTTCTTAAGTAATATTTTTCGTTTTGATGCACTGATACAAAAACATAAGCAAAGCGCTGTAAAGTTGTACAAAGTCAAAACATGTTGGTAAATATGTAACGGGTTACCGTAAATGATTTAATAAATTTGCAATATAGTTTGTGCAACATTTAATTTCATGGTCTAATGCAAAAAATTATTATCATTTTACATTTTTTTGTTTTTGCTGAAGCTTTACATGCACAGGATACCATTCAGCAAATAGTTGCCGGAAGGAAAAATGCAGCTGCACAATTAAATAAACCCTATCTAATTCTTATTTCAGCCGATGGCTTCCGGTATGACTATGCAGAGAAACACAATGCAGTAAATTTATTGCAACTTTGCCAAAGCGGGGTAAAGGCAAAAAGTATGATCCCTTCTTTTCCAAGTGTAACCTTTCCTAATCATTATACCATTGCAACGGGTTTGTATCCTTCACATCACGGATTGGTATATAACCGGTTTTACGACAGAAACCGGAAAGCAACTTACAGCATTTCCAACCGAACAACGGTTGAAGACGGTACCTGGTATGGTGGAACTCCTTTATGGGTTTTAGCCGAACAACAGGGTATGTTGAGTGCGTCGTATTATTTTGTGGGGACGGAAGCTGCGATACAAAAAACATATCCTTCCTACTGGTATAAATTCGGCGATAATACCGATATCAATTACCGCATTGATAAAGTTATTGACTGGTTAAAACTCCCTGAAGACATAAGGCCCCACTTAATTACTTTTTATATAAGTAATGTAGATCATGAAGGGCATATGTTCGGACCCGATGCACCCCAAACCAAGGCTGCGGTTCAGTTTGTAGATAATGCAATTGCCACATTGACGAAAAAGGTAAATGCACTGGGTTTACCGGTAAACTATATTTTCCTGGCCGATCATGGCATGGCCAATGTTGATACCATAACCCGTATCAATATTGCAACAATGATAGATACCGCCCGTTTTATTATGCAGGGTGGCAATACCAGCCTCCACCTGTATGCTAAAAATGCTGCCGATATTCAACCCGCTTATAAAACTTTAAAAAAGCAGGAAAAATATTTTAAAGTTTACATGCGAAAAAATATTCCTGCCCGATGGCACTTTGCTGAAACTGATGACCGGTTTGACCGTATCGGCGATATTTTTGTAGTCCCTGTATACCCGAAAGTATTAAGCAGTTTCAACAATCGGATCTCGCCGGGGGCACATGGATTTGATCCTGCAATAAAAGAAATGCATGCCGTTTTTTATGCCTGGGGCCCGCAGATAAAAAAAGGAAAAACAATTCGCTCTTTTGAAAATATACATGTCTATCCATTAGTATGCAGTATACTCGGCCTTACTTATTCCGATAAAATTGATGGTGATCCAAAAGTGTTGAAAGAAATTGTCAGGTAAATCCGGTTAACTGCATTAATAACAGGGTTCTGCATTTAAACGTACCCTGTTTTGTTATTAATAATTTTGGTTACTGCAGGCACGAACAGAGACCAGTAAGGGGAGGCGTTATAATAATTTTAAAATCGTATCTTGACGCTGTTATTAAAAAACTACTGCCTTTGTCAGAACCAGCTTTGCAACAAAATAAATTAGGCTTATGGACTAGCACTTCGCTTGTCACCGGTAATATGATAGGCGCCGGTGTTTTTTTAATGCCTGCCGCATTAGCGGCTTATGGCAGTATCAGTTTATTAGGCTGGATATTTTCTTCAATTGGTGCTTTTTTACTCGCAAAAATTTTCAGTCACCTCAGTAAACTGATGCCAACCGCAGATGGTGGGCCTTATGCCTACACAAGGGAAGGGTTGGGAGATTTTGCCGGCTTCCTGGTGGCTTGGGGTTACCTCATTTCTACCTGGACCACCAATGCAGCCATCGCCGTAGCTTTAGTGAGTGCATTGAGTACTTTTTTTCCGGTACTTGTCAATAATGCAGTTGCTGCAGTGCTAACAGGCCTCGGTACCATTTGGTTTCTTACCTGGGTAAATACCAGGGGCATTGTAACATCCGGAAAGTTTCAGTTAATAACCACTATTTTAAAAATAATTCCATTGCTGGCCATTGCTGTTGGCGGATTATTTTTTATACAGCTTAAAAATTTTATTCCATTTAATGCAAGTGGTACTTCTGATCTTACTGCCCTCACAGCCACTACCACGTTAACCTTTTTTGCATTCCTGGGTATAGAGTGTGCCACCATACCATCAGGCAGTGTTGCCCATCCTGAAAAAACAATTTCCCGTGCCACCATGCTCGGTACATTGATTGCGACCATCATTTATATTGTAAGCAGCATTAGTGTTATGGGCATGATACCTGCAAAAGAATTACAACATTCGGTCACCCCTTTTGCAGATGCAGCCGTTATAATTTGGGGTAATGGTGCCAGTTACCTGGTAAGTGCCGGCGTGGCCATTGCAGCCTTGGGGGCATTAAATGGCTTTATACTCATACAGGGCCAGGTGCCTTATGCTATTTCAAAAGACCGCCTGTTTCCGCCTGTATTCAGTAAGCAGAATAAAAAAGGGGTGCCCGCTTTGGGTATCATCATCGGTAGTGTGCTGGTGTCTTTACTGATGACCATGAATTACACGAAAGGCCTTGCTGACCAGTTTAAATTTTTAATTCTTCTGTCAACACTAACGGTACTGGTACCTTATCTTTTTTCTACTGCAGCTTATATTGTTATCAAGGTAGAAAAAAAATATTTTAAAGGAAGCTGGCTTCAGGCGATCGCCCTGGCATCAATGGCTTTTTTATTTTCATTGTGGATAGTTGCAGGTGCCGGGCAGGAGACCGTTTATTTTGGTTTTATACTGCTGATGTCCGGTATCCCTTTTTATATTTGGATGCTTTGGAAAAATAAAAGACAAAAATGATCTTACTAAAATAGTGATACCAAAAATTGTGAAATGAAAACCACCTGTCATTCTGAAGTTGGAAAAATAAAATCCCTGTTCATCAAAAATGTGCAGCAGGCTTTTATCAGTGATGCACATATTGAACAGTACTGGAAACAGTTAAACTACCTGGGTAGGCCCGGTCTTAATACCGCAATGGAGGAGTATAAAATTTTTGAATCCATTTTACAGCACCAGGGTGCTGAACTGTTAGCGTTGCCACAGGATGACCTTGTGAACATGGATTCCATTTATTGCCGTGATGCTGCCATTGCTACGGATGGAGGAATGATCATTTGCAATATGGGTAAGGCCGCCAGAAAAAATGAACCTTCGGCATTAAAAAATGCATTTGAAAAAAATGGGATTGCAATACTGGGCAGCATTACCACACCCGGCACTTTAGAAGGAGGAGATGTTGCCTGGCTTGATGAACATACACTGGCAGTTGGGCATACCTACCGTACTAATGAAGAAGGCATCAGGCAGTTAACGGCATTGCTGCAGCCATTAGGCGTACTGGTGATTACTGTTCCATTACCACATTATAAGGGCCCTGATGATGTGTTTCACCTGATGTCCATTTTGAGTCCTGTTGATACGGATCTTGCAGTAGTATATAGTCCTTTAATGCCTGTTACTTTTAGAAATTATTTAGTACATAAAGGGTATCAATTGATAGAAGTTCCTGATGCTGAATTTGATTCGATGGGCTGCAATGTACTGGCGATGGCGCCCCGTGTTTGTTTGATGGTGGAGGGCAATCCTAAAACAAAAAAAGCTTTGCAAGATGCCGGTTGCAAAGTAATAGTATACAAGGGAGAAGATATCAGTGTAAAAGGAGGAGGTGGCCCTACCTGCCTTACAAGGCCGGTTTACAGGTATAAATGATTTACTTAATAGTTCCATTCTCATCAATAATTTTTGTTTTGCGATTTCGGGTAAGGAGCAACGGAACCTTGATCAGGAAAATCCGGAAAGGATGTAAACGGCTACGTTAGCAGGCTTACTGAAGTGAAAATACAATAGTGATGGAGAGAATAAAAATAATGTTTGCATTTTCATATTTTAATATTTACTTTCAGCTTTCCATTTCCTCCCTTTGACAACTATCTTGATTGTTCTATTGCAATTGAACAACTTTTACTCCCTACCTGAACAGCCTGCCCATGAATATTATATATTATTAACTAAAACTAAAAAAATGAAAAAAACAATTTTCGTCTGGCTGTTTTTGGCAGTTGCTTTCATCGCAAACGGGCAGGGCAAGACCCTTTACACTGTAAACATTGTTAAACCCAAGGCAGGGCAAAAGGCGGCTTTTGAGGCCGGCTGGAAAACTCACCTGGCTAAATTTCATAACACTGCCGATAAAAGGAATGTGTATGAAATAATGAGTGGTGAATGGGCTGGGTATTACCAGATTGTTGAAGGCCCGATATCTTATGCTGATATGGATACAGAAAAACCCATGGCAAAAGAACATGGCCCGGACCTTGACAAAAATTATTTTCCCATGCTGGAAGATAAAAGAATGAACGGTACTTACCGCTGGGATGATACGGCAAGCCTTAACGGTAAAGTGGTAGCAGACAAATTCCTGGTTACCGTTACCCATGTAAAATCTACAATGATGACCGAGACAGTAAGAGAATCCAGAAGGGGAGCTTTGATCACGGCTAAAATAAACCCAACCTGGCGCTTTAGTTCAAATATATATACCCAACTATGGTCAGGTTCCGACCCGGTAAGGGTTTCGGTACGAAATTTAAAAGACGGGTTTAAAGAACTGGAAGCTGATTATTATGGCCCGAATACCATGGCACCCAACGCATTTAAAGATGCTTATGTAAAAGATTATGGGCAGGATGCATGGGATGCCCGTGGAAAAGTAATGGATAACAATGCCAATGTGGAAAGCCGGCAGGTTTATATCATGCGATTACGTAAGGACCTCAGCTCACCACAATAATAGGGCTCATTAAAAAAATATATCCCGGGGTATATTCATCCCGGGATATTTTTTTTCTTATTCCCGGCATCGCACAAATGAAAATAATTTGTAAGAAATATGCATTCGTGAGAAGATCTGATTCAGCTATGGAATAATAATAGTTTTTGTTTGTGAAGTATGTGCCGAAAAAATACCAAGTGCATTACCAGTAATATTGTTTGGAGGATTGGCAGGTGTTGAGCCACCTCCTAAGCCGCCAGCACTTTCCTGACTTAAGGCAAAATAATAGGTGTATACATTTAGATCTACACACTGCATTTCAATTTGTACAACATCGCCACTCTTTAATTCCAGATCTATATCATTGCTACGTAAAGGGCGTTGGCTGGATTGGCCATTATTCAGGTTGTCGTTAAAGGCATAATAGGTTTTATCCAGTTTGCCATTAACTGTTTGTTTAAAAAAATAATTATTACCGGTAGCCTGCGGATCTTTATAAACAGGGATTATATTGATCTGGTTTTCTCCATTGAACAGGAAAACATTTACCCGGAGACTGTCTAAATTTACTTGTGCCGGCATCGTACTTTGGGCAGTATAATCTTTCCCGTCTGATACAATATGTAAGCTGTAAGTTCTTCCTTCAACCCCCTGCAGGTTATTTGTTTTATATGTTGCATTACTGATATAGGTAAGTGTATCCCTTTGGCCTGTATTGTCGGTAATTACAACCAAAGCATTTGAAACGGCCGGGTATGTACTTGGATCATTAAAGTTCACTGACCTGGTAAGAATGATGAAATAGGGGCCGGGCTGATTTGTAATACTTCCTTCTACTACCAATTTGTCTTCATTATTACTCAGGTCAAGTTGTACTACTTTTTCGCAACTGGAAAACAGGATGACCAGTATTACCAGGTTGATAATTATTCTCATGGTATAATTTTTTATGTTTACTTATTCTTTAAAATTTAAAATTGTACGTAATACTGGGTACCCACCTGAATAAAGAGGTTTGATTTGCCTGTGTTTTACTGGCATCATTGGGGTCATCTTCAAAAGTAATGGTATAGGCGTTTTCACGGCCATATACATTGTACAAACTAAAATTCCATGAGCCCTGAACACGTTTCTTTTTTGTGTTTTCATAAGTTGCACTTATATCAAACCGGTGATTGGCCGGCATACGGTTGGCATTTCTATTGGAGTACTGAAATACAGTTTCGCCGCCAATTTGATATTTACCGGTTGGGAATGTTACCGCATTGCCTGTATTATAAATAAATACACCGGACAGGGTCCATTTTTTTGAAAGCTGGTATATGCCAACAACAGACAGGTCATGCGTACGGTCTTGCTTTGCATTATACCAATTGTTGTTATTTATGCCTTCAATTAAACGCTCGGTTTTTGATAAAGTATAACTAACCCACCCGGTAAGTTTGCCCGATTTCTTTTTTACAATCATTTCTAAACCATAGGCCCTTCCTTTTCCGTACAGTAATTCACTTTCAACATCGGGTGCCGTATTAATATCGGCACCATCTTTATAATCAATCTGGTTTTTCATATTTTTATAATACACTTCGGCTCCGAATTCGAATTGGTTGTCTTTAAAATTTCTTGAATAACCCAGGCTATACTGGTCGGCTATTTCCGGTTTTATGTTGTACGAATTTCCTATCCACTGGTCAGTAGGGTTCGAAGAGGTGGAATTACTGAGCACGTGCAGGTGTTGGGTATTGCGGGCATAACCTGCTTTTAAACTGCTTACCTCATTTAAACGATAGTTAAATGTAAACCTTGGCTCCAGGTTATAATAAGTTTTGCCCGCTTTACCTGATGCCAAAACAACACTATCCGTTTTTACCCCTTTGTTATAAATATTGTAAGTATCACCGCCCAAAATACTGTATGCCGAAAATCTCAATCCATAATCAACCGTAAGCTTTTCAGTAGCTTTATAATTATTGTTAACATACAGGGCATTTTCCAAAGATCTGCGTCCTGTTTTGGTTTCCGTATTATTTACAGTGCCGGTAAAAATGGTTGGTGTAATGGTATGGTGAATAGCCTGTACACCAAAGCGCATTGAGTTTTTTGGATTAAGATAGTACGTGAAATCCTGCTTCAGGTTCCAGTCTTTTATATTGGAGTTGATGTTAAAATCTGTTACACCACTTTTTATTTTTACATCGTATTCGTAATCACTGTAAATAAGGGAAGTGTTGGAAAATAATCTGGAACTCACAATACTGTTCCACCTGAGCGTACCGGTTTTATTTCCCCAGTCAATTCCAAAATTATTTCCAAAACCCAGTACATCTCTCCCGAAATAACCCGAAAGAAAAATCCTGTTTTTATTGTTGATCCTGTAATTGGCCTTTGCGTTCAGGTCGTAAAAATATAAGATATTATCTTTTAAATTGGGGGATGCTTTTAAGAATACATCTGCATAAGTACGCCTGCCCGAAATGATAAAAGAAGATTTATCTTTTTGTATTGGCCCTTCCACACTTAACCTGCTGCTGATAGTGCCCAGTCCGCCGCTAACATTATAAGCTTTATTATTTCCTTCTTTCATTTTTACATCCAGCACCGAAGCTAAGCGGCCTCCGTATTGTGCCGGGCTGTTTCCTTTGATGATGGTGGCATCTTTAATGGCATCACTGTTAAATGTGCTGAAAAAGCCCAATAGGTGAGAGGCATTATAAACCGGGGCTTCGTCCAATAAAATTAAATTTTGATCGGCAGCGCCTCCTCTTACATAAAATCCGCTATTGCCTTCTCCTGCAGATTTTATACCAGGCAACAATTGTATGGTTTTTAATAAATCTTTTTCACCAAAAATTACGGGTACTTTGGCAATATCTTTCATATTCAGGGTTTCGGTACCCATAGCAGCTTTGGTAAGATTGTTATCCTTCTTTTTAGAAGAAATGACAACAGTTTCCAGGGTATTTTTATAATCAAGTTTCCAATCAATAACTACCGAACTGTCCAATACTATATCCAGTACCTGTTCAACATAGCCAACATAAGTAACCTTTAATATGTATTTCCCTTTGGGTAATGAAATGGAATAAAAGCCATATTCATTTGCCGAAACACCCACATTTACTTTTTCTTCAACACGTAATGTGGCTCCAATCAGGGTTTCGCCGGATTGAATGTCTTTTATAATGCCACTGACCGTAAATTTTTGTTGTGCCACAACAGTAGAGAATGTACATGCAAACAGGCAGAAACCGGTAAAAATTTTTTTAAATGATCCACTCATTTGGGTTGGTTGTTTTGTGACATGCAAAAATGTATTAAAAAAAATATTCCGCGAATATAACACTGAAGTGGACAAAAAGTTAAGTGAAAAGGGCAGTTAATTGTTAAAAAAATTGGATTGTTTGTCTAACAATTTAAGGAAGCAATATTTTTATGGCCGGGCGGCCATAATTAAGCCTGAAGATAAAAATAAAAGTTTATTGGAAATATATGCGGTTAAATAAAACGGCAATTGCTTTTTTATTAAAAGCTGATTCAGCACTAAGTATGATTTTTTCTTCTGGTAAGTATAAATCCTGATTGGTATGTTGGTTAATGATCAGCCCGTTAGCGGTACATCAATGAAATAAACCCATAGGAATAATAAAAAAAACACTGTACCTTTTATGTTTATCACCAATTTATTGTTTATGAAAAAGCTCCTACTTCCTTTGCTGGCCCCGATAGCTATCGGGGGGATGTTTACCGGCGCCTTTGCTCAAAATGAAGCGGCTCCCTGTTGCGGTATTATTGCAAAAGATATCAAAAAAAATCTTGTTGTAGCACGGGACAATACCACCGGCCGGCTTTACCAGTTCAGGGCAGATGCCCTGGATATGAAGGCAATTAACCTGAAAGATGCCGTAAACATTTCATCGGGGAAAGTTACTGCCATCAGCGGGGCAAACAGAATGTATGTTACTGTTCGGCCTGATCCGTTAGATCCCTGTTGTGGCATTGTCAGCATAGAGCCTGATCCGCTTGCTCCCTGTTGTGCTATGGTTAATATAATGAATAATATGACCAATCAAAGTTCCAATATCCGTGTACCAAAGCAAATAGCTGCTACTTTAAAAACCGGGCAGGCGGTAAGCATGGATGCATCTACGGGCATGGCCATTGTTCAATCATCTTATGCTAGCAGCAACGGACAAATGAATAGTTACGGTTATCCCGCTACTTCAGGAGATGGAACATCTGGTAATGCAAATGAAACAGATAAATGGGTCATAACTGCTGTTTCAGCTATGAAAGGTGTTTTGGGCAGGCTGAATATAAATTATCCGGCAGGTGTGGACAGGTGGATCCTTTATTACCAGCCGGCAGATAATAAATACATGGGCAGTGTTGGCAGTAATGAAAAAACTTTCACTATATCCCCGGGTGAGTACCGCTTTTTAATTACTGATGTTCCGGTTGACAATGTGCCCATACAAAAAGGCCATGAAACAAGGATAAAGATGGGTTTCCTGAACGTGGTTTCTGAAGGCGGTTTTTATTTGTATAATGATACAAAAGAGAAACTATACACCACTTACGACAAGCCTAAAAAAATAGCGCTGCCGGTTGGCAATTACCAGGTAAAATTGGGAGGACAGTTTTACCCGTTTACCATAAAAGATAAGGAGACGGTGGAGTATTAGACCTCACATAATACACTGTTCCTGGTAACTTTTTTTTCAGGCGGGTCCTGCGGCTTATACAGTGGCTGGGGGAGAGACGTTGCTGGTGAAAAACTTCTCTAAGTTGCGTATGTGTGTGGCAGCGGAAGTTGAGTTATAAAAGCCCGTTTACGCAATGTACAGTGCCGGAAGCGTAGCTGGAAAAAAATGATCAATTCCCTTTCTTCCAACTGGTATATGTAAGAAAGGATTGATTCTTGCTTCTTAGCAATGTCTCTCTCATGGCTTGTGTGCTAGCTGAGGACGTTGCGTTATTTGAAAAGTGCTAACTTTATTCAATGCCAGTTAAACAGACTATACCTTACACATACGGTACATTCTTTATAACATTTACCTGCCACCAATGGCTGCCGTTGATTGATAAAGTAAAAGGTTACGATATTATCTACAATTGGTTTGATCTTTTAAAAAATAAAGGACATTACATTAACGGTTATGTAATAATGCCCAACCCTGCCTACCGGCAGGCAGGCATGTACATGTAATTATAAGTTTTATTGAAACCGGCCAAAGCATTAATACCATAATTGGTAATGGCAAAAGATTTATAGCCTATGAAATAATTAAACGGTTAGAGCAAAATGAAGAGACATCATTATTGCAACTACTCAGTAACAATGTAGAAGCAAAACGAAAGGCTAATAAAAAGCTGTATGAAGTTTGGGAACTGTCTTTTGACTGGAAAGAATGCAAAAGTTGGGAATTTGTTAATCAAAAACTGGATTATATTCATGATAACCCATGTTCAAAGAAATGGAACCTTTGTACCAGCCCTGTTGAATACCTGCATAGTTCTGCAAAATTTTATATTGCTGGGAAGCAGGGAGTTTACCCGGTTACAAACTTTATGGATATGGAAGATGTGGTGTTTACAAAAGGAGATTTCTTTTCTTGACTGACGCAACGTCCTCAGCTAACACACAGGCTGGGGGAGAGACGTTGCTGGGAAAAAGGGGAGAGACGTTGCTGCGAAAAAATAAAATTAGAAACGCTTTTTTATTAAAAGAAGATTCAGCACTAAGTATATTATTTTCTTCATGTCAGTAAAAAATCCTGATTGTAATAATGGTAAATGATTAACCCGTTTCGGGGCCATAGATGAAATAAACCCGTAGGAATAATAAAAAAAACACAGTACCTTTTACGTTTGTCACCAGTTAATTGTTTATGAAAAAGCTTCTCCTTCCTTTGCTGGCCCCGATAGTTATCGGGGGGATGTTTACCGGCGCCTTTGCCCAAAATGATATAACCCCCTGTTGCGGCATCATTGCAAGAGATGTCAAAAATAACCTGGTTGTTGCCCGCGACCATACCACCGGCCGGTTGATCCGCTTTAAAGCAGATAACCCGGATATTAAAAGTATCAGGAAAGGCGATGCGGTACATATCAACCTACAATCGAAAAAAATAACGGCTATCAACGGGGCTGTAAGAAGCTATCCCATTATTCAGCCCGATAAGGCAGAACCGCCAAGTATTTTGATTGCGATGCGAATTGATAATGCTGACCCAATCTCCGACATCGTAACGCCAAAAATAAACAATGCCGAACCGGTGAGTAAGCCAATGGTTAATGCTAATCCGGCAGCACCCATAAGCGATATTGTCAGTATCCAGGTAGATAATGCTGACCCAATCTCCGACATCGTAACGCCAAAAATAAATAATGCTGAACCGGTAAGTAAACCAACAGTCAATAACGCTGAGCCACCAAGCATTATCAGAGCAAAAAATAAACAAACCGGTAAAATAGTTCAATTTAATGTTCCTGCTGTTATTGCAAAAACATTAAAAGTTGGCGACCCGGTGTATATAGAACCGATAAATGGAATTCAGATAAACTATCTTGATCCTGTAAATGGAATGAATATACAGAATGCTGAACCTATAAATGATTTCGCCATTGTGCAATCATCCTATGGCAACAGCAACGGGCAGATGGCTTCTTATGGTTACGGTGCTACTTCAGGAGATGGAACATCTGGTAATGCCAATGAAACGGATAAATGGGTAATCACTCCGGTAAAAGATATGAAAGGCGTGCTGGGAAGGCTCGATATAAATTTTCCGGCAGATGCAGAAAGGAGTATTCTTATTTACCAGCCAACAGAAAATAAGTTTATCGCCAGTGTTTCCCGTAATGATAAAATGTACACTATTGCCCCTGGTCAATATCGCTTTACACTTACCAATGTTGCGGTAGATAATGTGCCCATACAAAAAGGCCATGAAACAAGATTGAAGGCGGGTTTTCTTAACGTGGTATCAGAAGGCAACTGGCTTCTTTATAACGATACAAAAGAAAAGCAATACACTTCCGGCAACATGCCGAAAAAAATACCGCTGCCTGTTGGCAGCTATCAGTTGAAGCTGGGTACGCAATTTTATCCTGTTGTGATAAAAGATAAGGAGACAGTGGAGTTTTAAAACTCACCAACAACATGGGAAACTGTTTTAATTTATCGTTTTCCTTTCTGCTATTTTCATAGCACTGCCGGTTGTTGGTGAAACTAACGCTGTTATAGCTGCCGTTAAACCTACCGGCAGGCAGTCACCAAATACAGCTATTAGGGCTTGGGGCTGCTGAGGAATACCAACAAGGGCAAAATTAAAAATGGTTTGTGATCTGCGAACCCGGGTGAAGAAAGACTTTGCAAGGAAAAGCTGACAAGCTTGCAGCTGAAATCTTTATTGAGCAATTAAATGGGCAGGTATTAACTAAAATAATTATTTTCGGTAACCGGATTTCGACTGCTGACATTAACAGTATCCTGCTGAAGACGCCTCCCTATCAAAAAATTGCTATGTTTTTAGTAAAGAACATCAGTTCTGTTACTGTATTGATATTTATAACTGTCTTATTTTGAAAAGGATTTTACTTTTTTTACCGGCAATACTTTTTTTCGCTTCGGCATACGGGCAGGTACTTACTTTATCCTCACTTATAGAAACAGCTGATGTTCCCGTTAAAAATATCGACAGGTATGTAGCCAAAAAAGGGTTTGGTTATATTGGTAATACCTATCTGCCCGATACAATTATCCGCGAATATCATTACAACGGAAAGGAAAAAACAACCAATCCAATAATAAGAACATTCAGGTTTTTCAGTATTAGGGGAGCCGTTTATTTTATTTATTCCACCACAGCAGCAGCCGAATACCGGGAACTTAAAAACAGTTTACAAAAAGAGGGTTTCTTTTGTAATGAACAAGAGGATTCTTTACAGGCAAAATGCTTATTGTATCAAAGAAATGACCTGACTGTTTCATTATCTTCAAACCGGGTTGATACTGTAACGGAATATTCATTCCTGGTTCGAAAAGCAAAACTGCCCAGGCCAAAAGAAATCAACTATGCCGAAGATCTGTCTGTATTTGATTCGCATGAATACCTCAGGTATTATTTTGGGGATAAGCATGTAAGAAAAGATATTTACTACCTGTCAGAAAAAGAAATTATTAAGTGTACCATTTTGTTTCCACATACCAACAGGCAGGCCGTGTTTTTATGGGGCGACGATGTGAATAACCGTGACCTTAAGTTTATCTGTTTTGGCGGGCAACTCATGACAAAAAGTTCCCTGCTATACGAAAAGAATGTAGCAGAAAATATATGGCGCCTGAAAAACGGCATTCATGCAGGAATGAGTATGTATTCATTGCGAATGCTGAATGAGGCTGCCTTTGATTTTTACGGGGGTAATTCGGTTAATACCGGGGTGGTATTATCTGACAGCACCGGTAAATTGGATTTTAAAAAAGAGCATATCATTTTGGGATGTATGAATTGCAACGACAGAGATTTTTTAAGACAGGCTGTAATGAATTCCGATGATGCCATTATGGACAAAAGGATACTGTTTGTACAAACCATTGTTCTTAAAGCCTCTGAAATAAAAGGGGCTGCACCATCTGAAAAATAAAATGGTTTGTGAACTTCGGGATATTTCGGGCTGATCAGATGGCAGCAAAGAATTGTAATAGGAAAATATAGTAAGTGACTTATGCCGTATTTTCAAATTGATCCACTACCAAAAAATAATTTTTCATCAATGTCTCCGGTAATAGAAGTTGCGTAAACTCATCCTCAAATGCAAGGTCCTTGGCTAACGCACATGGGTTGGGGGAGATACGTTGCTGGGCAAAAGAAGATGCGGACCCGATAGCTATCGGGTTTACAAAAGGAGGCTTCTTTTCGTAACTGACGCAACGTCCTTTTTCAGCAATGTCTCCGGCACGGGACGTTGCTGATCATATCATCGCAACGTCCTCGGCCAACGCTCAGTCTCAAGGAGAGACGTTGCTGGGAAAAAATCCAAATAAATGCTTTTAAATTATAACCCTGCTATCAGTTCGGTAGCCATTTTTACATAATCATCATTTTTACCTTTTATAGCTAATTCTATAGTAGTTGTAGCTGCTGCTTTAGCGGCTACTTTATCGCCCAGCTTCAGGTGTATACGTGCTTTCAGCAAGGTCATCCAGTATGCTTCCTTATTGGTTTCAATAGCTTTGTTTACCCAGTTTAAAGCCTGGTTCAGGTCTTTGCCATTATCATAATAATAAGATGCTGCATTATAATAAGGTTTGTTGTCCTTATTCATGATATTATCTATCTGCTTCATTACTTTGGCATCGGTACCTGCGGTTACTGCAAAGTTAACATAGGTATTCTCCCACATCAGTTCCACGTTGCAACTGCTGCCGGTAATATCGGCAAAATTGATGGTGAAGTTTTCTACTGCAAACGGTGTTTTAACCACATCAGCCTTTACACGTACCACATCGTTTTCGGATTTGTAGGCGGCTGGCGAGCTTACGTTAACATCTTTCGTTATAATTATGGTCCATTTATCTGCATCGGGTATAGTAAGCAACCCATATTTACCTGCTTTTACTTCGGTACCGCCAATAGTTACATCATCGCTGAAGGTAAGGGTAGTGGCGTTATTGGCACCGGTTCGCCATACTTTTCCAAAGGGTACAAGGTCGCCCATTATTTTACGTCCCTTTTTTGCAGGGCGGCTGTAACTTAATTCAATGGAACCCAAACTAAAGTTTTGCTTTATTGTTTGTGTAGGCGATGGTTGCGGCGTGGTTAATGTTTGTGCATTTACCAGAGATAATAACAACACGGCATTTAAGAAGCATAGCATTTTTTTCATAATGTAATTTTTTTTCAGCAAATGTAAGGGATAAGCAAATGTGAAGTTTAACATTGTAAATTCACCTTATCAGTGTAATCCGTGTTCCCCCGTTCAAAATCCACCATTTTAATCTACTTTTGCCCCCTTAAAAAGAGGAAAAGACGTACATGAAGAACATCAGAAATTTTTGCATCATTGCCCATATTGACCACGGAAAAAGCACCCTTGCCGACCGGCTGTTGGAATTTACCCATACCATTGGCGAGCGTGATATGCAGGCACAGGTACTGGATGATATGGACCTGGAAAGGGAAAAGGGCATCACCATTAAGAGCCACGCCATACAGATCAATTATAACTGGAAAGGCACCGAATATGTGCTTAACCTCATTGATACTCCCGGCCACGTAGATTTTAGTTATGAAGTGAGCCGTGCCCTTGCCGCCTGCGAAGGTGCCCTGCTTTTGGTGGATGCCAGCCAGGGTATTCAGGCGCAGACGATCAGCAACTTATACCTCGCTATTGATAATAATTTAGAGATCATCCCGGTCATTAATAAGATTGATATGGATGGGGCTATGATACCTGAAGTGACCGACCAGATCGTAGAACTCGTCGGCTGCAAACCAACAGACATCTTGTTGGCCAGCGGCAAAAGCGGTATCGGCATTGAAGAAATATTGACCGCCATCATTGAGCGTATTCCTGCACCAAAGGGTGATGTGAATGCCCCACTGCAGGCATTGATATTTGACAGTGTGTATAATAGTTTTCGTGGTATCATTGTGTATTACCGTGTTTTTAACGGTACACTTAAAAAGAATGACAAGATCAAGTTCAGCAATACCGGCCTGGAATACGGTGCCGATGAAGTAGGTATTTTAAAATTTGGTATGGCGCCCCGGCCCGAAGTGGCGGCAGGAGATGTGGGGTATATCATCACCGGTATCAAGAATGCCAAAGAAGTGAAAGTGGGTGATACCATTACCACCACTGTTAATCCTTCACTCGAAGCCATACAGGGTTTTGAAGATGTAAAGCCAATGGTGTTTGCAGGTATCTTCCCGGTGGAGACTGATGATTTTGAAGAGCTTCGTGACTGTATGGATAAACTGCAACTGAATGATGCTTCACTTACGTTTGAACTGGAAACTTCTCAGGCACTGGGCTTTGGTTTTCGTTGCGGATTTTTGGGCATGTTGCACATGGAAATTATTCAGGAGCGTTTGGAAAGGGAGTTTAACCAAACAGTGATCACCACGGTACCCAACGTAAGCTTTGTTGCAACTACCAACAAAGGCGAAGTGATCAGGATCAACAATCCAACCGAAATGCCCGACCCAACAAGGATCGATCATATTGATGAACCTTTTATTAAAGCGCAGATCATCACCAAGCCGGAATACATTGGCAATATCATGACGCTTTGTATTAACAAGCGTGGCATCTTAACCCACCAGCATTATTTAACACCCACCCGTGTGGAGCTTTTCTTTGAAATGCCGCTTACCGAAATTGTTTTTGACTTTTATGATAAATTAAAAAGTATAACCCGTGGTTATGCAAGTTTTGATTACCACCCGATGGAATACCGGGAGAGTGATATTGTGAAGATGGATATTTTACTCAACGGCGAAAAAGTGGATGCATTGAGTGCATTGATACACCGTGCAAGGGCACAGGAGTTTGGAAAAAAATTGTGTGAAAAATTAAAAGAGTTATTACCAAGGCAGCAGTTCCAGATCGCTATACAGGCTGCCATTGGCGCTAAGGTTGTTGCCAGGGAAACCATCTCGGCCATGCGTAAGGATGTTACGGCTAAATGTTATGGTGGTGATATAAGCCGTAAAAGAAAATTATTGGAAAAACAGAAAGAAGGTAAAAAACGGATGAAGCAGATTGGAAATGTTGAGGTACCACAGGAGGCATTTTTAGCGGTGTTGAAACTGAATGATTAGCCCCCTCTATCTCCCCCCGTGGGGGAGGACATGCAGAAGATCTAAGCGAAGATCACTTTTTAAAATGTAAATTCTATTAGAAACGAAATCACACTCCCTCTCCTCAAGGAGAGGGCTGGGGTGAGGTCAACGAAATCACACTCCCTCTCACTTTAGGAGAGCGCCGCAGTGAGGTCTTACTCCTCATGATACAGTTCCTCTGCATTTATTCCCCAAATATTGCTTTTATCAGAAATTCCGTTCTTAATATTTTCAACAGCCAGCATGGCAGTTAACATAGAGTGATCCTGGTTATTGTATTTATGCATTCCGTTGCGGCCAACTAAAAACAGGTTTTCAAAACTATCGGTGTAATTTCTTATGATCTCAAATTTATCGTATGCGCCGGTATAAGCAGGATAAGCTTTGGGCATTCGTACAACAGTAGCGTCTAAAAAACTATCGGGCTCAATAATATGGATGGCTGCAATTTCAGCTCTTGCCAGCTCAATTAAAGCCTCATCAGTTTTATTCCAGATGGCATCATCTGTATTACAAAAATATTCCAGACCCAGCCAAAAACTGTTTTTATCATTCACCATATACGGACTCCAGTTATTGTAAACCTGCAACCGTCCGAGTTTAACATTTTTTTCCTGAATGTATATCCAGTTATCCTTTATGGCAGAGCCATCTTTATTTTTTAATTTAAGTTTGTTTACTAAGATGCCCACAATGATAAAGTCGCGGTACACAAGCCCCTCAGCAATCTGTTTCACAGCTGCAGGAACAATATCGCCAAGCCCTTTTACCAGGTCAACAACCGGCATGGAAGAAATAAAATAATCGCCATCGTGTTTTTTTTCTTCACCGGCAACATTTACGGTAACAATAGAACTAATGCGGTTTTGTGATGCATGGATACGGGTTACCCTTTCTTCAAATGCGATGATGCCATCTTTGGCTTTTATTGTAGAAACAGCGAGCTCCCAGAGTTGACCGGGCCCCAATGCCGGATACAGGAATTTTTCAATTAAACTTGTTTCTGTACCGGTTTGTGAAATATCTGCCCTGATCTTCTTTTTTGGCTTTACCGCATTTAGTAATGCACTGGTTAAGGAAAGGTTTTTGATGCGCTGGCGGCCCCATTCCGGACTCATATCTGTACAGGCTATGCCCCATACTTTTTCGGTATAGTCTTTAAAAAAGGTCTGGTATAATTCTTTACCAAAGCGGTTAATAAAAAAATCTTCCAGCGACTTTTCATCTTTAACCGGAAAAATTTTTGTGTACAAATAACTGAAACCTATCCGTACAATACGGGTAAATCCAAGTTTACGGACGGTCTCCACATTTAATTTAATGGGATAATTGAATAGTTTTCCCGAAAATAAAATACGGGATTGCCTGTTCCTGATCAGCATCTTTTCATGTTCAGCAGCGGGCAGGGTATTACCTGGTGAAACAATTGTTTTTTTATGCTGGTAACTGATCACCAGTTCTTCATTTGTTTTCTCCAGTGGGAGAATATGGAGCCACCAGTCCATAACCCTTTTGCTTTTTGAAAAAAAACGATGTCCGCCAATATCGATCCTGTTGCCTTTGTAATTAACGGTTTGCGACAGTCCGCCAATATCTCTTGTAGCTTCCAGTATCACCGGTTTTATTTCTGTATGCTCCAGCAATTCATATGCTGCGGTAATACCTGCTGGGCCCGCTCCGATTATAATCGCTTTCTTCATAGTGAGTAAATAAAACCCGTATTACCCGGTAATAATAAAATCGTTTAATTTGTATGATAAAGCAATAAAAATACACACTTAAAGCGGGAAAGCATTATTCATGAAAAAAAAGTATGGCATTTTATTTTTACTGGTACTTGTTTATTTAATAAATGGCATTTGTTCCATCAATGCAATATCTGTTACGTTTGATGAAGGCGCACATTTCAGTTATGGTATCCGTATACTGAAAGGCAGGCCTGCACGGGTTGACCCGGAAAATGATAACAGTAAAATGCCCATCTCGGCACTTAATGCCTTACCCCGTGCGGTTGAACAGCTGTTTTCAAAAAATTTAAAAAAAGATGACGGGGGCGTAAGTGATATCGTAAAAGGAAGATACCTGACCCTGTTATTTTCGGTATTGATCATAATACTTGTATTTGTGTGGAGCAGGGACCTGTATGGTATTAATGCCGGATTATTTTCTGCGTTCCTGTTTGTTTGTTGTCCTAATAATATGGCCAATGCCATATTGGTTACAACCGATACCTATTCTGTTTTCTTTTTACTGGCAACAATGTATTTTTTATGGCGCTATGCAAACAGCAGGGCGATGAAAGATTTTATTTTCTTTACTATCTTTTTGGCATTTTCACAGCTGGTGAAACAGTCATTATTTCATTTGTATGTGCTGGCGCCGGTTTGCTTACTTGTGTATGCATTGGTAATGCGTGAAAAAATAAAAGGTTGGGCATTACTGAAGAAGATAGTTATTACGGCAATGGTCAGTTTACTCATCATCAATGCCGGGTTTCTTTTTTATGATATGACGGTGCCGGTTGGCAATTATCATTTCAGGAGTAATTTGTTTTTAAAAGTACAACAACTTTTACCAGGCGGTTTGCCCATTCCTTTTTCCCGTGCTTTTACCGAAGGGCTCGACCTCGCAAAATACTATGATGACCTGGGTGGGGGATTGCCCAACAGTTCCATGAGTAATGTAACGGTACTGGGGCAATCGTTTACCGGTAGCGGTATCTGGTATTATTACCTGGTGAGTATATTTTTTAAAACACCCATTACCTTTCTTATACTTTTAGTGTGGGCTGTAAGCATAAAGATCAAAAAAGAAAGTTTTAACCAGTTTATCAAAAATGAGTTTTTTTTAACAGCGCCTATTCTTTATTTTTTGATCCTGCTGAGTTTCTTTTATAAATCGCAGGCGGGTATCAGGCATATTATCTTTATCTATCCGCTGATCTTTATTTTTTGCGGCATCATCATTAAGTATGCCAGGGGCAAAAAAGATAAAGGGCTCCTGCTGATCTTGGGTTTATTATTACTGATGAGTGTTGGCCAGTATTTTAATAATTACCATCCCTATACCAATGAATTTATCGGGCATAAAAAAAATGCGTATCAGTATGTTGGTGCCGGTAACATTAACCTGGGGCAGGCCGGATATTTTATACAGGATTATTTAAAAGAGCACCCCGAAGTAAGGTATGCGCCGAAAGAACCGAAGGCAGGAAAATTCATAATATCTGTTGATAATTACCTGGATACCTGGAATACCGGGGAATACCAATGGCTGCGCAAACTAAAACCGGTTGCCGATGTCCATTACAGTTATTTGCTTTTTGAGGTACAATCAAAAGATATTGACCCATAAATTTTTTATTGATTAAGTTATCAAAGCAGATCATTCTAATAATTATAAAGCTGATTGATAGAAAAAACGTTCTGTGTTCTTGCGCAATCCTTCGTGTACTTTGTGGTAAAAAAATAAACCACTATGTACACAAAGAAAAGACTACACAGTGGGCACAAGTCAGATTTATTTAAAGGAACAAACTCTGATTAAAGTCGTAATTTTAGAGACAAAAATAAAACTCATGAGTAACTTTTCTTTAGATGCTGATATGAATGTTGAAGTGAAGGCTGGTTTTATCAGCAAAGGCAGTGATGCCCCCTTAACCGGAAGCGATTATGAATTCAGGCTTTTTGAAAAAGACCTTATGGAAGATGATTACCTGGGTAAAAGCGCACTGGATGAAAACGGAGTTGCAAAAGTCTCTTTTAAACATGGTGCTTACATGGATTTTTTAAATCCGGAAAAAAACCCCGATCTGTACTTTGCTTTATATAAAGGTGAATCACTTGTATTTCAAAGCAGGGTAATGCGGGATATAGATGTTGATGGCCTTGAAAAATTTAAAATGGGAGAAGGTGAGTTGGTTGACCTGGGAACTTTTTTAGTAGAGGGATAAACGATCTCATCCGGCTGACCTAAACCCCGTGCTAACCATCAGGGGTGGGCGGGCATTATCCCTTTCCTTTCACTTTTGATTTTGAAGGTGCTTTGGTATCAGACTTCTTTTCTGTTCCTTCGGCTTCTGCATCCTTTAACTTGCTTTCAATAATATTGCCCGAGGGGTCTCTTACCGGATTGGGAACAGGTTCCTGCCCCAGGGGCGTTACTACATTGAAAACTTTTTCAACATGAACCCACTTACCGTTTTTCCATTTAAAACCTTCATAGTCCCCGTCGCCAATTAATGTCCATTTCTTTTTGGGTTCATTTGATTCTGAGATCAGGTGTTCGAGTATGATCATGTCCAGGTCTTTATCATAGGTCAGACGTGGGCCCGCTTCTTTTTTATATTCCATGATATAGCGGCTGTGTGCTGTTCTGATAACGGAGTCTTCTTCGTAACTGAAATAACGGCCGCCAAAAGTAGGTTCGCCATTTTGGAAATGTAATACTTCAATTATTTTCCGGCTGCTGCGGATATTATTTTCATCAAAACCTATCAGTGTGTATATATGCTGGTCCATACTTTTCTTTTGTATGATCCTGTAATAAATGGCACCGATCCAGCCAAAATTGTTGCCAATGGTATCAGCAACATTTGTGGTAATATCCGATTTGTCTATCAGCGGGTATAATTTTAAAGAGCCATCGGTGGTTTTCATTTGTATGGCACCATGCTGCCTTATCACATTTTCATTAATTACCAGCTGCCAGGTAAAAATACGAAACAAGCTGTCAGGGGCATAAAGAATGGAAACCGTTTGCAGCGATTCAAATGGGTAGTGAAAAGAGTTGGCTGCTTTTAAAGCCCGTACCAGGTTCCTGGTAAAAATGCTGTCGGCCAGTAAACGGTCCTCTGCGTTTCTGCCCTGTATTATTTGAACGGAATAGTATCTTAATGAATCTTCTTTTTGCTGTAATTCCTTCATAGCTGCCTTGGTAATGCCTTGCGCAAAAGACATATTGCATATAAAAAGCATCAACAGTAAACCAGGGAATTTATTCATGCGTTAAATTTAGCTATTCCTTTAACATGAACCCTGTAAAATTATTGCCGGAAGGGAAAATTTAACTAAAGATTAGTCAGTAAGTAATTGTATTGCAGCAATTACAATAATAAATGAAAATAGTTTCAACGCAGGTGATACTGATCAAAAGATCAGGGATGATTTTTCAGATCGGTGGCAAAAGCAAATAATGATCCGTAAACAGCATCAATACGTTCATCATTTAAATTGACTTCTGGATGTGTGGTTGGAAGAAAAATGGTTTGAACACCCAGGTTACGTCCAAACTGCATATCGCCGGTGGTATTGCCGATCATAATGGATTTAGACAGGTCTATTTTCGGAAGATCCTTTACAGCCTGTAAGCCCATGCCGGGGTTTGGTTTACGGTTGGGGCTGCTATCTTCCAGGTCGGGACAAAAATAAACAGCATCAATCCTGCCACCTGCTTTTTCAATTTCTGCGTTCATGTTTTTATGAATAAGCTGCAGATCTTTTAGTTTAGTTACACCCTTGCCAATTCCTTTTTGATTGGTTACAACAATGATATACCTGAACTTTTTTGCAAAAATAGCAATGGCTTCTTTTGCACCCTCATAAAAAGTAAACTCATCCCAGGTATGGATATAATCCTTGTATTTTTCGTGGTTGATCACACCATCACGGTCGAGGAAGAGGGTCCAGGTATTGTCTATTTTATTAAGTTCGGTCATTTACTTTTTAATTTTTTAATTCCTGCTGTGCTTTTTCATAATCTTCCGGAATGCCGATATCAATAAAATATTCATCCTGTACTACTCCGTACATTTTTCTTTTGTGATAGTATTGTTCCAGGTAATCTTTTTCAAAAGAAAATATTTGTGGAAGATCTTCCTGCAAAAAAGCGGAAACATGTAATATATATACCCCTCCGTTTATCAATCCCGTTTTATATTGCTGTTTCTCTTTAAAACTTGCAACGGAAGAATTATTATTCAGTTCAACAACTCCATACCGGTCAAAATCCTGCATGGGTTTTAAAGAAAGTGTACAATCGGCCCCGTATTTATTATGAAAAAAGGAAAGTATTCCTGTATCAATTTTAAAAAGTGTATCACCATTAAGGATTAAAATATTTTTTTCTGTGGTAAGTCTGCATGCCAGCTTTATAGCACCACCGGTTCCTAAAGGCTCTTCTTCTGTTGCATATTGTTTACTGATCATTGGATATTGGTCATTTATATAATCGATGATCATTTCACTTTTATATCCCAGCGAGAAAATGAATTTATCAATGCCCTGTTTTAATAAATGCTCCATTACAAAATATAAAAAGGGTTTACCTGAAACAGGTGCCATACATTTTGGTATATCAGCAACAACAGAACGTAACCTGGTGCCCAATCCCCCTGCCAATATGATTGCTTCTTTGATCATTTGAATTAGCTGTTGGCTGTTAGTCTATAGCTTTTAGCTGAGCATAAAATACACGGGGTATGGCTAACAGCTAAGGGCTAATGTCTAAGCGCTTTTAAAATATTCTGCTTCCACCAACTGGCAAATAATATGTCCCAGTAAAATATGACTTTCCTGTATACGTGGTGTGTCAGCAGAAGGCACATTGATCAGGTGATCAGAAAGGGATCTTAAAGTTCCACCGGTTGTTCCGGTAAAAGCAATGGTGATCAATCCTTTTTCTCTGGCAACTTCAAAAGCATTGTAAATATTTTTACTGTTGCCCGAAGTACTTAGTCCTATCAGAACATCGCCTTTGTTACCGATACCTTTTATCAACCGGGAATAAATAACATCATAACTGTAATCATTGGCCACAGCGGTAAGGTATGAGCTGTTGCAATGCAGGGCCTCGGCAGGTAATGCATCCCTGTCGGTATAAAACCTGCCACTGAATTCGGCTGCCAGGTGTTGTGCATCGGCGGCACTGCCTCCATTACCGCAGAACAAAACTTTATTACCGGCCCTGAATGCCTTTACGATTACTGCAATACATTCCTGTACTGTTTTCAGCAGTTCTTCATTTTGCAAAACTTCAAGCTTTACATTAATGGAAGACTGAACTATATTTTTTATCTGTTCCATAATTTTAAATTAAATGCTCCAGGTAGTTAAACCATATTTGGTAAAAGAATAATCCCGTATAACACCACCAAAACTATTTAATGTTTTTATAACAGCATAGCGGGTATTACCGGGGCAATAAAATATCATAAAACCACCACCACCGGCGCCACTTATTTTTCCACCGGTTGCACCCGCTGCTTTAGCGGCCGTATACAGTTTTTCAATAGTACTATTACTGATATTGGCGGCCATATTTCTTTTCTGTTCAAAACCATAATCCAGGAGCAATCCTATTTCATTCAGATCTCCCTGCAGTAAAGCCTCTTTCATCATTTTTGCCTGTTCTTTAAGCTGATGCATGGCTTCAATACTTTTTTCATTTTTTTCATGCACATTTTTAACCTGTTCGTTAATGATGGCCGCACTTTCTCTTGATGTTGATGTAAAATATAAAACTAAATTATTTTCCAGTTCATGTAAATACTGAGGTTTGATCCGCAAAGGGTTTACAATAACTTTATCCGTATAAAATTCCATAAAATTTACGCCGCCAAAAGTTGCGGCATACTGATCCTGTTTACCACCTGCAAGCTGCAGGTCGTTCCTTTCAATATCATAAGCATATTGGGCAATCTTATATTCATCGAGCGGCAGCTTCAGCATTTCAACAAATGCACCCAGTACAGCAACAACTAAGGTGGAAGAAGTTCCCAAACCAGAACCGGCCGGGGCATCAACAAAAGTAGAAAGCCTGAAACCTGTTAATGGAAAGGAATGATCTTTTTGGATACGGTTGTAAACTCCTTTGAGCAGATCCAGTTTTCCATTTATGGGTAAAAAGGGCAGCAGGTCAAAGTTTTGTTCTTCATTTTGGTCGTATGCCTGAATGATGATTTTATTTTCATTCAATGGTTCTATAGAAGCATAAGCCGATAAGGAAATGCTGGCATTTAAAATGGCTCCGCCGTATTGATCGCTGTAGGGGCTAACATCTGTACCGCCACCGGCAAGGCCAATTCGTAAGGGGGCTTTACTTCTATAGATCATGTATACTGTTTAAAAAGGCAATTTACTTACTATTGGCAACATCAAAGATGGTTTCTGTCATTTTTGTCCAGCTCAGTTTTTTCTTTTCTTCCAGCAAATGAGGCAGAAAATAATTTTCTCCTTTTTCAAAATACGCCAGTATTTTCTCAGCCAGCGATTCCGATGTTGGTTCAGCTACCAGCCCGGCCTTATTATCGGGTACCATAGCGGGTAAGCCGCCCACATTGGTAACGATCATCGGGACTTCAAAATGATAGGCCAATGGCGTAACACCGCTTTGGGTTGCATTTCTATATGGCTGTATAACAACATCAGCTGCACAGAAATACTTCTTTACCTCATGATCGGGTATAAAATCAGTGTGCAACAGCAGTTGATCTTTTATTCCCAATTTAAGTATCTGGTCTTCATACAATTTTTTATCCTCATAAAATTCGCCGGCTATTAACAGTTTACATGCAGCAACAGGTAATTCTGAATCTTTAAGAATTTTTATTGCTTCCAGTAAAATATCCAGCCCTTTATATTTTCTGATAAACCCAAAAAATAAAATAACCCGTTGCCCGTTGTCGATCAACAATTGCGCCCTTGCTGATTCCTTTGAGATTTTTTCTCCAAAATTATCATACAAAGGGTGGGGGACCAGTACTGCTTTTTTATCTTTTGTAAACAGCCGGAGGTCACTCAGTACCTGCTCACTCATAATAATAAAAGCATCAACAGGTTTTATAAAATAGCGGGTGAAAGCTTTATCGCCCGTTCGTTTTTCGTGCGGTTTAATATTATCTGCAATACAAATGATCTTTGTGTGCTTGTTTTTTTTGATGATTCGTAAAATGGTACCCAGGCAGGGGCCCATCAGCGGGATCCAGTATCTGACAACTACGATATCGGGCTTTATTTTTTTAATTTCTTTACCAACACGTAACCAATTGAAAGGATTTATTGAATTGATACGGGTATGAATTTCCAGGTCTTTAGGAGCCGGTTCATCTGTAAACTGTGAACTGCCCGGAAATAAAAAACCGGGATATTGCAATGAAAATGAATAAATAGCTGTTCGATGGCCTTCGTTTTGAAATTGGCGTGCCAGGCGTTCATTAAAGGTAGTGATACCCCCTCCACGAAGGGGGTGTGCCGAGCCAATGATTATAACCTTTTTGCCCCCTGACCCCCTGCCGGCGGAACTGGAAGTTTCCATGTTATTGATTTAATCCGATTTTTTCTTCGATAAGATAATTATTCCGCTCCGGTGAATTTCTGGAAATCAGTTCACCGATAAATCCTGCAAGAAATAATTGCGATCCTATGATCATAGCCAGGATAGCAAAGAAAAAGATTGGCCGCTGCGTCATTCCGGTTTGGTCAAAAAAGAATTTAGAAATGGTAAGGTATAAAAATATGGCGAAGCCGGCCAGGAAACAAAGGGTGCCCCACAATCCAAAAAAGTGCATGGGCCTTTTACCAAACTTGCCCACAAACATAATTGATCCCAGGTCGAGAAAGCCGTTCACAAAACGCTCCCAGCCAAATTTGGTGATACCATATTTTCTTGCACGGTGCTCTACCACTTTTTCTCCTATATTTCTATACCCGGCCCACTTTGCCAATATGGGAATATAGCGGTGCATCTCACCATAAATTTCTATACTCTTTACTACTTTTCTTTTATAGGATTTTAGTCCGCAATTAAAGTCATGCAGTTTTATTCTGGAACTTCTTCTGGCAGCAGCATTAAATAATTTTGAAGGAATATTTTTAGTCAGCCTGTTATCATATCGCTTTTTCTTCCAGCCGCTAACCATGTCAAAACCATCTTCTGTGATCATTCTCCGTAATTCCGGTATTTCATCGGGACTGTCCTGCATATCTGCATCCATAGTTATCACCACATCACCCTGTGAAGCTTTAAAACCTTCATTGAGAGCAGCACTCTTACCATAATTCCGTTGAAATTTAATTCCTTTAATGTTGGTATTGCCCTCCCTGATCTTTTCAATGACATTCCAGGAAGCATCCACACTTCCATCATCTATCATGATTATTTCATAAGAAAAATTATTTGCCTGCATCACACTTACTATCCAGGCTGAGAGCTCCGGTAAAGATTCTTCTTCGTTATAAAGTGGTATTACAATTGATAAGTCCATGGTGCTTATTTTCTGCGTAAAAATAGTAATGATGCTGATGCTGCAATTACGGCGCCTATAAGCAGGTAACCAAATACAGCACCTGAGATAAGCATGGTCAGATAATATGATTTCATCTTTTCTACATTGGTCAGCATTTCAGCTTCGGTACTATTTCCTTTTTTAACCAATTCGGTTTTGTATGCTGCAGCCATTTGATCTTTAAACTCAGGGTGTAACTTATTAAAAACAAAAGTAAAAACCACCATCAGGAGGGTAATTACAATAAAACATTTAAAACCCTCCAAAAATAATGCGGCAAACTTATTTTTATTTTCTGCTGATCTTGAAAAATCATACAACGTCCATACAATACCGGCTGCATAAATGATATAGATCAGGTATTGAAACGGACTGTCAACCGGCTGGCCGGTATAATAGAACAGTAAAGACAAACCGATCATCAATAAACCGGTTATCAATCCTTTTTTGGTAGCATTTAATCGATGCAGCATAATTAATTATTCAAATGAATTTTGGATTTATTAATTATTCCAAAAACCTTTCCTTTTAATTTCTTATTTATAAACGGCGAGTTCTTTGATTTGGAATGTATCATCTTTTCAGTAAAGATAAATTCTGTATCCGGAAAAAATAAAGTAAGTGAAGCTGTTTCTCCTTCACTGAGCTCGGGTACCGGTAAACCAAATAATCTTCTTACATTGATCGTTTGCATCTGAACAAAATCAGTAACGGTTAACCCGCAACTTATTAAAACGGCAAACATGGATTCCAATGCGATCATACCCGGTTTTGCATATTCAAATTCGCAGGTCTTGCTGTCCCAATGTTGTGGCAGGTGATGGGATGCTATACAATCAATTGAGCCATCAAGTAAAGCTTTACGGATCGCCATCATATCATGATGGTTTCGTACAGGGGGATTTAATTTTAAATTACTGTCATATTGCTGCAGGTCTTCATCGCAAAAATATAGTTGATAGGGGGTTACAGAACAACTTACTTTTATTCCTGCTTCTTTTGCTCTTTTAATATATTCCAGGCTTTTAGGTGATGAAACTCCGGTAAAATGTAATTTACTTTCGGCATACCTGGCTAATTTAATATCACGTGCCACCATCAATTCTTCTGCCAATAACGGCTTACCAGGTAAACCCATTTGTGTTGATATGATCCCTTCATTCATCAGGCCATTTGCTCCTATACTGGTATCATCAGGTATTTGAATAACAATGCCATCAAAGCTTTTTACATATTGCAGTGATTTTAGTAATAAACCGGAGTTTTGTACCGGGTTTATTCCATCACTGAAAGCAATGGCGCCTGATTGACGCATATCATACATTTCGGAGAGTTCTGTTCCTGCAGTTTTTTTTGTTAAAGCCCCAACCGGATGAATATGTACAGCCAGCTGTTTTGCTTTTTGAATAATATATTCAACCTGCGATTTAGTATCCACAACAGGGTTGCTGTTGGGCATAAGCATTACATCAGTAAATCCTCCGGCAGCGGCAGCGTTTGCTCCGGATTCCATATTTTCCTTTTGTTCAAATCCCGGATCTCCAAAATCGGCAAACATATCCATCCAGCCAATACTTACGCATAAGCCATTATGTTCAATCGTTTGAGCTGCTTTTTCTTTAATATCATCTGCAATTTTAGATATTTTGCCATCAGTTATAAAGATATCCTTGGTTTGCCCGTTAAGCGGAGAGGAGGGAGAAATTATTTGTACTTGCTTTATTAAAACATTCATGCAGTAAAAAGTTGCGCTAAGATAAGATAAGTTGCCGTTTTTTAAGTTGAAAATTTTCAATTACTTTTGCCAGCCTGTATTCGGGATTTAGTCCCGCTTGAAGCGGGACACACTTTGGGAAAATTTCGGGAAGTAGTTCCGCTTGAAGCGGGACACACATCAGTAAAAATTTCGGGATGTAGCGCAGCCCGGTAGCGCACACGTCTGGGGGGCGTGGGGTCGCAAGTTCGAATCTTGTCATCCCGACATAAAATCTCTATTTTTATAGAGATTTTTTTATGCCTCATTACGTTTGAATGATATTACAGTAAATGAATATTTCGATAACTTTATTAAATGCTGGATATAATCTAAAAAATCAGGTTATGCTTAACAGGAAGTATATTTTTTTAAGTTTGATTGGTAGCTTATTTCTTCAGGCTGCTGTTGCACAGAATAAATGGCCGGTATCAAAAGCAAATGAATGGTATGCCAGACAAGGTTGGTTAAGGGGATGCAATTTTCAACCTTCAACAGCTATTAACCAATTAGAAATGTTTCAGGCGGAGACATTTGATACGGCAACAATTAACAGGGAGTTAGGTTGGGCCGAAGATCTGGGATTTAATGTAATGCGGGTATATCTTCATCATTTATTATGGACGGCAGATAAAGTGGGTTTCAAAAAAAGATTGGATACTTATCTCGCCATTTCATCAAAGCATGGCATTAAAACCCTTTTTGTATTTTTTGATGATTGTTGGAATGATACGGCATGGGTTGGCAAACAACCGGAACCTAAAACCGGAGTACACAATTCAGGTTGGGTACGAGACCCAGGCACCATGATCTATAATTATCCGGATACAATTAAAGTACTGGAAGCTTACGTTAAAGATGTGCTTACTGCATTTAAAAATGACAAACGTGTTCTAATGTGGGATTTGTATAACGAACCTGGCAACAGCGGGCAGCTTGGCAAAAGCATGCCATTACTGCAAAAAGTTTTTGCATGGGCCAGAGACGTGAATCCATCACAGCCTGTAAGTTCAGGTGTTTGGGCCCATGGAAAAGATTTTGCAAACCTGAATAAATTTCAATTGGATAATGCTGATATCATCACCTATCATAACTATGCTTATATTGATGATCATAAAGCTGCCATTGATACCTTGAAAAAATTTTTGCGACCTGTTATTTGTACGGAATATATGGCCAGAAGAACCGGGAGTTTGTTTCAGCTTATCATGCCTTTGTTAAAAAAAGAAAATATGGGTGCAATTAACTGGGGTTTTGTAAGTGGTAAGACCAATACCATTTATGCCTGGGGCACTCCGGTGAAAGACGGAAGTGAACCAGCTTTATGGTTTCATGACATTTACCGAAAAGATGGAACTCCTTTTAGCAGGGATGAAGTAATGTTTATTAAAAAGCTGTGTAATCCGGCTGGCATTATCCGATAAAATAATACGCTGCAATACAGTATTTACATTTTATAAAGCTTGTTTTTTTGTTACTTTCTTTTCAATGCATTCCGCCTGAAATTGTTTTTACTTCATATATCAATTATGTTAAAGTACTAAACCTGAAGGATTGAATTTTTACAGGAGGCTGTTTTGATACATTACTATTTAATGCAGTATGAATTAATTAACACTGATTAGCTGGTTATATTAAGTATATGATGAACTATTCATAAATGAGCTGAAACCTTTATTAAATAAGGTATTCAAATATGACACTAAACTATTTAAATTGATAAAAATTGTAGATGAATTGAACCTACAGCTTATGCCTATTTAACAGGCTGATTTGGATAAGGTATCGTGATTACTGATATTTTATTATAACAATTATTTTTGTTTCAGGTTACTTAGCTGCCGTATTTACTTTCATTAAAACCAACTCTTTATTTTTTAAAGATTTTTTAGATATCCCTTTTTCATTTTTAAGATCATATAATATTACCGTATGATCATACCCAAGGTCTATCATTACCCGGTCATCAATGATCCACCCCCTGCCCTGAATGATTACACCCTTGCCGGTAAAACGGTTAAAAACCTGCAGATCATCCAGCAGTTTGAGGGATACAATATCATTATCCTTGATTTTTTTATACTTGCCAACTATTTGGGCAGAGACGAATTTTATTTTTGACGGATCTGCCTTTTTAACAAGTTTAACATCTTTTCCCAAATTATCCGGATGCTCACCATCACTTTCGTCAACTTTTATGGTCATGCCTCCGATGTTAAGGTCGTTGGATTCCTTTGTGTCTTTAGTATTTATTGATTTAGAGCCTTTAGCCGTAAATATATTGTACCCGAAATCCTTCATATATAATTCGGGATATTCAAATAATTCTTTAACTGCAATTATTTTATACACATAAGCCGCTGTTTCTTCATTAAGCTTCATCTGAAAATAATTAGTGCCCTGTTTGGTAATGGCATTTTTTATGTTTCCTATACCATTGTTATAAGCGGCAGCTGTGAGCACCCAGGATGAAATACCAAAATGCTTTCTAATATACATGTAATAAATTGCCAGTACTTTACAGGCAGCATAGGTGGCCTTATTGAAATCAGTACGTTCATCAACCAATCCGTTTACAACCAGGCCAAGTTCCCGGGCAGTTTCCGGCATCAGTTGCCAGAATCCTGCAGCTCCTGCCGAACTGGATACGGTATTTTTAAATCCACTCTCAACAATAGCCAGGTATTTAAAATCCTGTGGTAACCTGGTTTCATTTAAAAAATATTCCACCTGGCTCATATATTGATTAACCCTTTGCCGCAGGGAGGGAACATTTACATAATTAATTTGTTTTTTTATAATGCCCATCAGTTTATCTGAAACAAATTTATCAGCAACCGGAATCCGCTCTCCGCAAAATACAATTTCGTGTGCTGCGGTCTGAAACGAAATGCCGTTAAATAAGCAACAAAACAACAGGGGAAGGAATAATGCTTTCATTTTCATTTCAATGATTAAAATAGTTAATGCTGCCAGCACGGAGGGCCTTATATATTACCTGCTCTCTTCTTCATTATAAACAGATCCGGGAATTGTAATTTCAAGTTTTAGTTTATTAAGCCTGTCAGTCAGCTCAAAATTCAGTTTCTCATTATCAGTAATATAATAGCTTTTACAAACATAAATGATTACCGCTTCTTTACCCGGCGGTATTATGGGCAGAAAAGCCGGGTATAAATAATTGGGGTATAGTTTTATCCGGTTCCCGCTTTTTTTCGTCCAGGTTAACATCATGGCGCCGGTAAGAAAATCGTCCGAAGTATTATTTTCTACGAGGAATTTTAAATAAACATTTGTTCCTTCAAAATTAATGCCCTGGCAGGTTACTTTAACCTTGCGTTCGGTTGCAGCTAATTTCAGTCTTGGCTTATCCATTAATGTTTGCCTGAACGTATTCGCATTTTCCATAGTATTAATGGCACCCGAATTAAACGGTTGTTCCGGCGGAAGCGCCGTAAAATCTATACCCGGGTATTTTCTTTTTAATTCAGCAGGGCTGTAGGGTACAGGTGTAATTTTCATTATTTCATGATCAGGTATCTGTTTAACCTTTTCTTTTTTATCAGCAGCAGCTACATTATTATCCTTTTCTTTTTTAGTGGTAGCCTCATTTACTTTAGCCAATTTTTCTTTTTCCATCTGAAAGGTAACTGCCCTTACCCGTTGCTGTGCAAATTCATTATCCGGGCGTATGGCCAGCACTTCCAGGAACGCAGCTTTTGCCACTTCATACTTTTTTTCGGTTACTGCCTGGTTTGCCCTTTTAAGCGCATCGCGGTATTTTTTATCCAGTTCCTCTTCTTTTCGGTAAGCCTCCATTATTTCATTCTCTGCTTTTTCTTTCTGTGCGTTTCTCAGCTCTCCCTGTAAATACCGTATTTGCGTTTGCGGATAATATTCAGATGGCTTTATGGTTAAGGCATCTTTATAAGAGGTAATTGCCTGTTCAAATGCCTTTATGATCAGCAGGCTGTCGCCCATTGAAATTTTAGAATCATATTGATCATTGATCACATTTTCTTTTGCAATTACATCCAGTTTGTCCTGAATAACTTTTAACTGGCGTTTTGGTTCTTCTTCACCCGGTTTTATATTGACAGCTTCAGCATAAGCATTTTTTGCATTTACCAGGTCATCTTTCTGGTAATATGATTTAGCTTTTGACATGGCCAGGTCATATTTCTTTTTTAGTTCAGCGGCTAAGGTTAGACTTTCTTTTTTAGCCTTTTCAGCAGCCGCAATCTCATCAAGTTTGCGCTGAATCAGGTCAATTTTTTCTTTAGGCAGTTTTTCAGCAGGTTTTAAGGCTGAAGCGTCCACATATAATTTCCGGGCTTTAATATAATTGCCTTTATCAAATTCTGCATTTGCTTTATCAATAACTCCTGAATATTTTGCGGTGGCCTCTGCTTCCAGTGCAAGCCTTACTTTCTCTGCTTTTTCAAGAGCGGTTTTTTCATCTAAATATTTGTCGATCTTATTTATTTGCAGTTGGGGCCATGTATCATCGCTTAATCCTGCAGCTTTTACATAGGCTACTCTTGCAGCCTGGTAATCATTCTTTTTAAAAAGTTTATCAGCATCTTTAATAATGGCTTTAAATTCTTTTTCAAGTGCCTGTTTTTCCTTTTCTTCTTTCTGCTTTCTGTCTTTTGCCTGCTTATCGGTCTCTGCCAGCAAAGCTGTTTTTTTCTTTTCAGTTTCTTCCTGGTCTTTAAGTTTTTGAATTGTTTTTAATTGTTGCAGTGGCCAGGGCTGCCTGTCAAAACTTAATGCCTTATTATAGGCCAGGGCTGCATTTGTATAATCCCCCGACTTAAAATATTTATCAGCTGATTTAACGGCAGCTTTATAATTATTTTCATTTTCTGCCTTTTCTTTCTTCGACTGCTCTTCTTCCAGTTGTTTAATGAGTTTCTTTTTCTCTGATTCATCTTTAACGAGCTGGGATGTAGTTATTTTATTGATATTCTTTATCTGTTCCTGTGGCCAGGATCTTTTAAATAATCCTGCTGCTTTGGTATAGGCTGTCTTTGCTTCATCATAATCCCCCGCTTTAAATAAATTATCGGCAGTGGCTATGGTATTATTATAATTGTTTTCAAGGTCATCAGCTTCCTTTTGTTTTTTTTCTTTCTCATCGATCGTTTTCAACCTGCCGGCAGCAACCGGATCATTTTGTTTAATGATCAAAGCCTGTTCAAATGCTATCCTGGCATCTGTAATTTGATTTTTTTTAAGGGCTTTTTCTCCGGCCGACATGTATTCCTTATACAGGTCTGTAAGCTTGTCCTGTTCTTTTTTCCCGTTATCATCTTTAATGAGTTTATTTATTTTCTCTATTTGATGTGTTGCATATAGATCACCCGGTTTTAATTCCAATGCTTTTTTAAATCCTTCCAGGGCCTGAGGATATTTTTTAGCATTTAAGTTATTTTTTGCTGTAGCAGTAATATCCACATACTGTTTATTTTTTGCCTGTCCCGCTGTTCTTTCCAATTCAGCGATCCTGACTTTTACTTCTTCCAGTCTTTGTTTGGGAATGGCATCTCCGGGCCGCTTCGCAAGGGCTGCTTCAAAATTCAGTTTTGCTGCATTAAAATCTTTCTTTTTAATATTATTATCGCCTTCTTCCAGTAAGGCATAATAGTCAGTTGAATTATTTCCGCCTGTATTTTTCTTTTTCTTTTCTTTTTTTGACTCCACCGGCGGTTCAGCAACTTTTGTAAATTCTTTCTCACTGATATGGTGTTCTATTTTCTTGGTTGTTGAGAAATCATAATCAATTTCTGCTTCATTATTGTAATCAATATTTTTCTTAAATACGATAAGGAACCGGTGGTTTCTTCCTCCTTCCGTTACCATCAACGGTGCAGGCTTGGTTTTTTCGGCTTTTGCTATGATCGTAAAACCTGTTCCGGCCGTCTTAAAATTATAGGGTGCATTGGAAGGCACGGTATTAAAAAAAGTTGGAAGGGTGGGGAAACGGACCATGACTTCAGCTTCGGCATTCACATAAATCGTGTCTCCTGATATTTCCTGTGCACGAAGCTGTTGTATAACAACTGTGCTGAGTATCACAAAAAATAGAAAGGCCTGCTTTTTGGTTCTGTTCATTTGTTAACCCCGTGATTTTTTAAAAAAAGTCATTGATAAGTTAACAATTTAAGCTTTTTTAAAATTTTATACAAACTAACATGGTTTCAAAGCTAAAAAGCAATGGCTGATCTGTTTTTAAAGCAACAGGGAACTGTAACCTGAAATAAAATGGTTACCCGTTTTTGTAGTATACAAAATAGTAAAAGATGGGATGAAACCGGGTTAAAATTAAAGCTACCGGTATTTAATTTCTATAATATTTACACATCCTTCATTATCACGCCGCATCTCTGCAGACTTTATTTTTATCTTTACTTTACTTAAAAACTTCCGTCTCTTTTTCCCACTGATTTCATCACAAAATGCGTTAAAGGACATTAATTCACCATTGGATATAACTTTGGTCTCTCCTTTAAAACATAAATAATTATCAAAATCATTGGAGGCCATTTTTTTATCCACTACTTTTTGCAGGTAACTCAGGAAGATAGCATCCGTTATTTTTACATTTTTATTTGGATCAGGTAAGGTTTGAACATTATCAGGCAAAAGCGGTTTAATATTATCCGGGATGGGGGATTTATCATTCGGTGCTGCTTCAACGGTTACTTCCCTGCTGTATCTTTTTGTGCGGTCATGATCCAGGGTTACCTGAACAATATACTTACCGGCTCCGGGAAATGAAAATTTTGCATTGGTACCTGTTCGGGTCATTTTAGGATAATTAACGATCGTCCACTCATATGCAGTTGCAGTAACCATGCAGTAAAACATTACTTCAGTTCCCTCCATGGTTGAAGCAGGGCCAACAATTTCTTCTCCCATCACCACAGTATCATCTTTTGTTTTTATTACAGCTGCTGTTTTTATTGTAATTTCTTTTATCGTCAGGCAGGATGTTCCGGTGGAAGCATATATCTTATAACTGCCGTCAGTATCATATGTATGGGTTACATATTGCCCGGTTACTTTTTTTGAATTGTCTCCAAAATCCCAGGTTATTTCATTTTTACTGGTTGAGGCTATAAATGATAAAGATTCTCCTTTACTGTAATTACTGTCGGTATGTACTGCTATGGTTTTAATAACAAAGTTAACCGGTATGCATTTATTTATATCAATCAAACGATAACCCAGCAGGCCAAGGCAAAGTATACTTACAACAAATAGTACACGCAAAACACGGTAATCCAATCCCATTATTTGTCTTGTGAAAATTTTGTTTGCGGTCATCTTATTGTTATTTATTGTTTGTTCTGTTGCAGCATGAATATCTGTTGCTTTAAATTCAGATTTTCAATCTTGGCTGCGTCCAGGTTATTGTTCAGGCTTTCAATCTGCTTGCGCAAATCATCTGCATTTAGGTCTTTACCTGTAATTTCACGCAGTTGTTTTTTTGCCGTCTGAATATCAGAAAGGGTAAAAACAACACTGCGGTACAAAGTTTTATCACTGGCAGAATCAGCATCAATCTTCAGGTTTAATTTTTTTATACTTTCTGTAATTCTACCATCCAATAAATCCGGTTTTGAAGCTTTGGTATTGATGGTATCCAGCATCCCGGCTATCTCTGACATTTCTGTCATAAATCCGGTGGAAAATTCTCTTTCTTTTACAAAAGCCCTCATCTCTTTTATCAAACGGTCGTTCTGTTTAAACGGTATCTGGGTACTGAAGAAAATAGTTGTGGTTATTATGGCGATGCACAATAAAAAAAGAAGCAAAAAATTGGTGAATGTCTTTTTTCTGTCTGTTTTATTCAGTGGTTCCATAATTGAGAATTTAATAATGTGTGCCTGTTTTTATTTTATATAAATTTAAATAACTTAAACCTTATTCCCAAGTAAACCTGTTTCCCATTTTTATTATCCCTTTCCGGGAACCTCACAGGCAGGTTTACAAGTACTGATCAACCTGTATTATTTATTATTATGCGGAAGGGATATACCGGTGAAGCATTGCTTTTCAAAATAAATTCAAGTTCCCGGTATAAATTATCCATTTCATTTTTCAGGGATTCATTTACCAGGTTACTGTAGGTTATTATAACATCAATGGTCCTGTTAAACCCTTCTCCCGTTTTATGGCTAACCTGAACACCTTTTTGAACATCAACTTTTTTTAGCTTATTGCCATACAGTTGTACACATAACAGCTTTACATCTTCAGCACTGATGATCTTTCCACCGGATAGTAACTGTTGCCGCAGCACCATCTTTTTTTCAGACTCAGAAACTGTTTTTTTACCTCCCGAAAAACCGGTAAGTGTTTGGCTTTTTTTAGAATTGATAAGGGTATTATTCACGGCATTAATATTTATTCCGGCCCTGATATTATTGGCATCTTCATCATTTGTGGTCCAGTAATTTACAAAAATCATTTCCCCATTTTTTATAGGGCGCATCATCAGGTAATAAAATTCGGGCTTTTTATCCGTGGCCATAGTTATATTGTCTTCCAGACCGGCCAGTATCTTACCAATTTCCCGTAAGCGGCCCAGTATGATGTCATTGCTTATCTGGCCAAAATAAGCACTTTGATCCCTGATCGTTTCTGTAATATTATTGATCATTTCCCGTACATCCTGCGAACTGGTTTTACCAACACCACCTGAACGTACAATAACTTCGCCAACCGATAAATTAGTTGCCCCGGCAGCCGGACGTATCTTATAATATTCTCCCTTTTCACTTTTTACAGATTCAAGATCAAAAAAAGTTCCGGTAACCGGTATTGGTATTATATTAAGCCAGGCATCAGTTTTATAAGTAAAACTGTTCCGCTTTTTATTTACAGCCGGGAACGCATTTATGTTACAGGTTACAACATCAAAAATTTCCTGCGAAAAATTTTGTTGAAATTCGAGTTTAATAAATAATAATTTTTCAGCTTCAATCTTTTTAATGATTTCAGAAGGAAATTTTTCTTTCCAGGCTTCCGGTATTCCTGCCTGGGCAAGGTTATTGCTGTCGGTAATTTGTAAAAAACGGTTTTTATAAATGTAACCGATCTTCCTGCCCAGCTTACTGGTACGGTCATCACCCGATAGTAAAATTTCCTTTTGATTAATTTCAACTCCTTCATTATGGCTGAACCCGCTTGATATAGTCACGTTATTTCCGTTGATAAAACATTTGGCAAACAAAAGGGAATTGTAAAAACTGTTGGCGCCTGAATGGCTGCGCAGATCAAAATAAATACTTAAACCGTTTAAGTGCTCCGGCATTTTTTCTATATTCAGTGCAAGCCATATCTCGTTTGAACTATTCAATTTCTCGGGAGAAAACAGTAACTCCCTGCTGTTATTTTCCTTTAAACGGTATAGTTTATGCCCACTAACCATATAAGCAAGTTCAGTTTTAAATAACCTGAAATTTCCAATAGGAGTCAGGTTCAGGTCAACGGTTTCGGTATTATTTGTGGAGGGCCGGTAAATTTTCTGTATGAGGCTGAATGCCGTGTTCGAATTAATATCTGCTATGTTATCAAGTGGTAAAGCCTGTAAGATGCCCGAAGCAGGTAAGGAACTAAACAATGATTCAGGCAGAATAATCTCGGCCAGGTAATCCAGTAACCGTTTATGTGATTCGGTTATGTTATGCCCTATCTTCTCCAGTTCGGCAGCACATGCTTCAATGATCAGCAAAGCAAGCGGATCAAAATTATGTTCTATTTCACTTTCTTCAACACCCCATATCCTGGCTGCCGTATTGACCATCTGGTCTTTAATCCGTTCTTTTTTAATGGCGGCCATACTTTATTTTTACTACAGTTTATATATTTTTATGTTGCTTTTCTAATCAAAAAGCAGCGGACCTATAAAAAACCCGGTTTGAAAACGAAAGGGCTCATTGGTTCTTAAAAGATTGCCTTTTACCACGATCTCAATTCTTCTTCTTAGTTGTAAATTATCAGATAGTTTATATTCTTTTTGAATCACGTTCACTTCTATAACCGGCTTCAGCAGCCTTTTCTCATATTGCTGTAATTGTTTTTTTAATGAGGTTATCACTATTTCCCGCCTGGAGGCATTCGTCATATGTATGTCGTAATCATGATCCCAAAATTGCGATCCATAAGTATAATCCTGGTTATTTTCTTCCAGTTGTGTGGTAATCAGCAGGTGAATATTCCGGGCAATAGAATCTTTAAGTGAACATCTGTCCATTTTATTTTTTTGAAAAAATGTTTCAAACCTAAGCGGAAGTTTAAGATAATCTGCCATGAAAAATAATTGTACAGGTTGTTTAAAAATAAAATTATCCGAGGAAACGCCTTCTGGCCTTGGGTTGGTTTTCTGCCTGTTGTACCGGTTGTTCTTTAACAAATATGCCGCTTTCCCTGCGCTTGCCAATAAATTCAAGCTTACTAAGCGTTTCAAAAAGCCGCGAAGTTACTTTTACAAACACGACCAGCTTCTGAATATTTTTGTTGATATCATTTTGATCAAAACCGGTATTGGCAACACTGCTTAACATGGTCTCCAGTTCCCCTTGTTTTAATTCACACCATTCACTCATATAATTCATTAATTCTTCTTTACCCGAACCGGTTCTCATGTCAATACTGTTTTTCATGATCCTTGATAAAGTTGATATTGTTTCAAACATTGCTGCCGGAGCCGCATACATTAAATTCCACCTCAGGTTGGTTATGGCTTGTCCCAGGTAAAGCATTACCCGGTCGCATAAAAACATAACCAGTTCAGAAATTTCGTTCTGCTGATTTTTCTTAAATATCTTTTGAACGATCTCTGCGCAATTCGATTCAATATCTGCTAAATATTTATCCAGTTCACCGTGCAGTGATAAAAGGTCGGGATGTGCATTTACCGCATAGCATGGCGGAATATACTCGTTATCTATTCTTACATCATTACTAACAATGGAAACCTTTCCAACTGGCATACCATAAGGATGATAGGCATTTTGTTTGTAATTGGTTTCACTTACCAGTTGGAGGGTATAGGTAGGTAATGCATTTGGAAACCTGGGCGGATTTTCAGCAAGATCGGGGCTTCCCGCAGCCTGTTTTTCAAAAGGGTGAACAAATAAAAATAACCACCACGTAGATTCTGAACTGGAAGCAGAAAAAGGAAATGAAGTGGTAAGGGTATTACCCGTTTCTGTTTGCCCAACAGCCGAAAATGCAGGCAATGAAATAGGAACGCCACCCGAAGTAACGGCCTGGCATGCCAGTACAGAAACCCGTAGCGAATTTTGATTATCGAATGATATCTTAACATTGAAGGTCTCTTCCCCGGCAACTGATGCAGGAAGCACACCAAACCTTACTGGTGAAAGACCAAGCGAAACCATACCCTGCAACGCATCCATCCACGCATTATCCTGTTCAATAAAATGATTTTTATTGATCTTCATTCCGTCAATCCAGTTAACCGGAAAGTGTTTTTGTTTATCTCTCATGTTAGGCTTCTTGATCTTGAATAATACGTTCACAAATAATAATGCTGTTTTCCGTAACCTGGTTTTCCTTGATGGTTAATTCCGGATCAAGGATCCGCTGCCGTTGATACCATTTTGGTTTTATCCTGAACCACCATTCTTCCGGATTATTATGGCTATCGGTAAACTCTATAGGTGTTTCACTTTGAACTTCATTATAATCGTTCAGAAAATGATAATACAATTCTCCCAATAACATGGCTTCGGGCCCTTTTGCCCGAAAATTAGTTTTTAAATTGTCATTCGGTTTTTTAGCTATTTCAAAAGCAATGACCAGTATTTTTTCATTTACTTTTTCATCGGGTAATTCAATAGGGGCATTAACCGGGTAATACCAGGTTGCAAAAACAGGTAAGGGTATTTTATAGGCAGCCTCAAAAGTATACAGCAGCACAATCGGTACAAAAAAACAAAGGGTGGTCATCAACATCGGAAAAAATAAAAAATCCTTGTCTTTAAGAAAATACTGCAGCGATGAAAAAACGACTATGGTAAAAAATATCAAAGAAAATCCAAATAATATTTCACCGATAATCACCTTGTTCCTGTTGTTTTTATTTGATGCAAAATACTGTTTATGAAAAAACAGTACGTGAATAAATCCGAAAAATAAATAGATTAATGCAAGCACCCAATAAATGGTAAACAGGTGGTCTGTAATAAAAGTTGCCAGGTAGGCGCCACCGGATATTCCAACGGATGAAAGTCCGCCCCAAAGGATCGGCTTTTTAGACTTGGAAGCAAAGCTGTCGGCGAAATTCTTTACCATAAAGATCATGGCCATTGCACATGCAAAAAAACTGCCTATATACATCCAAAAAAATTTGATCAGCATATTTTTTAGCTTTTAAATTACCATCCTAAAGGGTTAGACTGAAGCCCAGGATATCTTCAGTTTCAACATCTACGGCCGGCAGAACTGTATACTCAAATATAATATCAATTTGTAAAGGAATAAATATTTCCTCAAATTGTTTTAATAATTTGCCATAAGCCCCGTTTTGCCGGTATGCTTCTATTTCTTTCTTTGTTATATTTTCTATCTTAAATTTCCAGGTTAAGGAAGGTTCCCAAAAATTATTGCCAATGACCATATTAATTCCTAACTCGGTCAATTCGTTACTCATTTCCGAGCCGGGAACCCTGTGTTCATAAATTTCTTCCTGTGCAAACAGTATGGGTTTATCAAGAATAAGTTCCAATGCTTTTGCTGTTTGTTCAATATCTCCTTTGATCATTTTTACCCAGGGCATGATCTGTACCAGTTTTTTTGCCGGTTCATCAGGCAATCCGGCCGGGATATTCCAAAAATCGAATAATTCACTTTTCAGGTCACCATTTAAAATCCCAAAAGCAAGATTTACCTCTTCCTGTTCCACCAGGGTTGAATACCGGAAAAATTCCTGTTCCACAGGCCGGAAAAACTTTCTTGCCATTTTTTCTTCTTCCCTGAACCGACGGTACTCTTCAGACATTTGTGCGGTGGTAGATGTCCTGCTGTTACCTCTTGACTGATGAAACAGGCCTTCGGGTAAACGATCATAAATTCCATCCCGGTTGATCACCAGTTCCATCAGCCGTTCATTTGTTTCTGCCTGTACATCAAAACGGATATCATCAATTTCATTCCTGAAGCTCTTTTTGAAATTACTGTTGGATATTAACCTGATATCATTAAAAGACAAGCCGTTAGCCATCATTTCTGCACAAAATGTTTCTGCCCTCAGAAATGTATGTGCCGTAGAATTGTATTCTTTTTTATGTTGCATTACCGGTATTAAAATTTGGCTGTTACCCGTGAAGATTTAAGGTCAGCAGGCTTTTCCTGAATAGTGTTCAGTGCTTCGAAATTAATTATAAATAACTTAAAAATGAAATTCTTTCCGGGATTGGTTAATAAAGCTCCGGAACCGGGAATACCTGAAATTCAGTTTCATTATACATCATTAATTAAAAAAATATTTGTTTCTTTCTTTTTTTGTTGTAAAATTGCTATAGGATTTTATAATCCTCTTTTCCGGAATACTATAAACAATATCCCCTTTTATTAAATTACCTGTTAGCCAAGCAATTTAATCTTTTTCAAAACGAAAAATGATTTTACCATCCTGAAGAACCTATTTTGATCATTCAACATTTTTAAAAACTATAAAATTTAATGTTATGAGTTTCAAAGCAAAATTTAAAGCAGGAGCAATTGAATTAAATGTATTAGAGGTTTCTTATTCACTATCACAGGATGTGGATGCAACTGGCCGGGCTTCATCTGTTTCCCGTGGGGGTACTATTTCCTTAACTGTTGAAGGGACTAACAGTACCGAGTTGTTTGAATGGATGTGTAACAGTTTTGAGCGGAAAGATGGCAGTGTTATTTTTATTAAGCGTGACTCGGATGCTACACTAAAAGAGTTGAAATTTACGGAAGCTTATATGATCGCTTACAATGAAAGTTTTAGTTCAGTAGGAAAAGATCCACTTTCTGTTAGTTTCACCCTTTCGGCCAGGGAAATAGCTATGGGATCAGGTAAGCATACTAACCCTTGGGTTTAAAATTTTAAGCAGTATATACTTTAGTATTGTCTTAAACTGTTTTTATTATATACACAGCCATATTTTTTTTGGTTGTGTATATTTAATTTCTGTAATCACAAGTTAAAATTTATTATATAATAAATTATGGCCTTTCAACTTATACATACAACTATTCGGGTTGAAGGGAATGATGCTGATATCATTTTCTCCAACCTCATGATCAATCAGCAGATGGCCGATGTAAATTCATTTAATTTTACCTGGCGCCAACCCGAAGGAGAAGCCTCCTTGTCAGCGCATATTTCTTTTTATAGAGATCACCTGGCTAAAGAAGTAACCATAACCATCGGCGATAATTTTACTTTTAAAGGCATCATTTACGCAATAAACTGTAACAACGAGGACAGCCTGGGCGTTACTTATGATATCAGTGGTAAAGGTTTATTCGAAAAATTGAACCAGGTACCGGAATGTAAATCATTCTATAAAAAAAATATCACCCAGATATTTAATGCGGTAAACAATACGGAGGGTACCACACTTAACCTTTCGCCGGCAAATACCAGCGAATTATTTTATACGGTTCAGTATAACCAATCCGGTTTTTCTTTTTTCAGAATGATGGCAGCCCGCTATGGCGAATGGCTTTATTATAATGGAACAGAAATGGTTTTAGGTGCGCCAACAGGTGAGGCAATTGCTTTAAATAATGGCGAGGATATTAATAATATCGACATCTCTGCTAAATTGGTGAAAAGCCCTCAAAACAATGCTTCTTTCAACAGGCATACCGGCGATGTAATAACCCATCAGCAGCAAACTAATACCGGCCAGGGATTTATTGGGGCCGCTCAGCAGGCTGGTGAAACAGCATATGGTGGTAACCAGTCTATGACCAATATATCTGCAGCTGCAACAGCACAGTTATTGACTGATATGAGTACCCTTAGTCAGAGGGCCGCTGCTGCCTCCGCAGTAATTTTAAGGGCCCGCAGTAATAACAGCATCTTAAAACTGGCAGATAAAGTAAAGATACTGGATCCGGCCGGGCATAGCTCGGGCGAATATTATATTACGGAGGTACACCATAGCGTAAGCACTGATTCCAATTATCAAAACCAGTTTGTAGCGGTACCTGCCGAAGTGGAAGTGCCACCTTATACAAATCCGTTTCTTGTACCGTTGTGTAAAGCACAGGCGGCAAAAATTGTAGATAATGAAGATGCGGATGGAATGGACCGGGTAAAAGTTCATTTTCCCTGGCAGGCAGATGCAGATAATACACCCTGGTTAAATGTACTAACACCTCATGCCGGAAAAGATAAAGGCATCAGGTTTTTACCCGAAGTTGGGGAAGAGGTATTGGTTGACTTTTTAGATAATAATGCTGAAAGGCCGTTTGTGCTGGGCGCCATACATACGGAACAAAATAAATCAGGAAATGGTTTTGAAGGGAATAATTTAAAAGTGATCGGTACAGTTACAGGCAGGAGGGTAATTATTGATGATGATAATGGAACATTTTTAATAACTGATAATTTTGAAACTGAATTTCCCAAGAATTTAATAGCGCTTAGAAGGAAGGATGATTTAACACGACTTGTACTTGAGTCAATTAAGGATGAAAACAACCTTTCGGTGATTCAATTTACTAATTCTGAATCTTTAAAAATCGGATTAAGTGAAAACGGAACGATCATCACCGAAATACTTTTAGAAAAAAACGGTAAAAAGCTCACCATACATTCCAAAGGTTCCATTGAATTAAATGCCGACCAAAGCATCAGCCTCAATGCAGCAAATATTAATATAAATGCAAGCCAGGAACTAACAATGGAAGGTAAAGCGAAAGGCGCAAGTCTGAAAGGATTTAATTTAGAAATTGAAGCAACTACTGCTTTATCAGCAAAAGGTCTGAATGCAACTTTTGAAGGAACTGCTAATGCAGATTTTAAAGCAGGAGCGCTGGCATCATTAACCGGAGCTATCGTAAAAATTAACTAATACAGGCTAAGCGAATAACAAATGACTTACAATGATCTATATAATATATGATACTGCACTTAACGGGCCATATACTTTAATGTTATTGAAAAATGCCTACCCGGTTAATCTATTCCTTTTTAAAGGAACCAAAGATGAAGGCCTATCAGATGTAGCTCCATATATTTTTCAGGTTGATGATCAGTTATTCAAAAAGATAAATGGCCCGGCAGTATCACTAAAAGCCATTGTTGTACTGGAGTCAGCAGAAAAAATCAATACCCTGCTTGCTCATTTTAAACAATTCATTTATGAAAAAATAAACGGGCAGGAAAATTATTTCCGATTTTGGGATGCAAGGGTACTGGCCAGATTTTTACCTGCAGGTAATATCGAAAAACTGAATGATTTTTTTGAAGGCATAAATTGTTTTTATAACATAGACCCGGAGAATGAAACAGCTAAAAGTTATTTTTTAAAACGGGGTAAATTGCAAACAGCCGATCTGGCTTTCCATAAATTGTTTGTATTACATGACAATGATGTACAGCATTCGGGATCAACCAATCTGGCTGCAGTTGAAAGCAAACCGCAAAAAAAAGAAAAAAGAAAATATTTCAGTTGATAATAAATTTTAAAAAATGGGCCTGCCAGCAGCAAGATTTATGGATATGCATGTGTGTCCGATGATTAATGTTTTAGTGCCACATGTTGGCGGGCCTATTACCGGGCCCTGTTGCCCTACTGTGCTTATTGGTGGTATGCCTGCTGCGGTGATGGGTGATATGTGTACCTGCGTTGGCCCGCCTGATACCATCCTGATGGGCAGCAGCGGTGTACAGATATGCGGTAAACCTGCTGCCAGAATGGGCGATGTGACTTCGCATGGGGGTACAATTGTTCTCGGATGTTTTACTGTTTTGATCGGTGAAGCTGGCGGAGGTGGAGGAGGGGGTGGTAGTGCTGCCGGAAAACCACCCGTAGATCTGAGTAAGACAGGCGCTAAAGCTGCAGCTGCCCTTGCCAATAAACAGGCATTGGAAAAAGCAGCAGAAAATGGGGATGATAATGCTGAACGGACAAACAAAGAAGATTTTAATGCTCAATTTACTTTAGTGGATGAAGCTGAAAAGGGGATTGCTGATGTGGATTATGAGATAGAAACCAATGATGGAGAAAGACACACGGGCCAAACTGACAGCAGTGGCAAAACTTCAAATCTTTCGGGTTATACTACTGCAGATTGCAGGGTTAGTTTTTTAAACTCGTAGTGCATGTAAGGGTGGCTCACCCGTATTACCGGTTGCAGGATTTTTTTTAATACTAATCGTAAAACATTTTGTAAATGGGGGCTCAACAGTCAGATGAAACACATCAGCAAATAAACGCCAGGCAACTGCTGGTAATGGTACGTTTTAAACCCGGAGGCGGACTGGATACTGCGGGTGCATCAGGATTAATGGGCGGCATTACAAATCCCATTGAAGGGGCAGTAAGTGCCATTGAAAGTGCAGCAGCAAGTATTCCCGGATTAAATATGTTTTTAACGGAAGAGAAAAAAGAAACAACTTCTGAAAAAGAATATACCTATTTTAAAGATTATTCAGACTGGGATAAAATGCTCGATAAAATTAAAGATGGTTTACAGGAAATGAATCCGTCAAGTGATATTGAAAAATTTGAATTCAGTTCAACCGATGCCGATGGCAGAAAAAAAGATGCAAAGGAGCTGAATGAAAAGATAAAAAGTAAAATGTCATCCTGGAAAAAATATACATCCTTTGTTCATTTTATAGGATTGGGCCAGGGGGGTAATGTGGTCAATGAATGTACTGACCTGCTCGCTAAAGATGATACCTTTAAATCAGAAAAATGGAATGTAAAATCAGTTTTGTATGTTGCAGCACCTCAATATAAGAATGTACATGTACTTAATAAAGAAAGCCAAAAGGGTAAAGGAGCTGTATTTTCTTTTGGAAACCTGTACGATCTTACGCAGGGGGCTATTGAATACTTTGACGGCAATGAAAAATTGCTCACGCTCATAAAAGATTCCAACAAAAATGCATTGTCTCTTGCTGTGGGTAAAGTAAAACTCAGGCTGGTAAATATACTGGCCATTATTTTAGGGGGCTTACATATTAGTGCCGGTCCCGATGCGGCAAAAGACCTTGATAAGATCGACCAGGTTAAAGATGAGATCAAAGGTTTAATTGATGATATACTCGGGTTCCTTAAAAAACTTATTGATGAAGGCACTTCATTTGTTAAACTTGATGAGATACCGGATTTTAAAGATATCAGTTCGGGTTACGATGCCATACCGGATAAATGTGTGGGGGAATTAAAAACGGTGATCGATGATATTAAAAACAAAGCGATTGATGGGGCCAAACATACCAACCTTTCACTTGGCCCATCAGATCTTGCCGGGGTATTAAATTGTCTTTGCCCGTTATTTGATGCCATTAGCGGTTCATTGGGCGTATTAAAACCCAAAACAAAGGGAGGAGCAGATCTTGCCCAACAGATCATTGACCGGGCAGGAATAAAAAAAGTTTTTGCACCTGCAAAAGATAAACCAACCTACCTCCCTTTTGACAAAGATTATATTGATAAAGCAGTTGAAGCAGCTAAAAAAAATGACCCCGATCTTGCCGGCGGACTCATTTCAAAAGTACATGAACTGATCAGCAAGGCAACAGAAAAAACAAATGAAGTGAAAGACATGAGTCCTGAACAAAAGCAGTATTTGGCCGAAGCTATATCCTGCCTGACCTTGCCCATGCTGCCCACAAAAAAAGATTTTTATACCAAGCTGGTTAATTTAATTCCGTTTGATCTGGAGAAACTTACAAAGGAATACACCGGTGGTAATTTGATGGGCGCAGCAGGCAGCCCGCTGGAATCGATCGGCATAAAATTTCCGGATAAATTGAATCAATCAGTTGCCAATGCAGATGCAGAGATGAACAGGATAAAAGGTTATTTCAACAGGAACAATTTTAAAATGATGGAAAAAATTGACAGCCTGTACCTTATTTACAATGCACATAATCTTACGTTGAAAAAAAGCTTTGGCCAGGTTCACCAATGCATTGATACGCAAACCGGGTATTTAAATTATATGAAGGCAAAAGGTTATGATAATGAATGTACTTTAGAAGAAAATAAATATAAACAGGGCAGTAAAACTGAAAAGGAAAATGCTATTCCTACATCCGAAGTAAAAAAAGAAAAGGCTGCCTGATTTTAAGAATAATTTTAAATAAGCAGTTAATAAAAAAAATAATTCATCTAATCTGCTCAAACATTTTAAGTCAGTATAAACAAAACAAATGGGGTCTCCGATAATAATGGCATACGATTCTGGTGAGAGCTTCAGTTCAATAAATACACTGACTCTTGGTGTAGGTGTAGCCTGGGGAACCTGTTTGATCGCCTATCGTAATCTCGATTTTAGAAGGGAGGCCTTAGATGTTTCAGGATTATATGTAGGACTCAGTACTGATGAAGAAATTTTTAATCAATACTGCAACTTAGACCGGGAATCAAGGGAACGGATACATTTGCCCAGACGTACAAGTACAAAATCGGTACACGGTATTTCTTTTGGATTAAATGCAGGAGGTGCCTTAGATCTTTTTGATAGTGTTTCAGAGGCTGTGCTGCGCCCTGTTTTTCGGGAACTGCTTTCAAATACAGTTGGTTTGTCCGGACTAACAGTTGGAACAGCCGGGGGATTTATGAATATGTTTGATGCCGGAGTATTTCATGGAATAAATGGGCATACTAATTTTTCTATTAATATAAATAATTTTCCAACTTATGAATATTGTTTAGTTCAATTTGGAGTTGGGGCACTGGTATCTGCCGCTTTAAATATTTTATTGATTGGTAATTTTAGAAACCTTACTCATTATATAGTTGACGTAAATAACATGCCTGATAATTTTGGTCTTGTCAGGTATTTATATAATGTTATGACTATGTCAAGGTGCTATGCAGTAATTGGGGAAGCTAGTGCCGGTCTGATATTGCCCGGTGGATCAGTAAATATTGTTGCCACTTAAATATAAAATAAATAGTCAGTAAACTAAAAAAATTAATAAACTATTATAATACAAAATTATGGCAACACAAACCAACTATAGATTTTCCGATACTTCCAAACAGGCCCTGCATATTGCATCGCAACTGGCAAAAGAAAATATGCATGCCACTTACGGAGCAGCGCATTTATTAAAAGCATTATTGCATAAAGATCTGCCCATGCTTAAATTTTTAGAAGCCAACGGCACAGATATTTATTACCTGGAAGAATGGGCCGAGATCAGGATTGAACAATACCCACGTACCGCAAAACCAACCGAAGAGCCAGATTCAGATGAAAGTTGCGAAGCACTTTTTAATGAAGCCGATCACCTGCATTTAAAACTTCAATACCATTCTATTGAACCGGAGTGTTTGCTCATTGCAATATCTACTCCGGGTGTATCTTTTGCGTATGAGCAATTAAAAACCTATCCCATTACTTCTGCCCAGTTATTGCAGTGGTACCAAAATACTTCGGCAGCAAAAGGAACCGATGCCGGAAAAACAAATGGCATGGCCAACAAGCCATCGCCCAATGCAACTTATGAAGCGCTGGGCAAATATTGTATTGATAAACTGGCCCATGCAAAAGCTGGTGAGCTATACCCGGTAATTGGAAGGGATAAAGAAATAAGGCAGATCTGTGAGATCATCAGCCGTAAATCAAAATCAAATGTGATCATCACCGGCGATCCGGGTGTGGGTAAAACTGCTTTGTTGAACGGTTTTGCCATGGCAGTAATTAATGAAGCCGTTCCCCAGCATTTAAGAAATGTTTCTATTTATGAAATTGATAATGGCGCCTTAATGGCCGGCGCAACGTATAAAGGAGAGATAGAGGACCGCATCAGAAAAATAACAAGAGAGCTTTCGAATTTTGAAAAGCCAATTTTATTTATTGATGAAATACATACCTACATTGATAAGAATAATCCAAATGGCGGTGCAACCAGTATTTTAAAAGCAGAATTGAGTAAAGGGATCTTAACCGTAATTGGAACAACAACTTTAGATGAGTACCGCAAGAGTATTGAAAAAGATGAAACATTCAGCCGCCGTTTTGAAATCGTAAAACTTACAGAACCTGATACTACCATTGCAGAAAAAATGTTGCGTAACCAGGCAGAACATTACGAAAAACATCATAACCTGGGCATTGATGATGCGGTATTTGCAGAAGCCATTAAATTAGCAAAACGTTTTATTAAAGACAGAAAATTACCTGACTCAGCCATTGACCTGTTGGACCGTACACTGGCCGTAAGCCGCATGATGACTGATACGGCCTCGCAGGATGTAGAAAAATTCACCGGTAAATTAAATGAAATTCCGGCTGAAGCAACTGATGAACAGTTCAGATGGCTGTACCATGAAGCACAGGCAGGCTTCAGCCCGGTTTTATTGGCCAGGCATAACGAAGAAAAAGAATTCGCCAAAATAAACGACCAGGGAGAAATGCGAAGTTATTTAACAACCATGTTTGAAAGTTTGACCCTGATTGCTGCTACTGAAAAAACACAGATCGATACCACAGATCTGAGTGCAGTTGTGGCAAATATTACCGGCATACCGCTGGGTAAAATTCAAACCAAAGAACAGCAAAGGCTGGTCGCTATGGAAGATCATCTTCGGCAAAGGGTGATCGGACAGGACCATGCTTTAAAAACCGTTTCTGATGCCATTCTGGAATCCCGTTCTGGTTTAAACAAGGCAGGTCAACCCATTGCTTCCTTCTTTTTTCTGGGCCCAACCGGTACCGGTAAAACTGAATTGGCTAAATCGCTGGCCGAGTTTTTATTCCAGGATGAAAATTCGATCATCCGTTTCGACATGTCGGAATTTAAAGAAGAACATTCTGCTGCTTTATTATATGGCGCCCCTCCGGGATATGTTGGGTATGAAGAAGGGGGTATGCTGGTAAATAAAATCAGGCAACAACCGTATGCTATTGTGTTGTTTGATGAAATTGAAAAAGCGCATCCATCTGTATTTGATATTTTTCTGCAGATACTGGATGAAGGTAAAATGCACGACAGGTTGGGCAAGGAAGGCGATTTTTCCAATGCAGTAATTTTATTTACTTCCAATATCGGCTCCGAGCATATCATCGAATCGTTTAATAAAGGCGATATTCCCCGGTCTGAAGATATGCTGGATATTATGAGCCGTTATTTCCGACCTGAGTTCCTGGCCAGGGTTACAGAAATAGTTCCTTTTGCACCGGTAAGTATTGAAAATGTTGTTCGCATTTTTAATATTCATTTAAAACCATTGGTAAAGCAATTAGAGCAACTGGGCATTACCCTCCATGTTACCAAAGAAGCTGCCGAACATCTGGCACATTTGGGATTTACACCAAAATACGGCGTGCGGCCATTAAAGGGGGTTATCCGAACATCATTGCGTAAGCCACTTAGCCGGATGATCATCAACAGTGAAATTAAAAAAGGCTCGGTAGTGAATGCAGAACTAAATGAAAAAAAACAATTAACTTGGAAAATTATATAAAAAAATAGTATATTTATTTTACTAAAACTTAATGTATGTCAGATAATTACGGTATAGGCGGTAACGAAGTAAAAACAGATGCCAGCGAAGCGTTTGCAGATATTCCGCAGAACAGAACCCTAATGGCAGAAAAATTAACCAAAGATGCCCCGGTGAAGCCTGAAATTGTTCATGGAATACAAACGGTAGAGCAGGTTTTTGCACATTATAAGCCCGATGTTTCCATAGATTTTCAGGATGCCGAAGGCGTAACCAAAAAGGAAACACTTAGTTTTAAAAACCTGGGCGATTTTGGTGTAAAAGGTATTACCGAGCAAAGTGAATTTTTAAAGGATAATGCTTCGCAAAAGGATGAATACCTAAAGATCATCAGGCAGTTAAAATCTAATAAAATTTTAAAATCAGCCCTTGCGGATGCGGATGCAAAAAAAGCATTATTGGATGCCATACAGGGTATGATTGCAGAGCTCAATAATAATAAGTAACTGCCCACTGGTTGATTTTTAATTTATAAAAAGATAAACTAACAATTATGTCATTCCAGGCTAAGTTATTTGTAGGTGATCAGGAATTTAATGTATTAACAGCTGAATATACTTTAAGCCGGGCGGTTGATGCACATAACCGGCCAAATGGCCGTATCCGGGGCGGCATTATAGATGTAACCATTGAGAGTGGCAATGAATATGATTTATTAAATTGGATAGTCAGGAATGAGACCAGAGACGGAAGGCTTGAATTTGCCCGTAGGGATACTGCCGGCAGTGCCCAAAGAATTGTATCATTTACACATGCTTTTTGTATTTATATGAGAGATTTATTTGTTTCAGATGGATCCATTCCCATGATTACAAAAATTACGATTTCTGCTCATACGCTTGATATTGAAAATAATATTGTTCAAAATACCTGGGCAGGTGTAGAAGCGGGTACAACAGGAACCGGTGAAACCAGCGGAGAAAATATAACAGCAACTGATAATTCGGTTAGTTTTGAATAAATAAATTACGACTAAATAAATATTATATGGCGGATAACATGGAACAACAATCGGCACAGCAACCGGAAATGCAACAGGAAAGGCCGGAAATAAAAAACCCCCTTGAGTTTTTAAAGTCGAGCAGCGAAAAAATTGCAAAATTTGGCGGGTTCGATCTTATTGAATCAACCATTGAAGGTACTCAAAACCTAAGTCCCGACCGTAAAGCAAGAAGAAATATCTTTCTTACCGAACAACAGAAAAAAGGGGAGCGTGACTCTTTAAAAAAAGCGTTGCATGTTTGGGCAAAAGTACTGGAATCAAGTAATGAGATCTCCGATATGGTTAATCTTTGTGAAGAAAAAGCAGCAAGCAGCCAGAAAGTACTGGAACATAACCTGGCTAAAGCGGTGGAGGAATCCAAAGACCTGGAACGTTCTTACCGGAATGTTGCCCTGTTTTTTAAAAATACAGAATCTGATAAATTAAAAAATGTTTCGTTTATTAATTGCGAACCTGACCAGATGAAAGACCTGGATAACACCCGGTTCATTGATGCCGTAAATGAAGAATTGAAAATGAATTTCGACAGGCTGGATTTACGAAATAATTACAGTATCATGGTACTTCCAGGTTATCTTGGTTCAAATAAAGTAGTGGAAAAATGGGCCAAAATTGCACACGAACATAAAGTGATGATGGTTACGGATTTTGAACACCTGGATGCACCGGATGATGTAATGGAAATGTTTGAACTGGCAAACCTTACTGCCGGCGATAAATACAAATCAAATGTAATGATGACCTGCAACTGGCTGGTGGGCCGTGGCAAGTTTGCTGAACTGGGCGAGGAAGATGATTTATTTGTACCCCCTTCAGGTGCATTGGCAGGTAAAGTTTATAAAACTTTAATGAGCCAGGTAACCGCCGGTAAAAAATTCGGTAGTATGAATGAAGTGGATGGTGTAAAATTTCCCTTAAAAAAAAGTGAGATTGCCAGCCTGGAAAAAATGGGATTAGTACCCATGGTGAATGAATATGGTAAGGTAATGGCTTTCTCGGCAAAAACTTTGTTTAACGGAGATAACCTTGGGCTACAGACGTATTCTGTGGTTCGGGTGTTTGACTATGTTACTAAAGTGATGATGGACTTTCTGAACCGCCGAGCTTTTGAAAACTTTAATGCAAATACCCGGAAAGACCTGATGAGCCAGATCGTTAAATTCCTGGACAGTGTTACGGGCCCCGATAAATTGATTGAAGATTTTACGATACGCAGGTTTGAACAGGATCCGGTACAAAAAGATAAGATACACCTGGATATTCACATGAAGCCTTATTTCCCCGCTAAAAACTTCATGATCAAGATGGAAGGTCAAAAAGGGGATGATGGTACAGCCTGGGATACAGCCTATGACCAACAATAATATTTTATACCTGTAATTTTATAACTGCCCCTGCAACATAAAATATTTGCGGGGGTTTTTTATTTCCCTTCTGTTCTTCTGATAAAAAATATAACACCGGATTTAAATTCGCTTTAACTAATTAACAGGGTTTAAAGTTTATAAATTGTTATTTTTGGTGATCAGCAGCCTGTATGGGTAAGTATTTTTTTCATTTAAAAGCATTATGAAAACTTATGGCCAATATTTTAATTATAGATGATGAAAAATCGATCCGTAAAACCCTGTCTGAAATTCTCAGCTATGAAGGTTATAAAATTGATGAAGCGGGCGACGGGGAAGAAGGATTAAAAAAGTTTTCAGAAAAAACGTATGATGTGGTACTCTGCGATATTAAAATGCCCAAACTTGATGGAATAGAATTTTTAGACAGATCAAAAGAGATAAATCCGGATGTGCCGGTTATCATGATAAGCGGGCACGGGAATATTGATACCGCTGTTGATGCAGTAAGAAAAGGGGCATTTGATTACATCAGTAAACCTCCTGATCTGAACCGGTTACTCATCACATTAAGAAATGCGCTTGACAAGCAAATCCTGGTTACCGAAACTAAAATCCTGAAACGTAAAGTAGGTAAGGCTTTAGAGATGGTAGGCAACAGCAGCCCAATCAACAAAATAAAAGATACCATTGAAAAAGTTGCCCCCACAGATGCCCGGGTTTTAATAACAGGCGATAATGGTGTTGGAAAAGAATTAGTAGCCAGGTGGATACATGAAAAAAGTAACCGCAGCAGTGGCCCAATGATAGAAGTTAACTGTGCTGCCATTCCCGGTGAGTTGATTGAAAGCGAATTGTTTGGTCATGAAAAGGGATCATTTACCTCTGCTATTAAACAGCGTATCGGTAAATTTGAAACAGCCAGTGGCGGAACTTTATTTTTAGATGAGATCGGCGATATGAGCCTTAATGCGCAGGCAAAAGTTTTGCGGGCCCTGCAGGAAGGAAAGATCACCAGGGTTGGTGCCGATAAGGATATTTCGGTTGATGTAAGGGTTATTGCTGCAACTAATAAAGACCTCTTAAAAGAAGTTGATGAAAAGAATTTTCGCCTTGATCTTTATCACCGTTTGGGTGTTATCATCATTCATGTGCCTTCATTGAATGAGCGTAGGGAAGATGTACCTGCTTTAGTGGAACACTTCCTGGATATCATTGCCTCTGAATACGGACAACCAAAAAAATCAGTAGATAAAAATGCCATGGAGGCATTAAAGGCCTATAACTGGACCGGTAATATCCGTGAATTAAGAAATGTGGTTGAAAGATTGATCATATTATCAGGTAAATCAATAAGCCTGGAAGATGTGGAAAATTTTGTTTTGCCCCGTAAATAAGGGAATAAATAATGAGTATTGTTGCGTTATAAAATTTGTCAATTGTTATAAAATGAAAACTATTTATTGTATAAGTGGGTTGGGCGCAGATGAAAGGGCTTTTTCAAAATTGAACATAGCAGGCTTTGAATTAAAAGTTATCCGCTGGCTGATGCCTGAAAAGGATGAATCCCTTCAAAATTATGCTGAACGTATGCGAGCCGGAATAAATGAGGATAATCCGATGTTGATGGGCCTTTCGTTTGGTGGCATGCTTTGTACCGAAATTGCAAAGCAGATACCTGTGCGTAAAATTATCATTATTTCCAGTATCAAATCTTCAAAAGAGTTACCACGCTGGATGAAAACTGTTGCAAAACTCCGGCTTAATAAAATGGTCCCTTTAAAGTCCAGTAAACTAACACAACCCATACAAAACCGGATGTTGGGTGTTCAAACTGAGGAAGAAAAAACTTTGGTCGCCTCCCTTCGAAGAGAAGCAGACCTGCCCTATACTACCTGGGCGGTAAACCAGGCCATCAACTGGAAGAATGACTGGCAACATCCCGAAATTTATCATATACATGGCGATAAAGACCATATGTTTCCCATAAAAAATATTAAGCCCAATTTTACCATAAAAAATGCCGGACATTTTATGATCATGAACAGGGCTGAAGAAGTAAGTGATTGTATAAATTCTATTTTAAAGGAGCGCTAACCCTTATTCTGTTAAACATTTCAAAACATTATTTCTGTAAACCTTTGTCAAACGGTTAATTATGGTATTTTTGGCACTTATAAAATGTAACGTATGAGTATAGGTTGGATAATTTTTATTATTGGCGCTGCTGGTTGGCATATTGGTATGTATGGTATGTTTAAAAAAGCCGGTATTGAAGGCTGGAAAGCTTTTGTGCCTTTTTACAATACCTGGTGCATGGTACAAAAGATGGAATTGAAAAAGTACTGGTTCTTTTTGCAGTTGATACCGGTTGCCGGACAATTTATAACCATCTGGATATGTATAAAATTTGTAGAACATTTCGGCCGCTTTGGTTTTTGGCATCATGCCGCTGCTGTTTTTCTTCCTTTTATTTATTTTCCTTATTTAGGCTATTCCAAAAATGAAAGATATGCAGGTATTGCTGTTGTAAAGAACTATAAAAAATCAGGAGCACGAGAATGGATAGATGCAGCAGCATTTGCGATCGTTGCCGCAACGTTGATCCGCACTTTTGTTTTTGAAGCATATACCATTCCAACACCATCAATGGAGAAAACATTACTGGTGAATGATTTTTTATTTGTAAGTAAATCAGCATATGGCCCCAGGATTCCCAATACCCCACTTGCCATGCCTTTTGTGCATCATACAATTCCGGGTTTAAATGTTAAGTCGTATGTTGAGTGGATACATATACCTTATACCAGGTGGTTTGCAGGCCCGGTAGAAAGAAATGATGCGGTGGTATTTAACTTTCCGGCAAATGATACTTTGATTAATGATGAAGCCCATGGTTCGCAGACAACTTATTACCAGGCTGTAAGAGACCTGGGTAGGGAAAGGGTTTGGCAGGATTATGGGGATTTAATTGTAACCAGGCCTGTTGACAAACGTGAAAACTTTATTAAACGTTGTGTAGGTATTGCCGGAGATACCATACAGATTCGTACTGGAAAACTGTATATAAATGGTAAACCCGAAGATTTTTTCCCGCAATCTCAACGTTATTATGAATTACAGGTACCTGCAGGCGTTTATCTTGATGATGAAAAACTTTTAGAATTTGGAATTGCAGTTCGTGAAAAACAAAATGATTTTGGACAAATTAAAAACAATCTGTACCAGGTAAATATTACCAATGCCGAAAAAGCAGCACTTAAATTGCCTGCGGGTTATATCTTAAATGATCATATCAGGCAACATGAGAACAGCTTGTTCCCGTATTATAATGATTCAACAGGCAGAAGCTGGTCGGCTGATAATTATGGCCCTTTGTGGGTACCTAAGAAAAATGCAACTATAGTATTAACCCCAGATAATCTGTTACGTTATCAGCGTTGCATTGAAGTTTATGAAGGCAATACAATTGAAAACAGGGCCGGTAAATATTTTATTAATGGAATTGAAACGGCCAGTTATACATTTAAAATGAATTATTACTGGCTCATGGGAGATAACAGGCACAATTCACTCGATAGCAGGTATTGGGGTTTTGTACCCGAAGATCATGTGGTAGGAAAAGCATCACTCATCTGGTTCAGTTATGAAAATGGCCCGCGCTGGAAACGTTTATTCAGCTGGATCAGATAATTTGGTTTAATTAATTTTCGTTCAATATCAAAGCTGTGGTCGGTGGTGACACCGACCATGGCGGGCTGCCCTGGCTGGTGTCCACACCAGCCAGCGACAAGAAACGTTTATTCCACCGGATCAAATAATTTGGTTTGTTTACTTTTTAAGAATTAACTTTAAAATATGAATGTATCCTCTCTGCAGCTTAGCAGGGAGGATTTTTTTGTCTGAATAAAATAATAGTAAATTTAAGGTATGATTAAAGAAGAATACAAGTTTTCCTATACTGTTTACAATTCTATTGATGAATTAAATGAACAGGATGCCTGGTTGGTGAATGAGGCCAGGGAAGTAACAGCCGCCGCTTATGCTCCCTATTCAAATTTTAATGTTGGGGCAATTGCTAAATTAGCTAATGGAAAAATTGTAGCCGGTACCAACCAGGAAAATGCTTCATACCCTGTAGGGATCTGTGCAGAAAGGGTATTACTGGCATCAGCTGCCTCTTTATATCCAAATGTTGCCATTGATACCATTGCTATCAGTTATGACAATACACATGGTGAAAGTAATCATCCGATCTCTCCATGCGGGATGTGCCGGCAAAGTTTAGTTGAATATGAAGAACGGGTGAAGCAACCCATACGGTTGATTTTAAGTGGCCTTGACGGCAAAGTAATTATTGTTGATAAAGCTGATCTGCTTTTACCGCTTTCATTTGGCAGCATAGATCTAAAATAAAGTTTGTACACCATTTGCAATTTTTCCCTCATGCTCAAGCAGCCATTTTTTTCTCCAGAGGTCGCCCCCATAGCCAATCAAATCGCCATTACTACCAATTACCCGGTGACAGGGTACCACTACACAAACACTGTTGTTACCATTTGCAGTACCTACTGCACGAATAGCTTTTACATTACCGATCCGTTTACTTAACTCCAGGTAACTGATCGTACGCCCAAATGGTATTTTACATAATTCGGCCCACACGTTTTGCTGAAATGCTGTACCCACCTGTAAAGTATGAATAGTAAATTCAGTTCTTTTTCCTGCAAAATATTCATCCAGTTGTTTTATACATGTTTTTATTACCGGTGTTTTTGGTTTTACAAAACTTAATTCGCTTTCATTTATTTTTGCTCCTTTCCAGGAATTGACAAACAAAATATCAGATATTGCACTGCCGGTGCTTCTTATTTCAAGCACACCAAGCGGCGATTGATAATATACGATTTCGATGTTCATTTTTAGCGTAATCAAATTTACATGGATTTCTTTTGTCCATTCAACTTAAATATAATTTATTTGAACTGTTTAAAGCAGTAAAGTAACATGAAAAGTGAAGCAAAATTTTATGAAAAGGCAATGTCAGCTGTTGCAGATCCATATCGCATGTGCATATTACAGGAAATTTACAAAAAAGGAACGGTACGTTGTTGTGATGTTGTTGGCCTTACTGGTTTATCACAGCCTACCTGTTCACATCATATTAAATTATTAGCTGAAAGCGGGTTAATTGACTGCAGAAAACAGGGACGTAATCATTACTTTACCCTCAATAAAAATCACTTTAAAAAACTTGGACAGTATTTTGAAAAGTTTGGCGAGCAGGAACATGCCTGATAAAATGTTATTGAACAATACACCGGCAGGGGAATTGTTAACCGATCCTGCTACCATTTTTTACAGCCAGCGACGGCTGCAGCAAAACCACATCATTGTTTTCATTATACACACCAAGTACCAGGCACTCGCTGAAGAAATTGGCAATTTGTTTTACCGGAAAATTTACAACTGCAATAACCTGTTTGCCAACTAATTTTTCCTTTGTATACAACGCTGTTATTTGAGCTGATGATCTTTTAATTCCCATTTCACCAAAATCAATGCTTAACTGGTAGGATGGTTTCCTGGCCCCGGGAAAATCGTTAACCTCCAGGATGGTTCCGGTACGGATATCTACTTTTTCAAAATCTTCCCAACTGATCATACATTTTCAATTTTAATTACAGCATCAATATTCAGCCTGCCATAAATATGCGGAAACGTTT
>JANOFR010000063.1:0-3961 GCA_031413755.1 Chitinophagaceae bacterium
GGTAAACACAAAAAGTTCCTGCGCTAAAGCAGTGTTTGCAGTAAAAACAAACAGTAACAAGATAAACTTCATCAGAAATAATATTAAAAGGCAGCACAGGGAAATACTATGCCGCCCGGTTAATTAAATAGTTACATGAAAAATTCTTTTACCATTTTCTTCTCCTGATTTGTAACAGACCATCTTTGTTAAACTGCTGTTCTTTTTATATTCTTTTGCCGAAACAAAACCTTTATCCAGAATACGGAAAGTCTGTTCACCAGTTAATACCTTATCTTTTACATTCAGGAAATGAAAAACATCAGTACCTACATTCACATGGGTATCATTTGAAACGGCCAGTTGTTCAACATGTATGATCACAGTAAACTTTGCCACAAAAAAACCGGCACCTTCAACTTTACCCTTCAGTTTATCAAAATCTATTTTCCCGCCCATTTTAAAGGCGATATTGAAAGATGAATTTTTAATATCAGCGTCAACCTTGTCAACAAAATCCAGCGTTTTCAGGGCTTTAAAAATAGCATTACTGCACATGCTGCAGGTTAACCCACTGGCCTGGATGTTTGCTGATTTTACCTGTGCATTACCTGTAACAGCGTAAAATACAGCAAGTACTAAAAATAACTTTTTCATAATCTTCATTTATATTTAATTGTTATACGAAATCAGGCATAAATATGAACCCGTTTACTGATCTCCAAGCCTGCATCAAAATAATTACTGAACTGCTAATCGGCTGCTAAAATTACATCCTTTCGAAAATAGTTACCAGATTCTCTGCAGCGATAAAAAACTCTGCCAGATATTTTTTGCCGGTTGTTTTTTCTGCAATAAAGAAAATGAACCTATTTTACTTTCAGCATACTTGCATTTATGGCAACAACAACGGTACTTACTGTCATTAACACAGCTCCTGCTGCGGGACTTAATAAAAGACCCAGTTTGTATAAAACCCCTGCAGCCAAAGGCAATGCAATGACATTATAACCAGTTGCCCAAATTAGATTCTGAATCATTTTGCGATAAGTGGCTTTGCCAAATAATATCAAACTCACAATGTCTTTTGGATTGCTGTTTACCAAAATAATGCCGGCCGTTTCTGCGGCAATATCGCTACCACTGCCCACAGCAATGCCAATATCTGCAATTGCTAAAGCAGGTGCATCATTTACACCATCGCCTGTCATGGCAACAAATTCTCCTTTACTTTGCAGGTTTTTTATTTTTTCTAATTTCTGGTGTGGTAATACTTCTGCAAAGTAACTATCCATGCCCAAAGTCTTGCTTACACTTGCAGCCACTTTATTGTTGTCGCCTGTAAGTAATATAGATTTGATATTATTTTGTTTCAACGTTTTTATTGCCTCTGCTGATTCAGACCTTATCTCATCCGACAATGCAATATATCCGGCTAATTGATCATTTACGATTACAAACACAACCGTTTCTGTAACATTGGCTGTAAAACCATCAGGAACAGTAATATCCTTTTCTTTTAAATAACCCGGACTGACCACCAATATCTTTTTGCCTTCAACAGTTGCTTCAACACCTTTGCCCGTAATAGCATTAAAATTTTCTGTTGCTGGAATTGTTATTTTTAAATCTTTTACTTTTTGCAGAATACCGGTTGCAATAGGATGTTCTGATTTTTGCTCCAGAGCTGATGCCAAACGGATGATCTCTTTTTCATTCAACTCTTTTTGAAGGGATACAACTTTTGACACTTCAAATTTTCCAACAGTCAGTGTTCCGGTTTTATCAAAAACAATGGTAGTTATTTTTCTTGCATTTTCAAAAGCTGTCCTGTTCTTGATCAGCAACCCGTTTTTTGCTGCTAATGAAGTTGATTTTGCGACCACCAATGGTACAGCCAAACCCAATGCATGCGGACAACAGATCACAATTACGGTAACCATTCTTTCCATAGCAAATGCTAAAGATTGTCCTGTTAAATACCAAACTAAAAAAGTTGTAATACCGGCAACAATGGCTATGATGGTTAACCATCTGGCAGCAGTATCTGCAAGCAATTGTGTTTTTGATTTTGATTTTTGTGCATCATCAACCAACTTTATTACCTGCGATAAATAAGAATCTTTTGCAGCATGGGAAACAGTAACTTTAATGGCCCCGTTGCCGTTGATAGCGCCAGCAATCACTTTATCGCCTTTTACTTTTTGAATTGGTTTTGATTCGCCGGTTAACATGGATTCATTCAAATAACTTTCGCCTTCCGATATTATTCCATCGGCTGCCACTTTTTCGCCGGGCTTTACAAGAATGATATCGTTCGCTTTTAATGTATCTGTTTTTACATCATGCACCATATCCGGCCCGTCCGAACCGGCACGGGCGGGCATTACCATATGTGCATCGGATGGCATCAACTGTACAAGTAATTCCAACTCTCTTGAAGCGCCAGCAATAGATTTCATTTCAATCCAATGTCCCAGTAACATTATCCCGATAAGTGTTGTCAGTTCCCAAAAAAAATCCATACCCTGTAAACCAAATACAATGGCTACGCTGTAGATATATGCAACAGTTATAGCAAAGCCGATCAAAAACATCATACCGGGATTTTTTGCTTTTACTTCTTCCACCAATCCCTTTAAAAATGGCCAGCCACCATAAAAGAAAACAACAGAAGACAGTGCAAGTAGAATATATTTTGAACCGGCGAAATTGATATGGATGTTTAACCAGTGTTGAATCATTTCTGATAACAGCATTATGGGAATGGTGAGAATCAACACTACATAAAAACGTCTTCGGAAATCAGTGATCATCATCGCATGGTGGTTGTGTCCGGCATGACCTATTTGTGGGTTGCTATCGCCGTGTTGATGATGTGACACGGATTTATCTGCTTCGTCTTTTACAGGAACCAAGTTCATTCCGCATTTAGGACAGTTGCCCGGTTTATCCTGCACAATTTCAGGATGCATCGGGCATGTATATTTTTGCTCATCTTCCATGCTCAATTAGTTTTAATCATAAATGGAAACTCTATCCTTAACTTCTCCCATGCAACAGCAATTTTTCCATTGTTGTCATTACCGGTTTCTATAAAATATTGTAACCGTTCTGTATGAACATTTTTCTTTGGTTTAACTTTTATTCTTACCACATCATCTTTTTCATCGTATTCCAATGCCAAATGTTGTTTCCAGTTTTTATTAATGATAACTGTCCATTGTTTTTTACCGGGGATGGTAAAAAATGCATACTTACCGGCTGGGATATCTTTTCCATCGATAATAAATGCATCCTTCATTTCAATTGTTGTAGCATCATGTGCGCCGGTTACCCACACTTCATCATACGGTACCAATCCACCCCAGATAATTCTTTTGCGAACGCCGGGGGAATGATAATTTATTTTTATACTGTCGCCATTGAACACAGCAACAGCCATTGACTTAATACTTTTTTTACTGGTATCTTTTACCAGGTTGGGATTGTAACACACTTCTTCTTTTTTTGGCTGCTGTGCTTTTACCGACAGCACAGAAACTGACAGTACAATAAATAAAACGAAAAGTTGAAAGCGAATTTTCATATTTTATTTTTTATTCGATTACATTTTATGTCCTTCCATAGGGTTAGCCCCTTTCTTAAAAATATATTCACTGTTCAATAAATATGCGCCGGTAACTACAATTACATCACCTGCACTTAAGCCTGATTTAATTTCTATCCTGTCATCAGTTTCCAAACCCACCTGTACCATCTTAATTTTAAAAGAATTTTTACCGGTTCTTACCCAAACTGTTGCTCCTTTGCTATCCCTGATAACCGCATCTGCAGGCAATGTTAATGTTTTATGTTGCTGACTTTTTAAGACTACATAAGCAGGCATACCGGGTTTTAACTGGTTACCTGTATTGGGAATGGACACCCGGATTAAATTAATTCTTGTATCAGGATTGATCTCCGGATTTACAAATTCAAT
>JANOFR010000064.1:0-2520 GCA_031413755.1 Chitinophagaceae bacterium
ATGAAACCGTTCAAAGCAAAAACATCCGGTATGATGTCGGGTGTATTCAGGGATTATCCAATGGCAGAAAAAATAAAAGACCTTGCAATTTTAAAAGTATATGAAAGTTCTCCTGAAAAAATCACAAATTTTTTAAGCAACAACAATAATTTCAGGCTGATTGATTCGCTGATCTTTATTTCAGGTAATACCCAACCCGAACTCCTGATCAATTTTGTTTCTGTAACAAAAGATGAAATTCTGATCAAAGCAATCCGTGAACATAAGTCCACCATAATTCAAACACTTTTATCAATTGCCAATGAAAAAAATCTTAAAACCTACATTCCGTTTATTGTACAATTATCAGAAAAACAGCTAACGCTTGCCGGCATTGATACAACCCGTACCCATCCGATTTCTTATTACCAACTGCTGGTAGATGCTCAAATTTCCAACAGAGCTAAAATAAGGGCAGGTGAAGTTCCCATTTATAGTGAATCTACCAGAAAATACCTGCAAAAATTTTCTATCCTATTTTTTACCAATATCATCAACAGCCTTCACGAAGAAACCAAAGAAAATAATCGCTACTTTGTTTTGGAAGGATTGCGACCACAGGACCTGTATTATATAATTACCAGTGGGGAAAGTGATTTATATACCAGCAGTTATTTATACATCTATAAAAAGCTGATGGGTATGATACCCAAATCGCGGTCCGATTCAATATTTCGTATAGTAAGTTATGATGGGTACAAAAAATTTCTGCAGATGGCAGGACGGCACAATACCATGTCAGATTTTATGAAACAAATGCCTGAAGACAGTACAATCAGGATCATCAAAAGAATGATGAATGGTCTTGAATCAAATTTAACGAACGGTATGGAAGAGACCATCAATATTGCCGAAACCTTTCCCGGCATTGTAAGCGATGATTACCTCTTTGATATAACAACCCGGGAGATCAAAAATAATTATACCAGGTGTTCAAATATTCCAAACCCATATGGGATGAAAGTATATTCATTACTGGAAGAAATTTTAAAAGCTGTAAAAAGCAACGATTTAAAAAATATTGATCAATTAAACCCCATCTTATCGGTTTATTTTAAACTTGAGCACAGTGCTTTGCATACAATAAATGGAGGCATTAACCAATTGGTATTTTTTTATGGCGATGAAGACGGGAGGAGTTCATATGCCAGTTTTATTTCAAATTTTGCTGGTAACTCAAAATGGTCAATTGAAAAAAACAGTTTGTGGGTAACCATTAAATCAAAAAATCATTTTCCGATTTCCATATATGCCAATTTACCGCTTAGTGAAGATGGTGAAGAAGATATTAAAGCTCATGACTCTATGATGCGCTTTTTAGCGAGGGAGAATATCGAATCTCAAATTCTTATTCACAGAGGCCATAGTTATCACCTCCCTGCCAGTCTTAATCACTTAACTCCTTCAATTCGTTTAGCCATTCTAGGTTCTTGTGGCGGTTATACAGAGATTTCCGAACTATTGAAAAAAAATCCGGAAATACAGGTAATTTCTTCAAAACAAGTTGGTTCAAAATTAGTAAATGAACCTTTGCTTAGGTTAGTAAATGAACAATTATTGAATGAAAAGGATCTGGATTGGACAATAATTTGGGAAAAACTTGATTCCCAATTCAGGAACAATAAACAGGTCTATGACTATTTTCATGAATATGTTCCGCCCTATAAAAATATTTCGCTGCTGGTTGCGGCCCTATTTACCCAATTGGGTATTGAATAAAAATAACAAAGCTTGTTTTTTTTTGAATATCAAAAAAATCATATAAACAGTTCAAATTATTCATACGCTGTTAATAATTCATTAAAGGAATCAACTAGAGAACGAATAGCATCATTATTGTTATAATTATAGGGTAAATTTGTGGTGGAAGCCGGATTAAATAAAAGCAGGAAAATCCAATTTTTGTTAGTTTATTACGTTATAATATTAATATAAAACGCAGGAAATTGAAAACCATAATAAAATTTTATTCTACTATCGTTTTATTGCATTCTACATTACCTGCAATCAGCGATCCTTTGCAACAATCTGAAAATGATTTAGCAAAAAGTGGCCCTTCTTCAGGTAACTATGCCCATATTTCTGATAAACGGGATTCAGTATCTAAAATAAAAGCAGAACTTACTTTAACCGAAAACGATTCTTCCTTTTTGTTGGAAAGAGATACTTCATTCAACCGGATCAATACCAGACTTAAAGTTGCAGCTTTAAGGTTAAAACAAAACACAGCTTCCCTTCAGTCCTATACAAAGGAAAATGATTTTAATACTGACTATTGTTTCATGATTGATATGTCGATCCCTTCCGGGAAAAATCGTTTTTTTGTTTACAATATTAAACAGGATGAAATTGAGCTTTCATCACTTGTATCACATGGCAGCGGTTCTTATTTTACGGGCTGCAATGATCAATTGATATTCTCAAATATGCCTAACAGCTATGCTACTTCATTGGGTAAATATAAAATTGGCAATGCATACA
>JANOFR010000065.1:0-21443 GCA_031413755.1 Chitinophagaceae bacterium
CAAGACCGCTGGCCAAGGTGGCGACGGGTGGCGGGTTGGAGGTGCGCGCCATCGTTATGGACGACGGCAGTTGCCCCGTCGAGGAGTTCCTTGAGCAGAAGCGGCTTCGGTCCGACCGCGCCGAGTTCTACGCAAACATGAACAAGTTTCTTCGGGCTGGCTTCGCCGGTCGTGGCAGCGCCTTCAAGTCGCTCCACCACCACCCCAACGTGTGGCAACTGGCCGCGGAGTCGCACCGCATTCTTGGGTTTCGCTGGGGGAACGTGTTGGTGTTGACCAATGGATTCGAGAAGAAGCGCAACGACACCGAGCAGAAGCACATCGACTGCTGTGAGGAGCGCAGGGCTGCGTTCCATCACGACCAGGGGGTGAAGCCATGAGCAACGGCAAAATTAACCGTAAAGATTTTGGCCTTACCTGGAGTGCAGTAACTGAAGCCGGCGGTGTAGTGGTAAGTGATGAAGTTAGAATTGCCTGTGAAATACAACTGATAGAAAAAGCCTGATAAATCCTATGCTATTAATACTGCGAAGCCCACCGGGTTTCGCTTTTTTTATTTATTATATTCGCTGATGCATCCTTACATCTCCCCCATTGCAAAATTATTTAAAGTACATGCAGATGCTGATAAAGCTGCCGGAGCCAAAGCCTACATGCGCAACCAGTTTAACTATTTTGGCTTGATTGCATCCCACCGGCAAAGCTTCAGCAAAATATACATGAACAAAAAGCTGCCGGATTATGATGAACTGGAAATCATTGTAAAAGAATTATGGGGCCTTCCGCAAAGAGAATTTCAATATTTTGCCATTGACCTGATGGCTGTCCTGAAAAAACAATGGAAACCGGAAATTATAAACCTGATTGAATTTGTTCTCCTCAATAAAAGCTGGTGGGATACTGTTGATCATGCAGCCACTGATCTATCCGGACCTTATTTTAAATTATTCCCTCACCAGATCACTAAAGTAACCGGCAGCTGGAACCTGTCTGCTAATTTTTGGTTACAGCGCAGCAGCATCATGTTTCAAAAAAAATATAAAAAAGATACAGATACCGCCCTACTTGGTAAATACATTTTAATTCACGCCGCATCAAAAGAATTTTTTATTCAAAAAGCTATTGGCTGGGCTTTGCGGGAATACAGTAAAACAAATCCGGTATGGGTAAAGGATTTTGTAAAGAAAAATAAACTGGCGCCGCTTAGTGAAAGAGAAGCTTTGAAAAGAATAGAATAATCAGGATTTAATTAAAAATAAAAAAAGTAATAAACGCACAATCCAAAATAAAATATATCCGGGCTACTTTATAAAGCAACCTGTTTAATAGATTTTCCGTTAAAAGAAAGTGACCTGAAACAAATGCACATTATTCAAACATCAAAAACAGGCTTTTATGAATATTTTTACCCGGATCAGTTCGTTTTTTGCTTTTCTGCTTATAGCAATTTTAGTAATAAATGGTTGCGGCAGTAAGGGGGGTGATGTTCCCCCAACACCGCCAAATCCCTGTGCAGGTATAACTATTACCGTATCTGCAACTGTTACAAATACTACAACGGGTCAATCTACCGGTGCTGTAAATGCAACAGGTGCAGGCAGCAGTAGTTTTACCTATAACATTAATGGTGGGGCATTTCAGGCTTCGGGGTTATTTGATGGCCTGTCAGTGGGAACTTATACAATTATTGCGAAAAATGCTGCAGGTTGTACCGGCACAGGTACTTTTACCGTAAATGATCCATGCACCATAAAAAATATTACTGTTTCCGGTACTGTTGTAAATACCAATACAGGTACATCAAACGGATCAATAGCTGCCACAGCATCCGGAAGCTCAGGTTTTACTTACAGACTTAATGGCGGGGCATTTCAGGCATCAGGTACATTTACCGGATTGGCGATAGGAGCCTATACGGTTACAGCCAGAGATTTTGAAGGCTGTTTAAAAAGTCAGGCTTTCAATGTAGTTGATATTTGTACAGCAAAAACAATTACCGTTTCCGGAACAGTTGTAAATGAAGGACCTGCAACGGGAGCATCAAACGGATCCATATCAGCAACAGCCTCAGGCAGTACTGGTTTTACCTATCAACTTAACAATGGTGCTTTTCAGGCTTCGGGAAATTTTACCGGATTAACTGCCGGTAATTATACCATTACAGCTAAAGATCTGGATGCCTGCACAAAATCCCAGCCTTTTACAGTACTGCTTGACCCCTGTATAGGCAAAACCCAGGGCATTAGTGCAACCACAACAGCAAATGACAAATGTTCTGTATCCTCAACCGGATCTATTACGATCACTGCAACCGGAGGAGCAGGTTTTACCTATAGTTTAAATGGAGGTGCTTTCCAGGCTTCAAATGTATTTACAGGCTTGGCGCCCAATACGTATACAATTGCAGCTAAAGATGTTGATGGATGTATTAAAAGCGGAAATGCTACGGTTGTTGACGGGCCACCCGGCATTAATTTTTCTGGAGTAAGAACCATATTACAAAATAATTGTGCATTAAGTGGTTGCCATAGTGGTCCATCGCCAACAGGTGGTTTGAACTTTACACTTGATTGTACCATTGTAAGCAGTTGGGATAGAATTAAAGCAAGGGCTGTTGATGCCAATCCTTCGGTAATGCCACCACCTCCAAATGCAGCATTATCTGCAACCGATAAACAAAAAATATTAGATTGGATCGCTGCAGGACACAGATATACCGATTAAGTATTTTTGATGTGTATTTTAAGCTGCTGCGGATTTGCGGCAGCTTTTATTTTACGTCAAACCAAATTTTTTTTCCGTCATTCCAGTCTCCATTATAATTAATGGTAAGTTCCTCTTTTTGTTCTATGGCCCTTACTGTTTTTACCATAATGGATTCCTCTTCAAAATCCATAAAATATTCACAATTGCTTTTATAACTGTGATTATATATAGGAATTAATCCCAGTGCCATACAACATTTTTCTTTTAGTTTTCCCCATTCAAATATATAATCATGCAATAAAGTTTTATCCAGGTGCTCCCTTTCAGATCTCTCCATAACAATTACCGGGGCAATTTCAATGATTGTATTTGCCGGTATCCTTTCACGGGTAAAAACACCCCTCCCCTTTTCAGGAGTATTTTCAACAACCAAATAAGGTTTCTGCATCAGATTTGCTTAAAATTTTACAGGTATCGATTTGCACAATTGTACTGCAAATTAATGACAAACCGGCATCGTTGTGAACAAAGTAGTAAGACATTGTTGTAACTGAAAATAGTTATGCCCGATATGTATTTTAATTCACCCAAATAAACGGCAGCCCGTTTTTTTATTTATCTTGTACCAAACTTAACTGATATGATACTACGACTTTTGGTAACCTGCTTATTAACAGCCTTTATTACTGCTCCGGTAATTTCGCAAAAGAAAAACCTTACACCAGAAGATTATTTAAAATGGCAAAGTATAGGGGCATCTGATATTTCGCCTGATGGAAAGTGGGTGGCTTACCAAATTACGGTACAGGAAGATAATGACACGATGTTTGTCATCAATCGCATTACCAATAAAGTTTATAAACTTGAGTTTTCTTCATCTCCTGAATTCAGTAAGGATAATAAGTGGATCACCTATCGGATCGGCCTTCCTTTTAAAGATGCTGAAAAACTGAGGGAACAAAGCAAACCAGTTGAATATAAAATGGGGCTGCTTAATTTAGAGACAGGTAAAAAGGAAGTGATACAAAATGTAAACCAGTTCGGCTTTTCCAGGAATGGAAAATTTCTTGCTGTGTATCTTTCCCCGCCAAAAGAAAATAAAGACAAGGGAAGCGTATTGTTGTTAAAGAATTGTACTGACAGCAGCACAAGAACAATTGGTAATGTAACAGAATATGCTTTCAACAAGAAAAGTGATCACCTGGCTTACATTGTGGAAAGTGCCAATACAGCCGGTAACTCGGTTGAACTTTTTAACCTTACCACCTATTCACTGAAGGTTATTTCAAGTGATACCTTGAAATTTTCAAAACTTAAATGGCAAAAAGAGGGCGATGGTCTTACCTTCTTCAAATCATTTAAAAAAGATGATTATGAAGAAGAGAATGCGATGGTTTACGCCTATATCAATCTATATAAATCAGCTTCGCTTAAAATCTTTGATCCCGGTGCGGCAAAAGATTTTCCGGCAACCACCAGGATTCATAACGGGTCTAATCTTAGTTTGAGTGACGATATGACCTCAGTTTTTTTTGGCATAAAAAGCTGGACAGTCAAACCCAAAAAAGAAGAAAAGAAAACCACATCAGATTCATCAAAGGTAAAAACTGATTCATCAACAGTAAAAAACGACATCACAAAAACAGACAGCACAAAAACTGCTGCTCTTAAAAAAGATAATAAAGATGAAAAATTGGCTGCCGTTGATATCTGGCACTGGAAAGATCCGGAAATTCAACCCAGGCAGAAAGTAACCTACAACCAGGACAAAGAAGCCAGTTACCTATCAGTATGGAACATAGATAATAACAGTTTTTATCAGCTCGCCAAAGAAGCTTCTCCTGATGCCCAGCTTACAGGAAATTTCCGTTATGCCATCACCTCAACCAATAAAAAATATAAACCTGCTTTTAAAGAAGATTATACAGACCTGTATTCAGTAAATGTAAAAACGGGAGAAGAAAAATTAATTTTTGAAAAAATCCCGGGCACATTCAATGCCATGCCGCGATCATCGCCTGATGGAAAATACCTTGCTTATTTTAAAGACAAGCATTGGTGGAGCTATTCAATGGCAACCGGGCAAAGTATTAATCTTACTCAAAATATTAATACAAATTTCTGGAATACAAGAGATGACCATCCCGGCATTCGTCCGGCTGTGGGTTTTGGAGGTTGGCTGAAAGGCGATAAGGAAATGCTTTTATATGATGAATACAATATCTGGGCGGTAAAACCTGATGGAAAAGCTGCAAGAAAAATAACAGATGGGGAAAAAGAGGAGATCATGTTTCGTATAAACAGAGTTGATTTTGAAGAACTTTTTATTGATGACAGCAAAACTATTTATTTATCAGCCTATGGTGACAAAACAAAAAAGTTTGGTTATTTTAAACTTGAAAATGGCAAAGTAGAAAAATTAATTTTTGAGGACATGTCTATCGGCAGGCTGGTAAAAGCCAAAGATGCCAATACTTTTACATTTACAAAAGCAGATTATAATATTTCGCCTGAATTATATTCAACAGATAATTTTACTAATGCTGTAAAACTGGTGGCTACCAATCCGCAGCAGCAAAATTATTATTGGGGTAAAAGTGAGTTGATCAGTTTTAATAATAAAAAAGGGCAAAAATTGCAGGGAGCGCTCTTCTATCCTTCCAATTATGAACCGGGAAAAAAATACCCGATGATCGTTTATATCTATGAGATACTTTCCAATACCGTTCATAGTTATGTCACTCCATCTTCCAGAAGCGCTTATAATACCACCAATTATACCAGCAACGGATATTTTATTTTCCGCCCTGATATAGTTTATGATATTAATGACCCCGGAATGAGTGCCGTAAATTGTGTGGTGCCTGCAGTAGAAGAAGTTTTAAAAACCGGCATGATCGATAAAGACAAGTTGGGCTTAATGGGCCATAGCTGGGGAGCTTATCAAACTGCATTCATTATTACACAAACTGATCTGTTTAAAGCAGCAAGCGCCGGCGCACCACTTACAGACCTCATCAGCATGTCCATGTCTATTTACTGGAACAGCGGCACACCTGATCAGAAAATTTTTGAAACAAGCCAGGGGCGGTTTGATGGGCCCTGGTACGACAGGCTGGAAGAACACAAAAGAAACTCACCTATGTTTAATGCGGCTAATATTAAAGCCCCGTTACTGGTAGAATTTGGAGATAAAGATGGTGCGGTTGACTGGCACCAGGGGATTGAAATGTATGGTACCATGAGGCGAATGGAAAAACCGCATGTAATGCTGGTATATGCAGATGAAAATCATGGCCTGGCTAAAAAGGAAAATCAAATTGATTACCAAAAGAAACAAAGAGCCTGGTTCGATTATTATTTACTGGGTAAACCGGCTGAAAAATGGATCACAGAGGGAATCAGTTACCAGGACAAAATGAAAGAACGGGAAAAACAAAGCGAAAAAAATAAATAGAAAATAAAAATCCATTCTATAAAGCGAAACCTTTGCAGGTTTCGCTTTATAGTTTATTATATAATAAGGTAACAGGTATTCAGTTAAGAAAATTATTAAATATAAAAAGTAGTTTTATGACCTTGTAAATAAGGCCGGCACATAATATCGGGTTAATCATAAATGGGTTACATTGCGGCACAATTGTAATGACCCTTAATAACAAAGTACCGATGCCGTCAGGGTTAGATGACATATCAATACAACAGCAGTTTGAAGAAGTTATTTCTTCAGAAGATAAACTGGCCATTCCCGATTTTCTGAATGATCAGAATATCAGTGATGTGGCCGGGTTGATCTATGAAAATGAAGATTACGAATGCCAGATCATTGCTCACCTGTCTATACACAGGGCTTCAGGTGTATTTAAGATTCTGGAACTTTCTACGCAGAAAAGAATAATAAAAAATTTACCTGCCTTTAAAACCACCGAATTATTAAATGAACTGCCTGCAGATGACCGTGTTGCTTTCCTGGAAGAATTGCCTACCAGCATTGTACGCGATTTAATAAAAACCTTAGATCCGGATGAACGCAGGGATACACTGAAATTACTGGGCTATCCGGAGAACAGCATGGGCAGGATAATGACACCCGATTATGTATATGTTTTTGAAGAAAATACAGTATCTGAAGTATTTGAAACCATCCGTAAACATGCACGGGGAAGTGAAACTATTGATGTTATTTATGTAATTAATGATAAAGGAGAATTGTTGGATGATATCAGGATCCGGGATTTTATACTGGCAGAACCTGGGACAAAAGTTAATGAATTAATGGATGGCCGTTCGATTGTTTTGCATGTTACTGATGACCAGGAAATGGCCAGCGAAGTTTTTAAAATGAATAACCGGGTGGCTTTACCGGTAACGGATAATAACAATATTTTATTGGGTATTGTAACCATTGATGATATTCTTTGGGTGGCGGAAGAAGAGTATAGTGAAGACATTCAGAAAATAGGCGGTACCGAAGCATTGGATGAACCTTACCTGGACATGCCATTTTGGAAACTGATCGGCAAAAGGGCTCCCTGGCTGATCATTCTTTTTGCCGGCGAATTATTAACAGCCAGTGCCATGAGTTTTTTTGAGGATGAAATACAAAAAGTACTGGTGCTGAATATGCTGGTACCACTGATCATTTCAAGCGGGGGTAATACCGGAAGCCAGGCATCAACCCTCATTATTCAGGCTATGGCAAAAGCAGAAATTACAATTGCTGACTGGTTAACCATTTTAAAAAGAGAGTTAAAAAGTGGTATTGTTTTAGGCGGAATTTTAGGGCTGGTTGGATTTTTAAGAACCTATTTGTGGAGTTATGTGGAGCCGCACCTGTATGGTACACATACATTTTTGTTAGCTATGGTTACCGGTGTTTCAGTTCTGGGTGTTGTTTTGTGGGGTACCCTGGCAGGTTCTATGTTACCGATATTTTTAAAACGGATGAAATTTGATCCGGCAACTTCTTCAGCCCCATTTGTTGCAACACTGGTGGATGTTACCGGAATCATTCTCTACTTTTCTGTGGCTTATCTTTTTCTTTCAGGTATATTACTTTAATTATTGCATAGCCGCCGAAGCTCCTGACTTAGCGCCATATTTCATCCCCTTAACCTTTGCCTTTTCTTTCTTATAAGTAATTACAAATAAATTATCAAATTCATTATCGGTAATATCTGCCTGTGGATAATCCAGCACCCCCAGTTTTCTAATAATTTTTGGTATGGTATTGCTATGCGCTATTATTAAAATGGTTTTACCAAAATCCCTGTGCTCCATAATTGTATTGATCAGGTTGTCACATAAGGTATCTGCTGTATAATGAACGGTATCGATGTGTAATTGAATTCGCAGGCTGTCGCCTGTTAACTGAGTGCGCTTAAACTGGCTAACATAAATTTTTTGAATTCCCGCTGTACTTAATTCCCGCATTAAATCTCCCGCCCTTTTGTTTCCTGCTGCGGTTAAAACAGGATCATTGCCTGCTGCTTTTTCAGCATGCCGTACAATAAATACTTTTGTAACTTCTGCCTCCTGCTGTGCAAATAAATTATTATTAAAAAATATCCCTGTTAATAAAATCAATACATATTTCATAAAATCAATTTACAGCACTAATTTAAGTTATTCGTTTGTAATTACCCTTAAGTTTAGCATTAAAAATGTTTAAATGAGCACATTTTTGTTAAATTGCGCAGATAATTGATCAGCCTTTTTAGTCTGATACTGCATGGAATTATTTTTCGAAATCCTTTCAACATCAGGTAAGAAATAAAACCATGTTTGTTTTACAAACTTTACCCAAAAAATAAACCCTTTTAATTATGTGTGGAATTGTAGGTTATACCGGTCCAAAAGAAGCGTATCCAATCGTGATCACAGGCTTAAAAAGGCTTGAATACCGGGGTTATGACAGTACCGGTGTTGCCTTACTTAACAGCGGTTTAAAAGTATATAAAAAGAAAGGCCGGGTTGCTGAACTGGAAAATGCCATAGTAGGAAAAGACCTTCATTCACACACGGGTATCGGGCATACCCGTTGGGCCACTCATGGCGAACCCAGTGATGTAAATGCACATCCGCATACGTCTGCCAGCGGAAAATTAGCTATGATTCATAATGGCATAATTGAAAACTACGCTCAACTAAAAAAAGAACTGGGTAATAAAGGTTATGTTTTTGCCAGCGAAACGGATACAGAAGTTTTATTGAATTTTATTGAAGATATAAAAGAGAATAACCAATGCGATCTGGAAGAGGCCGTACGGGTAGCTTTAAAAAGAGTTACCGGAGCTTATGTAATTTTACTGCTCGATTCGGAAAATCCGGATACGATTATTGCAGCCAGAAAAGGAAGTCCCCTGGTTATTGGTGTTGGTAAAGGTGAACACTTTTTGGGCTCCGATGCTTCCCCGATGCTGGAGTATACCAAAGAAGTGGTTTATGTAAATGATTATGAACTGGCAATTGTAAAACCCAATGAGCTCATTTTAAAAAACCTGGGTAACGAAAAGATCACGCCTTTTGTTACAAAACTGGATATGGAACTGGCAGCCATTGAAAAAGGCGGGTATGATCATTTCATGTTGAAAGAAATTTTTGAACAACCCAGTACCATTCATGATTGTTTAAGGGGCAGACTGGATGCCACTGCCGGAACCATAACCATGAGTGGTATAGAGAACAATATGGAACATTTTAAAAATGCTGACCGTATCATTATTGTTGCCTGTGGTACCAGCTGGCATGCCGCCTTATTGGCTGAATATATCATAGAAGAACTTTGCCGCATACCTGTTGAGGTTGAATATGCATCAGAATTCCGGTACAGGAACCCGATAATTAATAAAGGGGATATCATCATTGCTATTTCACAAAGTGGAGAGACAGCAGACACTTTAGTTGCCATAGAAAGGGCAAAAGAAAATGGTGCCATTATTTTCGGTATTGTAAATGTCGTTGGTTCTTCTATTGCCAGGATCAGTAATGGTGGCGCTTATACACATGCCGGCCCCGAGATTGGCGTAGCCTCTACCAAAGCTTTTAGCGGCCAGTTGGCGGTACTGAATATGATGGCATTAAAAATTGCAAAAGAAAAAGGGACCATCAGTGCTGAGCGGTACAGTAATTTATTATTTGAACTGGAAGCGGTACCCGAAAAAGTGAGCGCCATTTTAAAAAATGCAGATGTTATAAAAGCAATAGCCTTAAAATATAAAATGGCAGCAGATGCCCTGTTCCTGGGCAGGGGGTATAATTTCCCAATTGCACTGGAGGGTGCTTTAAAATTAAAAGAGATCTCATATATACACGCAGAGGGATATCCTGCAGCAGAAATGAAACACGGACCAATAGCACTGGTTGATGAAAATTTACCGGTAGTATTTATTGCTACCAAAGATTCCTACCACGAAAAAATTGTAAGCAATATCCAGGAAATCAAAGCCCGTAAAGGAAAAGTCATTGCCATAATTACTGAAGGTGATGAGGTTATTCCGGGTATGGCTGATGATGTATTTTTTGTACCGGCAGCTGATGAAATTATTGCCCCCATGTTAAGTACAATTCCGTTACAATTATTAAGTTATTATGTAGGTATTGCAAAAGGCGTGGATGTAGATAAACCGAGGAACCTGGCTAAAAGTGTAACCGTGGAATAAAAAGACGCCCCCGAACTTCGTTCGTTCCTTTGCAGGAACCTAAAGGGGAACTTATACTGTTAATTAATTTGTCTTGCTTTTTCTCTTATATTGCAATGAGTTTTATTTGGGTTACCAGCATGAGTTCTTTGTGGCGACATTGTTGCATCGCACTCTTGTACTGAATACCTTTATTCAGCTTTGCCTTCAATTCAAAAAGTATTATTTTTAAACCCTTTTGCTGAAAAAAGGATTGAAATAAATTATAAACTTAAATCTTAGTTCTCCGCCGCGGCGGAGACAGGGGTATGAACATCATTCAAAAACATCCGGTTAATAACCTTGGCTACAACTTCGTAGATAAAAAATATATTCCGAAAGGAAAGGACGAATACTATCTGCGCAATATACAAAACCGGAACGGAATAGTTTACCGTAAATTAACTACACAGGAAATTGAGGCGCTTATACACAACAGGAATACTTCTGATGACTGGAACAGGATTTTTGTTTCAAAAAATTTTAATCCCGAACTGGTTCGCAACTGTAAATTTTATGGCCTGGTACGTATAGGTAAACTGGAACCCTTTTACCTGGAATTTCATAACCTGCGTATGCCGGTTGGTTTATACAACAGTACCATCATCAGTTCCGATCTGGGCAATAATGTGTGTATTGAAAATGTTAATTACCTGAGTCATTATATTATTGGAAATGAAGTGATGATCGCCAATGTAAATGAACTTGCCACAACCGACCATTCAAAATTCGGGAATGGTATTCTTAAAGATGGTGAAGAAGAGAAAGTGAGAACATGGATGGAATTATGTAATGAAACCGGCGGAAGAAGTGTGTTGCCGTTTAATGGAATGTTGGCGGGTGATGCCTGGCTTTGGAGTAAGTACAGGGATGATGAAGCCTTACTGAATAAATTTAAAGAGTTTACTGAAAAGCGTTTTAATAAACAACGAGGTTATTATGGAAAAATAGGCGACCGTACGGTAATTAAAAACTGTAAGATCATCAAAGATGTTTGGGTAGGTACCGATGCGTATTTTAAAGGCGCCAATAAATTAAAAAACCTTACGGTAAACAGTGATGAAAAACGTACTTCACAAATTGGCGAAGGTTGCGAAATGGTTAATGGAATTGTGGGTTATGGATGCAGGATATTTTATGGGGTTAAAGCCGTACGTTTTGTGATGGCATCGCACTCACAATTAAAATATGGTGCCAGGTTAATTAATTCATACCTGGGCAATAATTCCACTATATCCTGTTGCGAGGTGTTGAACTCCTTAATTTTTCCGGCACATGAACAACACCACAATAATTCTTTTTTATGTGCAGCAGTTGTTATGGGGCAAAGCAATATAGCTGCCGGCGCAACCATTGGCAGTAATCATAACAGCCGGGCCGCAGATGGTGAAATATTGGCCGGGCGTGGGTTTTGGCCGGGGCTTTGTGTTAGTTTAAAACACAATTCAAAGTTTGCTTCTTTTACCATTATTGCCAAAGGTGATTTTCCCGCCGAATTAAACATTCCTGTGCCTTTCAGTTTGATCAGTAATGATGTGGCTCATGATAAATTAATTGTAATACCCGGCTACTGGTTCATGTATAACATGTATGCCCTTGCACGCAATGAATGGAAATATATAGCCCGTGACCGAAGAACAGAAAAAATTCAGCATATAGAATATGATTTTCTGGCACCGGATACCATCAACGAATTATTTGAAGCAGTAACATTGTTGAAAAAATTAAAACTTAATGCTGCAGGCACTGCCGAAATAACCGGTTGGGAAAATAATAACCGGAAAACAGAACTGCAAAAAGTACCTCAGGCCATTTTGATATTTAAAGAGCTGATACAATATTATGGAATGCTCGAAATATTAAAGCATATTCAAAAAAATAAACCTGCTGATTTTATTGTACTCAAAAAAACATTGTCTGCCAAATTGCAGCGGAGTGAATGGCTGAATATTGGCGGACAGTTAATTAAAAAACCAGAAATAGAAACCCTTAAACGGAATATCAGATCAGGTAAAATTAAAAGCTGGGATGAATTGCATAATTTTTACCGGCAGCAGGGTGTTGCTTATGCTGCTGATAAATTAGATCATGGTTACACATCCCTCCTGGAAATATTAAACATCACACCTAAACAGTTTACCCCTGCCCTTTTAAAAAAATTATTACAACAGGCACTGGATACCAAAGAATGGATGTGTAAAGGGATCTTTGATTCCAGGGCAAAAGATTACAGCAGCCCTTTCCGTAAAATGGTTTATGATACCAATGCAGAGATGAATAAGGTAATGGGAAAGCTTGAAGATAACAGTTTTATACAGCAACAACTGGCAGATCTTGAAGGGATGAAAAAGCAGGTGAAATCCCTGTTAAAAAAGTTTAAGTAACAGAAACTTCTGCGATCCATACGTTACATTTATCTCTTTAAAAAATTAACGTATGAAAAAGATTACCCTGCTTTTAGCAACAACAGCTATCGTATTTATGCTTCATGCCCAAACCAATACCCAACCGGGCTGCTATCCTTTTCCAAAAACAATTTCAGTAACCGGCAGTGCCTCCATGGAAATCATTCCCGATGAAATTTATGTTCAGGTTGACCTGCGGGAATATAAGAAGAGAGGGGAAGAAAAGGTTGAACTCGACAAGATCAAATCAGATTTCATGGGTTATTGTAAGGCAACAGGTATTGCCGATAACGATATTTCCATAGCATCTTATGATGGGTATAATATTGCAAATATCTGGCAACGCAGAAAAAAAGACCCTGAGTTGCTTTCTTCCATTTCTTACCAGATAAAATTCAGTGATACCAAAATGATGGATAACCTGGTAAAAAGCCTTGATGACCTGGCCACCAATAATTTCCGCATCACCCGAACATCGCACAGTAAAATTGTGGAATACCGAAAACAACTGAAACTTCAGGCGGTAAAAGCTGCAAGGGAAAAAGCCGTTTATCTCACTGAAGCGGTTAACGAACAACTGGGACAGGCCATAGAAATAAATGAGCCCGAGGAATCAATAAGTTCGGATGTGGTTTCAAACGTTTACAGGGATAATTACAAGAGCCTCAGTTTAAATGAGGTAAGGCTTGACCAATCCAAGAATGCGTACTATGGCATCACTGATCAAGGAGTTGATTACCGTAAGATAAAACTGCGTTTTGAAGTGAAGGTATTATATGCTTTAAAGTAAACACAACCATTAATATTTTTAGAAGACAGTCTTATTCAGGCTGTCTTCTCGTATAAAACTTATCTTTGCCCTTCAAATTTTTTATGTGAAAAAACTTATTTTCCTTCTTCTTTTTACCGGATCTTTATTTGCTGCAAAAAGCCAAACTATTGCACAGATAAAAAAGATACTGGACACCACCAACAACCCCATTGGCTATGTAAAATATGTATTGAAGAAAAAATATTATATCGATACCATCACAGTGGTAAGTACCGCCCAGTTTTTGGGTAAAGCCGACAGCCTTGCCTACCACGGCAAAACGGGTAAAGTATATGGCCCGTTTAAAAAAGAAAATATACTGGTAAAAATATTGATGAAGGCCCCCAATACTTTTTATCATATCAAACATATTCTGATAGACACAGCTGTTTTTGATAAAGGCTTTGCAGAATCCAAGGCAGATGAGATCATTGCCAAAATAAAATCAGGTGCTACCACTTTTGCAGCACAGGCAAGTATTTACAGTGCCGATTTTGAATCAGGGGCAAAAGGCGGAGACTTAGGTTGGTTTATTAAAGGCGTAATGTTACCGCAAATGGATAAAGAAATGGTAAAACACAAAAAAGGGGACCTGTTTAAAGTTTGGTCCGCTTCCGGATTGCATATTGTAAGTATTGCTGACAATCCTAAAGAAGATACCGGCTATGCTTTGTTGTTAAGGATTATTTTATAAAAGCATAATAATCCAAACTCTTCAAAATTAGATGATCTTAAAATTTAAGTAAGAATATATTAAAACTTTTGAAGAGTAAACACGGGTTATTTTGTAAATGATTCCAGCGCCAGTTCATATCCATTCAATCCCAATCCACTGATAACCCCTTTTGCCTTTCCGGAAACATAAGAGAGTTTCCTAAAATCCTCTCTTCCAAAAATATTGGAGATATGAACTTCAATTACGGGCGTTGTAATGGCTGCGATCGCATCACCAATAGCAACAGATGTATGTGTATAGCCACCCGGATTAAAAATTATACCATCGTAACTAAAACCAACCCGCTGTATCTCATTGATCAGTTCCCCCTCTACATTACTTTGAAAATAAGAAATCGCGGTATTGGCATATTTATCCTGAAGTGCCTTTAGATAATTATCAAAAGATTCTTCTCCGTAAATATCCACTTCACGTTTGCCGAGTAAGTTTAAGTTAGGCCCGTTGATGATTGCGATTTTCATAGCACTAATTTCACTAATTAAAACGAATTACACTAATTAAAATATTGATTAAAATAATTCGTGTAATTAGTGCAATCAGTTTTAATTAGTGTTTATCATTTTTATAAACTCATCAAACAAATACCTGCTGTCATGCGGGCCGGGGGTGGCTTCGGGATGATATTGAACAGAGAATGCCGGTTTATCTTTTATACGGATACCTTCAATACTTTCGTCATTTAAATTAATGTGGGTAATTTCAATATTCGCATTAGCCCTAACTGCTTTAGGATCTACTCCAAAACCGTGATTCTGTGTAGTGATCTCAGATTTACCGCTGATGACATTTTTTACGGGGTGGTTGAGGCCCCGGTGCCCATGGTGCATTTTAAAAGTTGGAATATCGTTTGCCAGTGCCAGTAACTGATGCCCCAGGCAAATACCAAAAAGTGGTTTATTGGCCGCTAATATCTGCTTCACTGTTTTAATGGCATAATCCATGGGTGCAGGGTCACCGGGCCCATTACTGATAAAATATCCATGCGGTTTAAATTGTTCCAGCTCTTTATAACCTGTTTTAGCATTGTGTACTTTTACATAAGCCCCCCTTTCAACCAAACAGTTTAGTATATTCTTTTTGATACCGAAATCAAGTACTGCAATTCGTAAAGCACTTTTTTCATCTCCTGCATAATAAGATTCAGTGGTACTTACCGCTGATGCTAATTCCAATCCGTCCATTGAAGGCACTTGCTTCAATTCATTAATCAGTTTGGCTGTATCTGTACTTTCAGAGGAAATAATGCAGTTCATAGCTCCCTGTGTGCGTATATGAGCAACCAATGCCCTCGTATCGATACCATCAATGGCTACTACATCCTGTGCTTCAAAATAATCCTGTAAAGATGCATCTGCCATAAAACGGCTGTATTTTTCTTCCAGGTTGCGGCCAATTACTGCTTTTACCTTTACGCTGTCACTTTCCACATCAACTGCTTTTACACCGTAGTTACCAATGTGCACATTGTTCATGATCAGCACCTGCCCATAATAACTGGGGTCAGTAAAAACTTCCTGGTAACCGGTCATACCTGTATTAAAACATATTTCGCCGGTAGCAGTTCCGGTTTTTCCAAAAGCGGTACCGTTAAAAATGGTTCCGTCTTCTAAAATTAAAATGGCTGGAAGTGTTTTTGTATCAGGCATGTATTAAAAGGGTTTTGCAAAGAAAAGCACAGAAATGCTTATTGAACAAATAAAATTTCTCACATTGTTAATTTGTCAGCAACGGATCTGGATGGATTAACAGATTAAAAGGATATTTATACAAATGTTCCATAATTATAAATATCATTTTAAAACAACCAAATCACCGTTCAACAATATTATAAAAAAAAACTCCGATAATACAATCGGAGCCTTATATTAACGGTTAGTTTCAAATTATGATTTTGATTTTTTGGCAGGCGCTTTTTTAGCCGGTACTTCAGCTGGTGTTTCTGACGGAGTTTCTGTTGTCGCTTCTATTTCAGTTTCAGCAGCAGCTTTCTTCTTAGCACCACCGGCACGACGTGTTTTCTTAGCCGGTTCAGCAGCAGGTTTTTCAGTTCCTTTACCATAGATCTCGTTAAAGTCAACCAACTCTATCATGGCTATTTCAGCATTATCGCCGGTTCGTGCACCTAACTTAATAATACGGGTATAACCACCGGGGCGGCCTGAAACCTTTGGAGCAACTACAGTAAACAATTCTTTTACGGCAGCTTTATCGTTCAGGTAGCTGAACACAATACGGTGATTGTGCATAATGGCTTCCTTGCTTTCGGTCTTTTTGGTTTTGGTGATCAGTGGCTCAATATATGTACGTAAAGCTTTAGCTTTAGCCAATGTAGTTGTAATCCTTTTGTAAGTGATTAGCTGGCAGCCTAAGTTCATTAAGAGGGCTCTTCGGTGAGAAGCCGTTCTGCTTAATTTATTTCCTTTGTTTCCGTGACGCATGACGTTTTATTCTTTCTTTTCGCTTACACCGTGTCAGGAATTGTAAGCTACTTATGTTATTAATTAATTCGTGTAATTAGTGCAATTCGCCTAATTAGTGTTTATTATTCATCATCCAGTTTCAACTTGCTCAAATCCATTCCAAAACTCAATCCCCTCTCATGCAGCACCTGCTCAATCTCACTTAAAGATTTTTGTCCAAAGTTTCTGAATTTCATCAGGTCTTCCTGCTCATACTGTACCAACTCACTTAATGAATTGATCTTGGCAGCTTTTAAGCAGTTAAAGGCACGTACAGAAAGATCAAGATCTTCCAGAGGGGTCTTTAATACTTTACGTAACTGTAAGGTTTGCTCATCAACCAGGTCTTCTTTCTTATCTTCTTTAGTATCAAAAGTGATGTTCTCGTCAGTGATGATCATCAGGTGCTGTATTAAAATACGGCTTGCCTGCTTTACAGCATCTTCTGGGTGAATGGTACCATCAGTAACCACTTCCATGATCAGCTTTTCAAAATCGGTACGTTGCTCAACACGGGTATTTTCAATAGCGTATTTTACATTCTTTATCGGTGTGTAAATAGCATCAACCGGAATATATCCAAAATGAGAATTCTTTTCTTTATTTTCTTCAGCAGGAACATAACCGCGGCCCTTTCCAATAGTAATTTCAATATCCAGTTTAGCGCTGTTGTCCATGGTACAGATCAACAGTTCAGGGTTCATCACTTCAAAAGAAGGAGAGGCCTCACCGATCATACCGGCAGTAAATTCCGTTTTATTTTTAACAGAAAGTGTAACTTTCTCTACATTTGCATCATGTTCAACTTTCTTTTTAATACGAACCTGTTTCAGGTTTAATATTATTTCTGTTACGTCTTCAGTGATTCCTTTTAAGGTGGCAAACTCATGATCAGCACCGGCAATATTGATTCCGATGATGGCATAACCTTCTAAAGAATTTAATAACACCCTGCGCAGGGAGTTACCAATAGTTACTCCATAACCTGGCTCTAGCGGACGAAATTCGAAGATGGCTTCAAACTCGGTTGCTTTCTGAAGAACGATTTTATCTGGCTTAACAAAATTTAAAATTCCCATTTGTATTTTGTTTTTTACCCCAAACCCCTGAAGGGGCTTAAGATTTATTAATAATTAATTATTTCAAAGTCTCCGCAAGTTCTCCGCCGCGGCGGAGCAGAGGTTTTACTTAGAGTACAATTCCACAATAAGCTGTTCCTTAATATTTTCAGGAACACTCTCCCTTTCCGGATAAGTAATAAAAGTACCCACTGATTTAGCTTCATTCCACTCTAACCAGTTAAACTTGGCATTTTTGCCGCGTAAATTTCCGGTGATAGATGTATTTGCAGCACTTTTATTTTTTAAGCCTATTACATCACCTGCCTTACAACTGTAAGATGGTATGTTAAGAACTTCACCATTAATAGTAATGTGTTTGTGCGATACCAGCTGCCGTGCAGCCTGGCGGCTTGGAGCAATACCCATACGAAAAACAGTATTATCCAAACGGGCTTCTAATAATTTAATAAGATTTTCACCGGTAACTCCTTTTCTGCGTGCAGCTTCATCAAATGTTTTGCGGAATTGTTTTTCCAGCAAACCATAAGTATACTTTGCTTTTTGCTTTTCTCTTAATTGTAAAGCATACTCACCTAAAGTTTTACGCTTGCGGTTAGCGCCATGCATACCCGGAGGGTTGCTGTTTTTGGTTAACCATTTCCCATTACCGGTAATGGGTTCTCCAAAGATCCTGGAGATTTTAGTTTTGGGGCCTGTGTAACGTGCCATAATTAAATATTGATTTTTTAGTGTCGGTACATCATTATAAAAATCGTAAAATGAATAATGTACCCGTTATTAAAAATTGGCAATAAGCCATGGGCAATTTTGCCTGTTGCTTATTGCACATTACTTATTGATTATACTCTTCTTTTCTTGGGAGGACGGCAACCATTATGCGGTAAAGGTGTAACGTCTTTGATCATATTTATTTCAATCCCATTTTGAGATAAAGAACGGATAGCACCTTCACGGCCTGAACCCGGTCCTTTTACAAATACATCAACTCTTTTTAAACCTGCATCCAAAGCTGCTTTTGCTGCATCAGCTGCGGCCATCTGGGCAGCATAAGGCGTATTCTTCTTAGAACCCCTGAAACCCATTTTTCCGGCACTGCTCCAGCTGATAACCTGGCCCTGCTTATTGGTTAAACTGATAATGATGTTGTTGAAACTTGCAGTAATGTGAGCATCTCCATAGCTGTCAACTTTTACTACTCTTTTTTTTGAGGCTGCTTTTGTGCCTTGCGCTTTTGCCATAATTTAATCTAGATAGGTAATCTTTTAAAAATATATCTCCCGGTTTTTACCGGGAAACTGAACCAACCCTCCTGCTGACTTCTTAGCGATCTGGTATTGTTTCAAATATTTGAAGTCTTACTAACAGCTATTTAACTAAAGGCTGCCAGCTATTAATTTATTTCTTAGCTACTTTCTTTTTACCCGCAACTGTCTTACGTTTACCTTTTCTTGTACGGCTGTTTGTACGGGTACGTTGTCCACGAACCGGTAAACCCTTACGGTGACGTAAACCACGGTAACAGGCAATATCCAGTAAACGCTTAACGTTCATCTGGGTTTCACTGCGTAAAGCACCTTCGGTCTTAAACTCGTTATTGATAACATTACGGATGGCTGTTTGCTCATCATCGTTCCACTCATTAACTTTTTTACTGTAGTCTATTTCCGCTTTTGTTAAAATGTATCGGGCAGTTGAACGGCCAATGCCGTATATGTATGTTAGACCAACTTCGCCTCTTTTATTTTTTGGTAAATCAATACCGGCAATACGAGCCATAGAAATTTTTAATTTTTAATTTTTAATTTTTTATTCCGGTTATCCCTGCTTTTGCTTAAAACGTGGATTTTTTTTGTTGATCACATAAAGCCTTCCCTTTCTTCTTACGATCTTACAATCTGTGCTGCGCTTTTTTATTGAAGCTCTTACCTTCATTTTATTTTGTTTTTATCTTTTACTAATGGCTAACTGCTAATAGCTTGTGTTTTACTTGTACCTGAAAATAATTCTCCCCCTCGTTAAGTCATAAGGACTCATTTCCACGCCTACTTTATCACCGGGTAAAATGCGGATATAGTGCATTCTCATTTTACCTGAAATTGTGGCTAAAATCTCATGATCATTCTCCAATTTCACTTTAAACATAGCATTGCTCAACGCTTCAACTATAACCCCATCCTGTTTAATAAGTGCCTGTTTAGCCATAATTTTTGGAGCGCAAAGATAGGAGGATTAATTTAATTAACAGCAAAAAACAAAGCTATTTACCAACAAATACCCGGTTTTTCCACAGAAACCAGAAAAATAATACGCTTTTTTGCTTTATAAATGTGGAAACCGGCAAATTTGGAGAAAATGACCCCTCAAAAACCGGGTTGAGATACCGGCCTATACAAATCACAAAGTTCCTCTATGTAAAAGAAGTCTCCACACAAATTGCTGAGACTTCTTTTACCATCAGTTCACGAAGTATTTAGTCAAAAGATTCTTCATTCAGGTGCACTTTGGTCATCTCATAAAAATGATTCTGTAACTGGTGTATATTAATAGGATGCAAAATTTTACGATGCTCATCCCGGTACCATATCTCAAACTTTGTAAAATCATTTTTTGCCGGCAGCAACATCCTGAATGCCCCTTTCATATATTTAACAGTACCATCTTCCATATCCAGTTTATGAAATTTAAGTTTCATCAACTGTTCTTCATCCAAAGGGATTGCACTTAGTTGCTCTGTTTCGTACCAAAAATCCTGAACTCCTGTATTTACACAAACCTGTTTTTCGTTGCCGTTAAGCTGGGTTACTTCACCCTGTTTTTTGTCGCCATCGTTATCAGCTATCAAATAATCGCCTACTTTAATTTCATGAAATTGTATCATAGTTAGTTGTTTTTACATTGCCAATTTAAGTATTTTTTATAATTCTACAAGCTGAAATTGCCAAAAGGCAAATTCTTACTCAGCCCAGCTCATAACATAACCTTCGTTTTCAATATTCAAAGCCTCTACTGTTAATTGTAAGGGATGAAATGTATCAACCATCACTGCCAGTTCTGCTGTTTCTTTTGCACCAATACTTTTTTCAACTGCTCCGGGATGTGGGCCGTGTGGTATTCCGGCCGGATGCAAGTTGAGCATTCCCCTGGTAACATGCTTCCTGCTCATAAACTCACCGGCTACATAATACAATAATTCATCACTATCAATATTACTGTGATTGTAAGGAGCCGGAATTGCATCAGGATGATAATCATACAACCTTGGTACAAAAGAGCATACTACAAAGGCATTGGTTTCAAAGGTCTGGTGCACAGGTGGTGGCTGATGTACCCGGCCGGTAATGGGTTCAAAATCATGTATCGAAAAAATATACGGGTAACAGCAGCCATCCCAGCCGATCACATCAAAGGGATGTGTACCATAATGCAGGCCATATAAAATGCCTTTCTTTTTTGTTTTAATTAAAAAGTCACCCTGCTCATCATGTGTCTTAAGATCCTGTGGGGTTCTGATATCCCGTTCGCAAAAAGGGGAATGCTCCATCAACTGGCCAAACCTGCTCATGTA
>JANOFR010000066.1:0-10472 GCA_031413755.1 Chitinophagaceae bacterium
TGCCGTTATCTGTAGCGCCCGTTGCGCCGTCCCATGAATCAAAATGCGCCGACATCATCACATACTCATCCGGTTTTTCAGTACCTTTTATTTCAGCAACGGTATTATATGTAGGCATCATACCCAGTTCTTTTGAATCGGCACGAACACTGATCCTTGGATTTTTACCGGATTCAACCAAACTATATAACAAGCCATAATCTTCCAGTGCGATATCAACGGTCGGTATCTTTTTTGTTTTGGCATCAAAGATCTTATTTACACCAAAGCCTGCCGACCAGTTGGATCCAACGATTCCCACCGCTCCGGCTTTTTCCAATGCTAAAGCAAGATTTGTATTATTCAATCCTGTTTTACTTATCCGTTTGCGCCAGGCATCCTGTTGGGCAGTTCGGTCCTTTTTCATTTTTTCAACCGATTCTTTTGTACCGAATTCTTCCCAGTTATAATCCGGCCTGCCGGTTGGTTGTTTCATTGATATCATTACAAACTTTCCCTTTACACCGGGCAACCATTGCTGAAAAGCAAAGGAGTCGGCCACATCAGCAAGGATGATCAGTTCGGCAGTTATTGTTTTGCCACCTGTATTCGGGCTCCATGCCAGTTGTGTACCTTCCAATGATTTTATCCAGGGTGATACCATGTCGATATGGGAGATACCCCTTTCCCATCCACGCCATTCGCCCCATTTTTCGTTACGGGCAGTAATACCCAGGGCAGTATAATTCGCCACGGCCCAGTCATGAGCCTGCTGCATTTTGGGTGTGCCTACCAACCTGGGCCCGATGCCATTGAATAATTCATTGGCCAGGTTCTCCAGTTGCGAATTTTCATTGGCTTCTTTTATAATAGCCGCAATAGCAAGGGAATCTTTGTTTTGAGCAAAACAAAAAGCAGCCGGCATCAGGCAAATAATGAGCAGCAGTTTTATTCTTTTTTTCATACAGCAATAATTTATGTGCAGGTTTTTGTTCATTGAAGATAAGAAATCATGGCAATAGTTGATTATCTTTCATGCGTTATCCATTCCTGTGTAATGCTACCAAAATTTTCAAAGCAAATTTAGTTTTAGATACATGAAAGCAAATGAGAAATTACAGGATCCCAACCGGGAAGAAAATAGTAACAACCCTGAAAATAGCAGTAACATTAATACTTACCCTCAAGAAATAATTTCTTCTGAAGACAATATTTTGCCAGAAGCAGCAGCCAATAAAACAAACGAACAACTTTCAAATACCAACCTGCCTACCGGACAGGCAGGTGCTCAATTTTCAACTGAACAGGAAATGGAAGTACAGCACCACACCCATCCTATGCATGGCAAAAAAATTTTGAAAACTTATTCCTGGGCATTTTTAAATAAAGAATATCACCTCAACTAACTGTTCATCATGAAAAAAATTATTAGCTTACTATTTGCTGCTTTGTTTGTTTTCAACTGTTTTGCGCAATCGAAAACAAATACGTATCCATCGCTGTTGCAATTATGCAAACAACTCCGTTTGCTCGAACGTACTTCTTTGACAAATGGCGTGCCCGATTACCGCAGCCAAACAATTGTAAAAATTCAGCAAACATTATTGCAATACAAAGCTCGTCACGCTAAGATTGACACTACTGGATGGTTATTACATGAAAAAGTGGATTATGTTTTACTGCTGGCAGAAATGAATGCCCTGGATTATAATAACCGCATTTTAAAACCCTGGGTGCGTGACCCTGCTTTTTATGCCATAGTTTGGAATGAACAAAGTGATACACCAGACCATGAGGGCCCCACCTGTTTTGCCGCTGTTGAATTATGGAACTATATTTTTCCATTATCAACAGAAGCTGAAAATAAATTAACGGCACAATTAAAGATCATTCCGCCTTTATACGAACAGGCAAAAATAAATCTCACGGGCAATGCCCGGGATTTATGGAGTGCAGGCATCGGCAATATGAAAGACCAGCTAACGATGCTGGAAGATTTGGAAAAGAAAACAACAACGATCAGCACAGTATTAAAGGATGCTATTGCCAATGCAAAGCGTGCAAGTGATCAATTGATTGCCTGGCTGGAAAAACAATTACCCAATAAAAACGGCCCATCAGGTATTGGTAAAGAAAATTATACCTGGCATTTACGCAATGTATTACTGGTTCCTTTTTCATGGGAAGAAGAAGTGACTTTATTAAGCCGTGAGTTAACAAGAGCTTATGCTTCACTCCAATTAGAAAGAGAACGCAACAGTAAAATACATGAATTAAAAGCCTACTCCAATGTTGCAGCATTCAATGAAGGAACGGATGCTTCAGTAAAAAAAATAATGAAATTTTTAAAGCAGAAAGAAATTTTACCGGTGAAAGATTATATGGAGCCCGCGCTGCGTAATCATATTGGTAATTTTATTCCCGAGAACAATCGAAATTTCTTTGCCAATATAATTCACCTTGAACCGGGAGTTTTGTATTCTCATTCCACACATTGGTTTGAAATTGCAAGGTTAACAGAAGAACCACATGCAAGTGAAATGCGAAAAGATGCACTGCCTTATAATATTTGGATGCAACGTTCAGAAGGATTGGCAACAAGTATGGAAGAAACTTTTATGCATGCCGGTTTATGGGATGATAATCCACGTGCCCGTGAACTGGTATGGATCATGCTGGCCCAGCGCTGTGCCCGTGGCCTGGCTTCTTTATATGCACAGGCCAATATGATCAATTACGAGCAGGCAAGAAAGTTCCAGGTGGAGTGGACACCAAAAGGATGGACCGGTGATGAAAGCCTTGTGGGGTTTGAACAACATTTATATTTACGCCAGCCGGGGTATGGTACCAGCTATGTAACCGGTAAATATTTTATTGAGCAGTTGATGATGGATATGGGCAGAAAGCAGGGTAATGAATTTAAACTCTATCATTTCTTTGATGCCCTTTATGGTGCGGGAATAATACCTGTATCATTGGTTCACTGGCAAATGACCGGAGATGATGATGAAATAAAAAATATTCTGAAAAAATAATAAATCATGAGTGAAGAAGATCAAAAACCGGCAGCCGAACAGGCAGGTTTAGAACCGGAACTACCTGCAGAAAATATTCCGGAGGAAATAATTTCTTATACTGAAAAGATTTTATCCGAATCAAAAGCTGCTGCAACTGAACAACAACATACAACAAATTTATCTACCGAAGCTTCAGTAAAGGTTGACGACAAACAACAAACTTCAAACATGGAAACACACGCCCAACAACTGCACCATGCCCCTGGAAAAAAGTTCAGGCATTATTTATATGAATTCCTCATGTTGTTCCTTGCTGTGTTCTGCGGTTTTCTTGCCGAATATCAGCTTGAACATAAGATCGAGAAGGAAAGAGAGAGACAATTTATCAGGTCCCTGGTCGAGGACATTGAAAAGGACACTTCAAACCTCCGTATTTCTATCGAATCATTTAACCGGCAGGATAAATATTTCGATACTGTTTTTAGTTTATTTTCCCAATTAAACAAGGTTTATAACCACTCGTTGCACACGAGCATGATGAACCTGATGGGCTGGAAGTCTTTTGTTGCAACCGATAAAACCTTACAACAATTAAAATATGCCGGCGGGATGCGCATGATAAAAAAAAGGAAAGTAGCCGACGCTATTGCAGGATATGACGCCCTGCTCAAGGTGCATGAAGGCAATAATCAGGAACTTCAGCAGGCACACTCGGGAGTGAGTAATAAACTAACAGAGTTTTATAACCTCCAGGCACTGGCAATTTCCCAGAGTGGTGACTCTAATAATACGATTGAAAAAGGTAAAAACAATTACCTGCTGAAAAACGATGCTGTTAGCCTGGGTCAATATTATAACGTGTTGGCTATATACAGGATCTTGCGTGGTGTTGTAGTCAACAGTATGGATAAATTGAAGATCGCCGCAATTGAGTTGATCAGGACGTTGAAAGATGAGTATAATATGAAATAAGGAGCGGGGGAGAGAAGCAATACTATCATTATACGATCACCTTGAATAATTATTATATGAATGAATGAATGATTTAGTTCTACTGATTTAAAATCTAACATCTAAAATTGATATGGAAGTACATCACCACTCTCACACATGGAAAAAATGGAAGAAAATAAAAACATAGAACCCGAACAACCGGCAGAAAATATTTCCGAAGAAATTATTCCTTCGCAGGAAAATATGTTGCCTGAAACAGAAGATGCCGCCACACAACCACAAACGACAAACGACAAACAACAAACTTCAAACATGGAAACACATGCCCAACACTTGCACCATGCCCCCGGAAAAAAGTTCCGGCATTATTTATATGAATTTTTAATGCTGTTCCTGGCTGTGTTCTGCGTTTTTTTTGCAGAGAACCTGCGGGAACATTATATCGAAAAACAAAGAGCAAAAGAATTTGCCAAAACCCTGGAAGAAGATTTAAAGGCTGATACACTGAACCTGAACTATACAATACACCTGTATGATAGCCTGAGCAGGAACATTGATACATTCCGCCAACTACTAAGGACAAAAAATATCAATGAGATTCCGGGAGGGAAAATTTATTATTATGGAGATGGGGCCCTTAGTGGTTACAGGATGCCCTTCAATACCACCACTATTGAACAGTTAAAAAGTTCAGGCAGCCTGAGGTATTTTTCTGAATCACTGCGTAACCTCGTTTCCAAATATGATTTGAAAACACAGGGTTTTAACCTGCGGCAAAACAACGAACCTTTATTCAATATTGAAACAATGAAATATGCCAATCAAATATTTGATAAAGATATAATGGAGCAGCTTTATAATATCCAATCATCCGATTTGCTAAGGCAGTTTATGTCGGTTGATTTTGAGCTGTTGAATAACGATCCGAAACTGCTTAAAGAATATGCAAATAACTGCTTTGGTCGACAAAATAACTGGAGAAGCAGAATTACCGGCAGCCTTATTCCATTAAAACAACTGGCCACTGAGTTAATGATTGCTTTAAATGAAAAATATAATCTTCACTGATATGGAAGTACATGCACACACCCACGCACACGGAAAGAAAAACTGGAAAACCTATTTCTGGGAGTTTTTAATGCTGTTCCTTGCTGTGTTCTGCGGATTTTTGGCAGAGAACCAACGGGAGCATATGGTAGAACATCAGCGTGAAAAAAAATTCATCAAATCATTAATCAGTGACCTCGAAGTGGATACTGCACGGCTCAATAATATTTTGCTGCAACGGCATCGCAGGGCAACTATGCTCGACTCATTTGTAACCTTACTTAACAGGCAGGATGCTGCTGCTTATGGCCGTTACCTGTATTACTTTAATTCCTTTGCAACCCGTGGTCCGGCCTTTCGGTATACCCCGGTTGATGGCACCATGCAGCAGCTAAAAAATGCCGGCAACCTCAGGCTTATCAGAAAATCAGTTATAAACGACAGTATCATATCCTACGATGTTCACACCCGTGTACTAGCATGGGGCAGTGAGGACGAGGAAGAAATCATGGATACTTACAGAAACATTGCAGAAGGAATATTTGATGGCAGGGTACTGATGTCTATGCGGGATGACGACAACAATGTATCCATGGCAGACTATGACCCCCCAATAAGAATTACTGATGATGCTGTATTCAGATTAAATTACCGGCTGCACATGCTCATCGCATTCAATAAAACCCTCCGGCGTGATGTAAGGGTACAATTGCAAAAAGCAGAGAACCTGCTAACCCTATTAAAAAAGGAATATTTCCTGGAATAAAAAATACTAACATGCAACAAATACCCACCACACAAAAAAGAATAGAATCCATCGATATTATCCGTGGCATCGCCATGGTCATTATGGCGCTGGACCATACAAGGGATTATTTTCACATCGGTGCTAACCTGGATGACCCGATGAATTTAGCCACCACCACTCCACTTTTGTATTTCACCAGGTGGATAACCCATTTTTGTGCACCCATTTTTATTTTTCTATCAGGTACATCTATTTACCTGCAAAGTTTGCGCAAAACAAAAAAAGAACTGGGTGTTTTCCTTATTAAGCGGGGACTTTGGTTAATTGTTGCCGAGTGGGTCATCATTGCCTTTGCATGGACCTTTAATCCTTTTTATAATGTTGTTCCCTTCCAGGTTATCTGGGCAATTGGTATCAGCATGTTCATAATGGGTTTGCTGATACTTATCCGGCTTCCTTTTCATTTTATTTTAGCATTAGGTGTAATTCTTGTTTTTGGCCATAACCTGCTCGACATTCCCGAATCTGCGACGGATTTTAAAGCCGGTTTCTGGTGGGATATTTTTCATCACGGGGTTTTTGCAACGTATGAATTTTCAACCAATCATTACGCTATGCTGGTATATCCTTTTCCTCCATGGACCGGGGTTATGATGCTTGGTTATTGCACCGGGGTTTTCTTTACATCAAAATATGATGAAGCACAAAGAAAAAAATTGTTGACCGGAATTGGCTTAGGATTGATCGTATTTTTTGTGGCACTCCGTTTCTCTAACCTGTATGGCGATCCTGTTGACTGGAGTTCGCAAAAAAATGTTTTATATACTTTCCTGTCATTTATGAAAGTAAGTAAATACCCACCTTCATTATTGTACCTGTGCATCACCCTTGGCCCTGCTTTGTTGTTGCTGGCCTTTATAGAAAAAATTAAAAATGGTTTTACCAACACCATGGTTGTGTTTGGAAGAACGGCATTCTTCTATTATATCATTCATATTTACCTGATACACTTAATAGCAGCCATTTGCTTTTTTGCCAGGGGGCATTCATTCGGGGATGCTGCCAATGTGGGACAAAATTTTCCCTTTCTGTTTATTGCACCCGGCGAGGGCTATGGACTGGCGTTGGTGTATTTGGTATGGGCTGCAGTAGTTATCGCTTTGTATCCTGTATGCAAATGGTATGATACATATAAAACCAGCCACAAAGAAAAATGGTGGCTGAGTTATTTGTAAAATAATTTCAAGTGGTTAACATCCGGAATAAAAATAAATTTATAAAACAATATTATGCAGACATTAAATTCAACCGCTACATACAGAATAGGATCGCTTGACCTGCTGAAAGGCCTGGTGATGGTAGTGATGGCGCTCGATCATACGAGGGATTACTTTCATGCCCCGTCATTTTTTTTTGATCCCGCAGATCCTTCGCAAACTTCTATCCCCATTTTTTTTACAAGATGGATCACCCATTTTTGCGCCCCTGCATTTTGTTTTTTAGCGGGTACTTCGGCCTTCCTGGTTGGTATCCGGAAGTCAAAAAAAGAACTGTCTGCTTTCTTACTCAAACGTGGTATCTGGCTGGTCTTTATTGAGATGACCATTGTAAATTTTGCCTGGTATTTTGATGTTCATTTCAACACAGCAGGCCTGCTGGTCATCTGGGTGCTGGGCATAAGCATGATCATGCTGGCCGGATTGGTAAATCTTCCCCGTACATTTATTTTAATTTTCAGCATTGTACTCATATTCGGTCATAACCTCTTTGATAATGTACATTTTGAAGGCAGCTACCTGTGGGCCATTTTGCACGACGTGTCCGTTTTTAAATATTCAGAAACTTTCAGGCTATATGCTGAATATCCGGCAATTCCCTGGATCGCAGTGATGTCGCTGGGGTATTGTTTTGGTTCACTTTACAATAAATCCTTTGATGCAAAGCAACGGAAAAAGATACTCAACATCGTTGGGTTTTCTGCCATAGCCTTATTCATTATTTTAAGGGGTATCAATATTTATGGCAACCCAACAAAATGGATACCCTATGATACCTTTTCCCAAACATTGATATCATTCCTGAACCCGGCAAAATATCCACCTTCACTACTATACCTGCTGATGACACTGGGGCCATCCCTGATTTTTCTGGCCAATGCTGAAAATTTAAAAGGCAGGCTGGTAAGATTCTTCAGTACATTCGGAAGGGTTCCGTTCTTTTATTACATCATTCATCTTTACCTGATCCATATTCTGGCCATGGCAGCTGCACAGCTAACCGGGTTTGGCTGGCAAAAAATGATCCTGAGCGACTGGATCGCATATGTTACCAACCTAAAAGGATATGGCTTCAGTCTCTGGGTTGTTTATTTGATTTGGATTGCAGTTATATTGTCACTTTATCCATTGTGCAAAAAATTCGACAAATACAAAACCAACCATAAAGAAAAATGGTGGTTAAGTTATTTGTAACCGTTAAAATATGTCCTTCGTTCCATGAACTTATTTTTTATATAAAACAAACCGATGTTAAAAAAAATCCTTCTTCTTTTTATTGGCCTGTATACAATTACTGTTGAGGCACAGCAACTTTATTTTCCGGAAACAGTATGGCAGGTAAAAAAACCGGAAGACCTGAAAATGAACAGGCCTTTACTGGACAGTGCTGTAACCCTTGCAGAAAGAAGTGAAAATAAAGTAGACATAGATCTGCGCATTGCCAATATGAAATCCTATTCACGTGAGCCCGGTTATAAGATCATAGGTCCCATGAAACAACGTGGCGGGCCAGCCGGGCTGGTTATTAAAAATGGATATATCGTGGCACAATGGGGAGATGTAAATCGGGTTGACATGACGTTTAGCGTAACCAAAAGTTATCTTTCAACAATAGCAGGTTTAGCCATTGATAATGGCCTGATAAAAAATGTAACCGATCAAGTGAACCAATATGTATGGGATGAATCTTTTGAAGGAGAACATAATTCAAAAATTACCTGGGAGCATTTATTAACGCAGTCTTCTGATTGGTCGGGCAGTTTGTTTGGGTTACATGATTGGGCCGACAGGCCAGCAAAAGAAGGCTCCCTTGATGATTGGAAAAACAGAAAATTGCTTGAGCCCGGTACTGTTTTCGAATACAACGATGTAAGGGTAAATCTCCTGGCGTATTCACTTTTGCAGGTTTGGCGAAAACCACTCCCTGTTGTGTTGAAAGAAAAGATCATGGATCCCATTGGAGCATCTTCCACCTGGCGTTGGTATGGTTATGAAAACGCCTTTGTAAATATGGATGGGCTGATGATGCAATCGGTAAGCGGAGGTGGTCACCATGGAGGCGGTATCTTTATCAATACGCTGGATCAGGCAAGAATGGGTTTGTTGTTTTTAAGAAATGGCAAATGGAAAACTCAACAGCTTTTATCTGAAAAATGGATCGATGCCGTTCAGCAACCCTCTGTTGCCAATAAAAATTACGGCTATATGTGGTGGCTGAATACTGCACAGGCACAAATGAAAGTTGTTTCATCAACCATTTACTTTGCACTTGGCTTTGGTGGTAATTATATTATTGTAGATAAAGAACATGATTTGGTAGTAGTTACCCGATGGATGGCCGATGATAAAATGGGAGCGGTATTGGGGTTGATTATTAAATCGATTGAAGCCAGGTAAAATGGACAATGTTTATAGAAAAGAAATTGTAAAAATTGTAAAAATAAAAAATCATGAATAAAATTACTTTCTTAGTAATTACTACAATCCTGTTGTTTGCCTGCAACTCAAAAAAAGAGACCAACAAAACAGCGGCACAGTTAGATGAGTACCTTACAGCCCAACTAACCCATTACCGGTTTAACGGCAATGTGCTGGTGGCAGAAAATGGAAAAATTGTTTTTCAAAAATCGTATGGTTATGCCAATTTTGATACGAAGCGTTTACTTAATGATTCATCTGTATTTGAACTGGCATCGGTAAGCAAGCAATTTACGGCTACGGCTATTTTATTATTAAAAGATAAGGGCAAATTAAAACTAACCGATTCGCTGCGGCAATATTTTCCAGAGTTGCCCTACAGTGGTATCAGTATTTATCAAATGCTTACCCATACATCGGGCCTGCCCGATTATGAAAGCGCCATGAATGAAAAATGGGACCACAGTAAAATTGCTTTCAATAATGATATGATTACATTTCTTGCTAAAGAAAAGCTACCTGTTTTATTTGCGCCGGGTAAAAAATGGGAATATAGCAACACTGCTTATGCAATACTTGCATCTATTGTTGAAAAGGTTTCGGGCCAATCTTTCTCTTCGTTTTTGGCAGCAAATATTTTTCAGCCACTGCAAATGAACCAAACCCGTATTTATAATACCCGCCGTTCATTAAAAGATACCATTACCAATTATGCTTTTGGTTTTGTTTATAATGACAGTTTACAAAAACACTTTATGCCCGACAGTGTAACTGAGTTTAAGTATGTAATCTATCTGGATGGTATACAGGGAGATGGTGTTGTGAATTCCACCACTGCAGATCTATTAAAATGGGACAGGTCGGTAAAAAATCATACACTTTTAAGCGAAGCCACACAAAATGAAATGCTGAAAGAGCATGCCATGATTGATACTATAAAAAAATCGTATTATGGTTTTGGTGTATTTATGGAAAAGACTGAAATGGGTTATGTTATTTCACACTCAGGTGGATGGCCGGGCTATACAACCT
>JANOFR010000067.1:0-24170 GCA_031413755.1 Chitinophagaceae bacterium
TTTCATTGCTATGATGGTTGCCATGTTATTGATGGCGCCCATTGCCTTTGCAAAAGATTTTCAATTGTGGGATCTTAATATTGGAGTACTGTATGTATCAGCTGTTTCTTCCATCATGGTCATCAGTATTTTAATGGCAGGTTGGGCAAGTAATAATAAATATTCATTGATGGGTGCCATGCGTAGCGGTGCACAGATCGTGAGTTATGAATTATCTGCGGGTTTATCCATTCTTACCATTGTTGTATTAACCGGTAGTTTAAATGTTTCTGATATCATCAATGCCCAGGCAAATGGCTGGTGGATCTTTAAAGGACATGTGCCTGTAATTATTTCATTTGTAATTTTTATCATTGCAGTTACAGCCGAAACCAACCGGGCTCCATTTGACCTGGCAGAAGCTGAATCTGAATTAACTGCCGGATTTCATACCGAATATTCAGGAATGAAATTCGCTTTGTTCTTTTTAGCGGAGTATATCAATGTTTTTATTGTATGTGCCATAGGTGCCACTTTGTTTTTAGGCGGATGGATGCCTTTTCATATTGGCCATTGGGAAGCCTTTAATCAGGTAATGGATTATATCCCATCGAGTATCTGGTTTTTTGGAAAAACGTTTTTCCTGGTTTTTGTGATCATGTGGTTCAGGTGGACATTTCCCCGTTTGCGTATTGATCAGTTATTAAATCTGGAGTGGAAATATTTATTGCCGATAAGTATGTTTAACCTCTTGTTGGCAACAGCGATAGCAATTTTGGGGTGGCATTTTTAAGGCCCAGGCCCCACCTATCCTCCCCCAAGGGGAGGGATATGGAGAAGAATATGGAGGAGACTGAAGTAATGTAATTTAGTTGAATATTGAAATTTAGTTGAATTGGAAGTTAAATAGTTCATTAAAAAAATAAAGTACCGCTCCTTCTCTTTGGGAGAAGGAGTAGGAGGATGAGGCAATGTTTATAGTAAAATACATAAAAGATGTTTTCAGTGGAGTAAAATCACTGCTGGTGGGCATGCGCCGAACCGGCTATTATTTTACGCATCATAAAGAAATTATTACTGAGCAATATCCCGACAACAGGGATACATTGGTATTGGCCGACAGGTTTAAAGGAGAAGTGGTTTTGTTACATGATGAGAACAATGAACATGCCTGCACCGGTTGTACGGCCTGTGAACTCGCCTGTCCGAATGCAACAATAAAAATTATAACAAAATTTGATATTACACCCGAAGGCAAAAAGAAAAAAGCGATCGACAAATTTGTGTACCACCTGGAGCTTTGTACCATGTGTAACCTCTGTATCATTGCCTGTCCAACAGATGCCATAAAAATGGCACAGACATTTGAACACAGTGTTTATGACAGAAGCGAATTGACAAAAATTTTAAATAAACCCGAATCAAAAATAAGAGCGGGAATAGAGTAAAAGTTGAAAGTGTAAGCCCGCCCGGATGACACGGTCGGACGGGGTTTAAAGTTGAAGATTGTTGTCATCCTGAACGAAAGCGAAGGACCTGCAGGGAAAACTTGAAAAATAAATATAAAAAATGACTGGTTCTACAATCATATTTTACCTGCTGGCTTCTCTTACTCTAATGAGTGCGGTTCTGGCTGTCAGCACAAGACATATTTTTCGTGCAGCTATTTATTTATTATTTTCTTTGATCGGGATAGCCGGGATTTATTTCTGGCTGCAATACGAATTTATTGCTGCAGTACAAATAGTGGTATATGTTGGTGGTATTGTTGTGCTTATCATTTTTTCTATTTTCCTGACACAACAGGCTGGCGAGTTATTACCCAAACAGAAATTAGGCCGACAATTATTTTCTGCACTGGCAGCATTTTGCGGACTGGCTTTGGTTATGCTGCAACTGGCTCAACATACATTTGTTGAAACCGGTAATAAAGCCGTTGAGCCATCCGTGGCAAACATCGGCAATCAAATGCTGGGTGTTGATGCAAATGGTTATGCATTACCATTTGAAGTGGTGAGTATTTTATTGCTGGCAGCATTAATCGGTTGTATTGTAATTGCGGCCCCCTCTAACTCCCCCAAAAGGGGAGGAAACCAACACACAAACCCAAAATAGCGTATGAATATTATGAAATCAATTTTTCTAAAGACTGTTAAAAAAGTCCTTCCGCCTGCCGGCGGAGAGGATTTGGGAGGGGCCGTATGATTGAACCCGGATTATATCATTTATTATTTATCAGTGCGGCACTGTTCTTCATTGGTGTGTATGGTTTTTTTACCAGGAGGAACCTGGTTACCATGCTGATGAGTATTGAATTGATATTGAACAGCGTGAACCTGAATTTTATTGCTTTCAATAAATATTTGTGGTTCGATAAAATGGATGGTTTATTTTTTACCATATTTATTATTGCCATTGCAGCTGCTGAAGCTGCAGTAGCCATAGCGATCATTATTAATTTATACCGCAGTCATCAATCAATTGATGTGGCGAATGCGGAAGATATGAAATACTAAAACTAAAATAATGAACAAGGATCAAGGAATTTCGAATATAGATCGGAATTACATACTTCAAAATTCAGTATTCCTTGTTCCTTGTTCGATATTCATATGCTAAATGCAACCTACATAGCACTTATTCCACTACTGCCACTGGCAGGATTTTTAATGCTTGGAATTTTCGGAAGAAAATATTTTAAGAATACATCAGGTATTATCGGAACAACTTTATTATTGATATCTACAGTGCTGGCTTTATATACCGCCTATGGTTATTTCTTTGAATATGGAAAAGTGGATGGCATTTATCAAAAATTAGTTCCATTAAAATATACCTGGCTGGAATTCCTGCCTGCCGGACAGGCAGGCTCTGAAGGGGTATCTATTGATATGGGTATCATCATCGACCCCATTTCTGTAATGATGCTGGTCGTCGTAACTTTTATTTCTTTAATGGTGCATATCTACAGCCTTGGTTATATGAAAGGTGATGAACGTTTCCCCACTTATTATGCATTCCTCGGCCTGTTTACATTTTCTATGTTGGGATTGGTGATCTCCTCCAATATTTTCCAGATCTATATTTTTTGGGAACTGGTTGGCGTTTCTTCTTTCTTGCTCATTGGATATTATTATGATAAACCCAGTGCGGTAGCTGCCTGCAAAAAAGCTTTTATCGTAACCCGCTTTGCCGATGTTGGATTTTTGATTGGCATATTAATCTTATCATTCTATTCCGGCACATTGGATTTTAATACGCTGATTGAAAGATTAACCAGACCAGAATCCAATGAATTAAAAAATGCGGTTGCTGCATCTTTCCTGGGTATATCCGGATTAACATGGGGATTGGTTTTGGTATTTATTGGCGGTGCAGGAAAGAGTGCCATGTTTCCTTTACATATCTGGTTGCCCGATGCGATGGAAGGCCCAACGCCGGTTTCAGCATTGATACATGCCGCAACCATGGTTGTTGCCGGTGTATTTTTAGTGGCAAGATTATTTCCGGTGTTTGCCATTTCATCGCCTGATGCTTTGAGCCTGGTTGGTTATGTTGGTGCTATCTCGGCTTTATTTGCTGCTGTAATTGCCTGCACTCAAACAGATATTAAAAGAGTATTGGCTTATTCCACCATGAGCCAGATAGGTTATATGATGTTTGCATTGGGAGTTTCAAAATATGGTGGAGAAGAAGGGCTTGGTTATACAGCATCTATGTTCCATTTGTTTACACACGCCATGTTTAAAGCGCTTTTATTTTTAGGGGCTGGTGCAGTTATACATTATATACACAGCAACGAAATGAAAGACATGGGTGGTTTAAGAAAATATTTACCCATCACACACATCACTTTCTTAATTGCCTGTCTGGCTATTGCCGGCGTACCACCTTTTGCAGGCTTCTTCAGTAAAGAAGAGATTTTGTTGGCCGCCTATAAAAATAACCCAACCATTTACTGGATTGCATTGATCACATCAGGGTTAACGGCTTTTTATATGTTCCGTTTGTACTTCAGTATTTTCTGGAACAAGGCCCTCTCTCATTCGGAGCATTTGAATGAAACGAAGAATGGGAGCGAAGCTCGGGGGGGTGAGGTCCACAAAGGTGAAGGCGGTTTTGCCATGATGATGCCATTGATTCTTTTAGCCATTGGTGCAGCAGCAGCAGGATTTATTCCATTCGGACATTTTATTAGCACAGATGGAACAAAATTAGAAACTGAATTTCATTTACAATTTTCAATTGCCCCGGTTGCATTGGGACTGGCAGGTATTTTAATTGCCATGTGGATGTATAAAAAACAAAGTGACCGGTCCGATAAAATAGCGACATCACTAAGTGGTTTATACAAATCGGCTTATCATAAATTTTATATTGATGAGATATACCTGTTCATCACACAGAAAATAATTTTTAATTTGATAGGAAGGCCGGCAGCCTGGTTTGATAAGAATGTGGTGGATGGTTTAATGAATGCAACCGCTAACAGCACACAAAAGATATCAGAAGAAATAAAAAGATTTCAATCGGGTAAGGTACAGCAATATGCCATTTACTTTTTAGTAAGTGTAATAGGGCTGGCTTTATTGTTTATTTATGTATGGAAATGATGAATGCAGAATTATGAATTATGAATCTGTTCATTCATAATTCATAACTTATAATTCTAACTTATAAAAATGAATTTATCGTTATTAATATTGTTGCCATTAATTACTGCTGTAGCTGTTTTGCTGATGCGGAACGCTACACAGGTTAAATGGGTATCATTAGCAGGTGCAACCCTTCAGTTTGTTCTTGCTTTTGCTTTGCTGTTTCTTTTCCGACAGGAAAGAGTAAATGGCAATACTGCTCAAATGTTATTTGAATTGCAATACAACTGGTTTCCTGCATGGCATATCAGTTTCCATCTGGGGGTTGATGGAATTTCCGTAGCCATGATCCTGTTAACCGCATTTGTTGTTATTGCCGGCGTACTGGTTTCGTGGAATGTTACAAAAATGACAAAGGAATTTTATTTCTTACTCATTTTATTAAGCATGGGTGCTTATGGATTTTTTATTTCGCTTGATCTTTTTATTTTATTTTTCTTTTTAGAGATAGCCGTTATCCCAAAATATTTGCTCATTGGTATTTGGGGAAGCGGTAAAAAAGAATATGCCGCAAATAAACTTGCCCTGATGTTAATGGGTGGCTCTGCATTGGTACTGGTTGGGTTATTGGGCATTTATTTTTCGAATGCTGCACATAGTTTTGACCTGATGCAGTTATCGCAGCTGCATATTCCTTTACAAACACAGATGATCTGTTTCCCACTATTGTTTGTTGGCTTTGGTGTGTTTACGGCACTGTTCCCTTTTCATACCTGGGTGCCTGATGGACACTCTTCTGCACCAACAGCAGGGTCTATGTTCCTTGCAGGTATCTCTATGAAACTGGGTGGCTATGGTTGTTTGCGTGTAGCAACTTATATTATGCCGGATGGAGCAAAAGAATATGCAACTATTATTATAGTTCTGTCAGTTATTGCCATTTTATATGGCGCCTTCGCCACAATGATGCAGAAGGATCTGAAATACATCAATGCTTATTCATCCGTTAGCCATTGCGGATTTGTTTTACTGGGCATTGGCATGTTAACCAAAACTTCCATGACGGGTGCTGTTATGCAAATGGTTTCTCATGGTTTGATGACGGCCCTTTTCTTTGCCGTTATCGGCATGATCTACGAACGAACACATACCAGGCAGGTGAGTGAAATGGGGGGGCTATTAAAAAGAATGCCTTTCATCATCACTGTATTATTTATTGTTGGTTTGTGTTCATTGGGTTTACCCGGCCTTAGTGGCTTTGTTGCAGAGATGACGGTATTCATGGGTTCCTGGCAACACCCCGATACTTTCAGAAGAGTAGCCACCATACTGGCTTGCCTTTCTATTGTAGTAACTGCGGTTTATATTTTAAGAGCTGTTGCTAAAACGGCGATGGGGCCATTGAAAGAAGGATTTGAAAGTTTAAGTGACGCAACCTGGAATGAAAAACTGGCTGCATTGATCCTGATAGCCGGTATTATAGCCATTGGTGTTGCACCTTTCTGGCTCAATGACCTGATTGGCCCTGGAGCAGAAGTGATTATGAATAAAATTGGTAAATAATAAAATAATGAACATGGAACATAAAAATATCGAACAAGGAACAAGGAATGTTGAATACCGAAGTAAAGACAATTCCGATCATCATTCAACATTCCTTGTTCCTTGTTCAGTATTAACTAGACCTTGTTCGCTATTTAAATAAAATTATGATTAATGATTTTCTGATATTGATGAAGCCTGAACTGATAATAACCGGCATCATTTTTCTGCTCCTGTTCATTAAAATAGGTAAAGGGCTTAAAAATGAAACCCTGTTATTGCTGATACAGGTTTTGTTATTGCTGAATTTTATAGCCGGATTCTTTTATAATGCATCAGGGGTTTTGTTTGATGGCATGTATCAAACTAATGCTATGATCGCTTTCCAAAAAAATATTTTAAGCCTGGGCGTTTATCTTATTTCATTATTGTTTGCAGGCTGGTTTAAAAGATCAGAACACATGCCCGAATTTTTTATGCTGATGTTATCGGCATTACTGGGTATGTTCTTCCTCATTTCAAGCGGAAATTTATTGATGTTCTTTTTAGCGTTGGAACTGGCTACTATTCCGGTAGCGGCCATGGCTAATTTCGATCTTGATAAAAAAATATCTGCTGAGGCAGCAATGAAAATGATCTTAAGCTCAGCTTTCTCTTCCGGCATCTTATTGTTTGGTATCTCCCTGATTTACGGTGCCACCGGCACCATCAGTTTTGCAGAACTGCCTCAACTGATCAACGGAAGCCCGTTACAGATTTTAGCAATGGTATTTTTATTTTCAGCTTTCGCCTTCAAATTATCTATCGTTCCCTTTCATTTATGGACGGCAGATGTATATGAAGGCGCCCCGATAGCAACCACTTCGTTTCTGTCTGTAATATCCAAAGGTGCAGTTGCCTTTATCTTCATGGCCACTTTATACAAAGTATTTCAAAACATGCAGGGCGTTTGGTATAATATGGTAATGATATTGTCTGTTGCCACCATGATCATCGGTAACCTGTTTGCCTTGCGGCAACAGAATATCAAACGTTTCCTAGCCTTTTCTTCTATTGCACAGGTAGGTTTTATTCTTGTGGGCATCAGCAGTAATTCCATCGAAGGAACTACTTCTGTAGTTTATTTTATCCTGATCTATGTTTTTTCTAACCTGGCGGCTTTTGCAGTGGCAGCAGCCATTGCAGAAAAAACCAACAGGGAAAATATTGATGATTATAAGGGCCTTTATCAAACCAATCCTTTTTTAAGTTGGGTGCTGGCTTTAGCTTTATTTTCACTGGCAGGTATTCCGCCAACAGCCGGATTTTTTGGTAAATTATTTTTATTGACTGCCGGCGCATCAAAAGGAAGTTATTTATTTATTACCATAGCAGCACTCAATATGATCATCTCTTTGTTTTATTATTTACGGGTTGTTAGGGCTGTGTTCATGGAGAAGAATGAACGGCCGGTTGAAAAAGTTCAATTAGATATGTCAGTAAAACTTGGATTAACAATTTGTACAGCAGGTATCCTGTTGATCGGTTTATTGAGCTGGATCTATGATTATATACAAAAACTTGTTTAGATTTTTAGTGTTTAGAGGTTTAGTTGAGCAGTCTTCTAACTTCTACACCCCTAAACTTCTAAACTCCTAAACTTTTTTAATGGCTATAAATAAAAACCACGAATTTGAAGAACTGGATGGCGTTAAATGCGGCATTGTTGAAAAGAATGTATCGCCCGAAAGGGTTGCCTTCTTAAAAAAATTAATGGAGTACAATAAATTTACTGTGGTGGTTGTTCCATCACCGCCTCCAAAAGTTGCTGCTGCGCCGATTGTTGCCGGGATCTTAAAAACGGAAGAAGGAACTGATGTACCACCTCCACCACCAACACCTGCAGGACCTGAAACATTCACGGTTGGCGTAACAGATTACACCTACAATACGATCAATGCCATTTATGGAAGGTTGCTTAAAACACCCGACGGACATGTTGTTACCATGGCTTACTGGCAGCAGAACGAAACGGTGAGCCATGATGAAGTTCCTTATTATGAAAGTAAAAATTAACCTTTAATAAAGTTTTATGAATCCAAATAAAAGAAGTCTGGTAATAACCGGCCTTGTAATTTTATTGATGACAATTAATTTTACCAGGCTAAAAGGGTCTGAATGTATCAAACCCATACATATTGTAACACTGGTAACACTTGGTGCTGCGATCGGCGTAATGCTCGTAAATATCATGATGCTGATTAAAAACAGGAAGCGTTAATTAATTCTCCCAAACATCCTGTCCCTTCCGGTTTTATTCCTGCCTTACAGTCTGGTTAGATAAATGATAAGAATCACTTTCCTGTATGAGTTATGTTTTAATAATTAAGGTAAACAAGGTATAACTATGTACAGTAAAAAAAACATATAATCATGTCAAAATCAACTAAAGCAGGGAAGTATGTCTACTTCTTCGGGGGCGGTAAAGCCGATGGAAATGAATCAATGAAAAATCTGCTGGGCGGCAAAGGAGCCAATCTTGCAGAAATGGCAGGACATCCAAAACTTCGATTGCCGGTACCTCCCGGATTTACGGTTACCACAGAAGTCTGCACCTATTTAAATAACAATAAAAAAACATACCCCAAAAGTTTAAAGGCACAGGTAGAAGAATCGCTGGGTAAAATGGAAAAGCTGGCCGGAAAAAAATTCGGTGATGAAAAAAATCCTTTGCTTGTATCCATTCGTTCAGGCGCCAGGCGAAGTATGCCGGGCATGATGGAAACAGTATTGAATGTAGGGTTAACCGAAAAGACCATTAACGGAATTATAGCACAAAGCGGTGATGCACGTTTTGCCTACGATGCTTACCGACGTTTGATCATGATGTACGCCGATGTAGTAATGGAAAAAGGTGCTGCTGTTGAAGTAAAGAATAACAAAGGTATCCGTAAAATGATGGATGAAAAACTGGAACATATCAAGCACAAGCAAGGGTATACCAGCGATACAGAATTGACAGTTGATGAACTGAAAGAACTGGTTACCGATTATAAAAAAACAATAAAAAAAGTTTTGGGTACCGATTTCCCGGATGATCCCTGGAAACAGATGTGGGGTGGAATTGGAGCCGTGTTCAGCAGCTGGAATGGTAAAAGGGCTATTGAATACCGGAGGATAGAAAAAATTCCGGATGAATGGGGTACTGCCGTAAATGTGCAGTCGATGGTATTTGGTAATATGGGTAATGACAGTTGTACCGGAGTTGCTTTTACCAGGAACCCGGGTAACGGAGAAAATAAATTTTATGGTGAATACCTGGTAAATGCACAGGGCGAAGATGTTGTAGCCGGAATCCGTACACCGGCGCCGGTGAATCAATATTCCATGAATGAACAAAGCAAACAATATACTTCATTGGAAAAATTAATGCCGGTATTGTACAAAGAATTATTCAGCTATCAGAAAAGACTGGAAAAGCATTACAAAGACATGCAGGATATTGAATTCACTATTGAAAAAGGAAAGCTTTATATGCTGCAATGCCGAGTTGGTAAACGCAATGGAATTGCTGCCGTTAGAATGGCAGCAGAAATGCATAAAGAAAAACTGATTGATACTGCAACTGCAATAATGCGTGTAGCGCCCAATCAACTGGTTGAGTTGCTGCTTCCCATGATTGACCCTGCCGCAGAATTGGTTACCAGGGCCATTGCTAAAGGATTGCCAGCCGGGCCGGGCGGTGCCAGAGGGCGCGTTGTTTTTTCATCTGATGATGCGGTTGCATGGGCAGCTAAAGGCGAAAAAGTAATTTTGGTACGGGAAGAAACATCACCGGAAGATGTGGATGGCATGCATAAGGCACAGGCCATACTTACCACCAAAGGCGGTATGACATCCCATGCTGCATTGGTAGCCAGGGGTTGGGGAAAATGTTGTATCGTTGGTTGTTCAGATATTGAAATACATAATGATACCAAAACATTTCATGCTAAAAGTGGCGAAATAATTAAAGAGGGTGACTTGCTGAGTTTGAATGGTACCAAAGGCCTGGTGTATGAAGGCAGTATGGCATTAACAGAAATTGACCTGGGTAAGAACGAATCGTATAAATACCTGATGAAGCTGGTAGATAAAATAAAAGTGATTGGGGTTCGCACCAATGCTGAAACTCCTGAAGATGCGGCGCATGCCATGAAATTTGGCGCCGAAGGAATTGGATTATTCCGCACAGAACATATGTTTTATGGCGAAGGAAGTGAACAGCCTTTATTCCTGTTGCGTAAAATGATCGTAAGTAAAACTGAAACAGAAAGGCGATCCGCATTGAACGAGTTATCCAGGTATGTAAAGAAAGATATAAAAGACACGATGAAAGTAATGAAGGGTTACCCGGTTACCATTCGTTTGCTGGATCCGCCTTTACATGAATTTGTTCCACACGACATCGATAAATTACACCAGCTTGGAAAAGAACTGGGCATCAGCATGAGTGTATTGAAAAGAAGAGTACTTGCCCTGCATGAAAATAACCCAATGCTTGGTCATCGTGGTGTAAGGCTGGGTATCAGTTTTCCTGAAATTACAGAAATGCAGGTTCGTGCCATATTGGAAGCAACCGCTGAAATACTTAAGTCCGGGAAAAAAGCGTTTCCTGAGATCATGGTTCCGGTAACCTGTACAGTAAATGAATTGATACATCAGAAAGTTATTGTAGACAGGGTGTACAAGGAGGTATGTACAAAAATGAAAATGAAAAAGATACCGTACCTGTATGGAACCATGATAGAAACACCCAGGGCCGCTATCCGTGCAGAACTGATGGCCCATGTTGCTGACTTCTTTAGTTATGGTACCAATGATCTTACCCAAATGAGTTTTGGATTCAGCAGGGATGATATTGGCGGTTTCTTACCAAAATACCTCGACCTGAAAATACTTCCTTACGATCCCTTCCAGACCATTGACCAGGATGGAGTAGGGGAACTGGTACGGGCCGGAATAAAAGGTGGCCGCAAAGCAAAACCTCATCTAAAAGTTGGAATCTGTGGTGAACATGGTGGTGATGCTGATAGTGTAAAATTCTTTCACAGACTGGGTATGAATTATGTTAGCTGCTCACCGTTCCGTGTGCCTATTGCAAGGTTAGCCGCTGCGCAGGCAGCCCTTGAAAGCAAATAAATTTTCATCCTGAAATACAAATGCCCGCAAAATTATTTTGCGGGCATTTGTATAATTGTTCAAATCATTTCACGCCTTCAAGTATTTTAATATAATTGGCTCTTTCATATCCGGTTGGGTCGCTGATATGTTGCTGGCTCATCACACCTTTAAAAGAATCGATGTTTTTAAATTCTTTGGTCATCATCCAGGATTCCAGTTCCCTGTTCATTGTTTTTAGATAACTGATGCCGTTTTTATATAATGCTGATGCGGTCATGGCTACATCTGCCCCGGCTAAAATATATTTAATTACTTCAATAGAACTTTGTACACCGGTTGTTGCTGCAAGCGAAATGGGAACCCTGCCATATAATATAGCAATCCACAACAGCGGTAATTTAATTTCATCTGCTTCACTATACCGGATGTTGTGCAGCAATGATAATTTATTGATATCAAAATCGGGTTGATAAAAACGGTTAAATAAAACCAATGCATCTGCTTTATATTCCTGCATACGCTTTGCTATATTTCCCATGGCACTGAAATAGGGATTGAGTTTTACAGCCACCGGTATTTTTACAGTGGCTTTTACCTCATCAATTATATTTAAATACCGGTGTTCCACTGAAGATGATGATACATGTACATCGGCTGGAATAAAAAAGATATTCATCTCCAGGCCATCGGCGCCGGCCTGTTCCATTTGCCGGGCATAACTTATCCAACCTTCATTGCTGATGCCGTTCAAACTCGCAATGACCGGGATCTTTACCCGTTCTTTTGCTTTCCGGATATTTTCGAGATAGAGATCTGATCCCTTATGATAATCGTCAAGGTCCGGAAAAAAATCACTGGCTTCGGCAAACATATTACTGGTGCTTTGTAAAATGGATTCGTACTTTGCCTCTTCTTTTTTCAGTTGTTCTTCAAACAAAGAAAATAATACTACAGCACCGGCACCGGCATCTTCCATCTGTACAATATTGTTAACTTCTTCTGATAAGGTACATGCCGAAACCACGATTGGTGATCTCAGTTTTAATCCCATGTAAGTTGTACGTAAGTCCATAAAAAATGTTTTAGTTAAACCGAAATATAAAAGTTGCCACGAATTACACGAATTGACACTAATGAAAACCATTCGTGTTCATTAGTGTAACCTGTCTGCCGTCAGGCAGGTTCGTGGCTTCAATCAGGCCACGGGTGTAAAATCACTTGCGGTTTTTGTTGCCAGTTCTTCATAATTTTTCCATCTTAAGTTCACCAGGTCCTGTGCCAGTATCATCAGTTCTTCTGCATCTTCTGGATTGGTTTGAGTTAGTACTTTATACCGTAATTCTTTATAAGCAAACTCTTTCAATGGTATAACCGGCCTGGTAGAATCCAGTATAAATGGATTTTGTTTTTTCGTTCTTAATACAGGGTTGTAGCGCATCAAAGGCCAATAGCCGCTTGCTACTGCATTGTTCTGTTGCGTTAGCCCGTCTTTCAGATCATATCCATGAGCAATGCAATGGCTGTAGGCTAATATCAGTGAAGGCCCATTATAGGCTTCAGCTTCTCGCATAGCCAACATGGTTTGTTGCGGGTTGGCCCCAAAAGCAATTCTTGCTACATAAACATTACCATAGGAAACGGCCTGCATGGCCAGGTCTTTTTTACCTCCACGCTTACCCGCTGAGGCAAATTTTGCAGAAGCTGCAGTAGGTGTTGCTTTGGAACTTTGACCACCGGTATTGCTGTACACTTCCGTATCCAATACCAGGATATTTATATTTTTTCCGCTGGCCAATACATGATCCAGTCCGCCGTAACCAATATCATACGCCCAGCCATCTCCACCAACCAGCCATACACTGCGGTGAACCAGTTGTTCACAAACAGAAAGTAAGTGTTTGGAAGCTGCTTCCGGAATATCCTGTAATTTATTTTTCAATTCCTGTATCCGTTTGCGCTGCAGTGCAATTTCAGATTCCTGCTTTTGTGAAGCATTCATAATTTCATGTACAAATTCATCACCCAGTTGTGTTGCCAGTTGTTTTAATAAACGGTGCGCCATGGCCAGTTGATGATCAGCAGTCATGCGCATGCCCAATCCGAATTCTGCATTATCTTCAAATAGTGAATTGGACCATGCCGGGCCTTGTCCGGCTTTGTTAAGTGTCCAGGGTGTAGTGGGCAAATTTCCTCCATAAATTGAAGAACATCCGGTAGCATTGGCAACCAGTAAACGATCACCAAACAACTGCGACAGTAATTTTATATAAGGTGTTTCGCCACATCCTGCACAGGCACCGGAGAATTCAAAAAGGGGTTCCATGAACTGAGCACCATGAACAGTGGAGAAATTAATTTCAGAACGGTTGTTCCAGGGAAGATCTTCAAAGAAACCGATCTGTTTTTTTATTTTTTGCGGATCAGTTTCTTTTTCTGCCATGTTGATGGCTTTAAAGGAACGGTTTCCAGGTGCAGTGGCCGGACAAACTTCCACACATAAATTACAGCCGGTACAATCCTCGGCATACACCTGTAAAGTATATTTTGTTTCGGGAAACCCTCTTGAATTGATGGGGGCAGATTGAAAACCATCTGGAGCATTTTTTAAAAATCCTTCATTGTAAAATTTAGCACGGATAACACTGTGCGGACAAACAAATGCACAGTTTCCGCATTGAATACAAATATCCGGCTCCCAGACAGGTACCTGGTCGCTGATATTTCTTTTCTCCCATTTGGTGGTTCCGCTTGGATAAGTTCCGTCGATCGACATTTTGCTTACGGGTAATTCATCACCATGGCCTGCCATCATTACGGCAGTAACATTTTTTACAAAGTCGGGCGCCTCTGTACCAACTACTGAAAGCATTTTAGCAGTGGAACTGGCTTTCTCCGGAACAGTTACTTCAAATAAATTTGCCAGTGTTGCATCAACAGCCTCATAATTTTTTTCTACAACTGCTTTTCCTTTTTTTGAATAGGTTTTTTCTATGGCATGTTTTATCTGCTTGATGGCTTCAGCTTTTGGCAACACACCGCTTAATGCAAAATAACAGGTTTGCATAATGGTGTTTATCCTGCCATTCATACCCGTATCCCTGGCAACAGTATTGGCATCAATAATGTAGAAAGCAAGTTTTTTGCTGATGATCTCCTGTTGAACAACATCGGGTAATCTGCTCCATACTTCATCTTTGGGGTACGGACTGTTCAATAAAAAAGTTCCTCCTTCTTTTATAAAGTTCAGCATCTCCACTTTTTCTGTAAAGTTGAACTGATGGCAGGCTATAAAATCGGCCCTGCTGATAAGATAAGGTGCCCTGATAGGTTTTGGTCCGAACCTTAAATGCGAAACCGTTCTGGCACCCGATTTTTTTGAATCATACACAAAATACCCCTGTCCAAACAGCTCAGTATTCTCACCGATGATCTTAATGGTATTTTTATTGGCACCTACGGTTCCATCTGCTCCCAAACCGAAAAATAATCCCTGCCGCCATGATGATTCATCTAACGTATAGGATTCATCATAAGCCAAACTGGTATGCGTTACATCATCATTAATACCAATGGTGAAATTGTTTTTAGGATGTTTCTTTTTTAATTCTTCAAAAACTGCTTTTACCATCGCCGGTGTAAACTCTTTTGAAGAAAGTCCATAACGGCCCCCGGTAATATTGGGCAGCTGCTTCAGTTTGCCCTGTTGCAATGCACTTACCAATGTTGACAGTACATCCTGGTACATCGGTTCACCTGCAGCACCTGATTCTTTGGTACGGTCCAATACAGCGATTGTTTTTACAGAAGCTGGCAGTACTTTAATAAAATGTTCCAAAGAGAAGGGCCTGTATAACCTGACCTGTATAACGCCGGTTTTTCCACCAGCTGCATTTAAGGCTTTCACGGTTTCTGAAACCGTTTCACCTCCCGAACCCATGATGATCACTACCTGTTCAGCATCGGGAGCTCCGCTATACTCAAACAGTTCATATTTTCTGCCGGTTAATTTTTCAAATTCCTTCATCGCTTTTTCAACAATACCAGGTGTGTTATCGTAAAATTGATTTACGGTTTCCCTGCCCTGAAAATATACATCAGGGTTTTGTGCCGTACCCCTGATGAATGGATGATCGGGATTCATGGCTCTGTTGCGATGGGCAAAAACCAATTCATCGGGTATCATTTTTTTTATCTGATCATCTTTCAACAATTCCAGTTTATTCACTTCATGTGAAGTGCGGAAGCCATCAAAGAAATGCATGAAAGGAATTCTTGATTTTAAAGTTGCAGCCTGGGCAATCAAAGCAAAGTCGTGTGCTTCCTGTACACTGGCCGAACCCAGTATAGCAAAGCCGGTTGTTCTTGCAGCCATTACATCCTGGTGATCTCCAAAAATAGAAAGTCCCTGTGCGGCCAGTGAACGTGCCGCAATATGAAATTCAGCGGGAGTTAATTCGCCGGCAATTTTATACATGTTGGGCAGCATCAGCATTAAACCCTGCGATGCAGTAAATGTAGTTGTTAATGCACCGGTTTGTAAGGCACCATGTACGGTTCCTGCAGCACCTCCTTCGCTCTGCATTTCAATTACATCCGGTACGCTGCCCCAGATATTTTTTATTCCTTTGGCACTCCATTCATCAGCCAGCTCGGCCATGGTAGAGGAAGGTGTGATTGGATAGATGGCACATACTTCATTAACACGATAAGCAACATAGGCAGCAGCTTCGTTTCCATCAATGGTTGCAATTAATTTATTTTTAGCTGGCATGGGGAATAGATTTTACTGGTTCAGGAATCATTTCAATGGCATGGCAGGGGCATTGTTCATAACATATGGCGCATCCGGTGCAGGCATCATAATTAAATTTATAACGGTTACCCGGGCCTAATTTTATAATGGCATCTTCGGGGCATGCCGCAAAGCAGCCATCACATTCAAAACAGTTGCCGCAACTAAGGCAGCGTTGTGCCTCATACCTGGCCTTATTTTCGGATAAACCGGCAATTACTTCAACAAAATATTTATTGGCAACCTGTGGTGAAATTCTGGGCTGTTCTTTTTGTGTAGCTTCCGTTTTATACCACATATGTAATTTCCGGTACCCGGCAGTTGGATGCTTTTCCGGCCTTTGAAAAGTTATACCTTTTAAGAAAGCATCAATATATTTTGCAGCTTTTTTTCCATGGCCAATGGCAATGGTAGCACTCCTGTTTTCGCCTGGCAACATATCGCCCCCTGCAAAAATTCCTGAGCAGCCGGTCATGCGTTGCGGATCAATATTAACCGATCCGTCATTATTTAAAACGAGTCCTTTAACTGATTGTAAAAATCCCGAGTCTGTTTCCTGGCGGTTGGCTACAATCAGTACATCTGCATCAATGCTTTCAAATTCACCGGTGCCAACAGCTTTTCCTTTTTCCACTTTCATTTTTTCCAGCATTATCTTATTTTCTTTGATACTGCTGATGCTTCTTAAAAGTTGTACATCCACCCCTTCAGCCATGGCATCTTCCGTTTCGTAATCATAGGCCGGCATTAATTTCTTATCGCCCGAAAAATAAACACTCACTTCCGAGTCAAATCTTTTTATGATCCGGGCAAGGTATAAAGCAAGTTTGCCACCGCCATATACCGCTACCTTCTTCCTGATATAGGGTGAGGTGGTTGATTTTATTTCATTGAAAAAAGAAAAAGCATTGGTGATGTACACCGAATCATCATGATCAAAATCTTCGGTATGAATAAGCTGTGCGCCAATAGCGAGATAAACAGCATCAAATTTGCCCGCTTCTTTTTCAGTAAGCACATCCGTTACTTTATAATTGAGTTTTATTTTTACACCTGTTCTGATGATCCGGTCAACCTCAAACTCCAGAATTTCTTTTGGCAGCCGGTATTGGGGAACACCGGTGCATAATAATCCACCTAAATGATTTCCCGACTCATACACTTCCACTTCATGCCCCATACGGGTAAGCTGATATGCGGCCGATAATCCTGAAGGGCCGCCACCAATTACCAATACTTTTTTACCGGAAGTAAAAGCCACAAACTGTATAGGCCATTTTTGTTTTATGGCTTCATCGCCTATATACCTTTCAACCGCGTGAATATTAACAGTGCTGTCAATATGGGTTCTGTTGCAGCCGGTTTCGCAGGGCTTAACACATACACGGCCCATAATGGCCGGGAATGGATTGTCTTCAACAATTGTTTGAAACGCTTCAAAATAATTACCGGCCTGTGCATAAGCCATCCATGCCTGAATATTTTCGCCGGCAGGACAGGCGCTATTACAGGGAGGCATAAAATCAACGTATAATGGACGTTGTTTTCTTAACGGGCCTGTACCCTCAGCATGAGCGGTAAGGTCTGCAGGTTTAGTGATGTCGGTATTTGACATGATATTATATTAGTTGATGGCAGATTAGTCAACTAAAGTAGAAGGAAAGCTTATATTTTATATTGATTTAGTTCAGTGGCAATGCTGATATAAATCATGTTTATTTTTGAGGAGATGCTGAATGGTTGTGTTGGAATGAAAATGTAGCGGAATAGAATTTCAGATTTTTGAATAAGAAAAAATTGTCAGCCTGTCAGAAAATTAAAAACAGGAAGTACTAAAAAACAAATGAATATCCTTTGCCGGCTCCACCGTGTTTTTGCATCTGTTCAAATTTGTCAATTTCCAGCTGCAGGTATTTGGCGTACTGTGCATACATAAATGATCTGAAGATGGCAATGTCTTCTTCTTTTCTAGTTTGTTGCAGCGCTTCAAAGTAAGCTGCCTTGTCTTCTTTAAAAACAATACTGAGGGGTAAATTAAAATATAATTGCAGGTAATTCATCAGCAAGCGGCTGGTTCTTCCATTACCATCATAAAAAGGATGGATGGTTACCAGGTCAAAATGAGCATCAAAGCAAGTGTGTAGTTTTTCAGTAACGGTATTTGCAGCAATAACTTTTTCATTAATTGCCTTACAAAGATTATTTACAAGCGGCTCCACTTTTTCGTAACCAACAAAATAAGTACTGCCTGCACTTATATTTCCTTTTCTGAAAACGCCTTTTGTGGCATCCAGTTCGCCAAATACGGTTTGGTAAATGCTGCCGGTCTGTTTCATTACCGCAGCATTAATCTGTTGTATAAATCCTGGCGTAATTGTAATGCTTTCTTTCGATTTTTGAGTAATAAACAATAAGGCATTGTAATGATCCTGCACCATCAGGCTGTGCAGCAGGGGTTTTCCTGCGGGAGTAATGCCTTCATCCAATAAAAGCCTTGTTTCAGTTTCGGTAAGTGTGCTGCCTTCAATGGTGGTAGAGTGGTGGGTAATGGCATAGCCGTTAAACTTATCAAAGTCAATGATGGCTGATAAATTCAGGGACTGAAATTTTTCAAATAATGATATGATGGTTTGGCTGTTCACATGTGCGTAAAAATACAAACTTATATATTAGTAAGGTGTATAGCAATTTAAGCGGTGCTTCGCCGGTTTGGGAACCTACGACGACGGCTCCGGAGTTTAAGAGTTGACTTGCAACAAAAAATTAGACATACTTACAGCGGCAAAAAGTTGTATATGTAATTTACAAATTGTGCCGCTGGTTATTCCAATAACTTTCGCAACTGGTAACGGCAGATCACAGATTTATGAGGCTGGTATGTGAATAAAACAGTAAAACCTGTTGCGGCAAAAAAGAAAAACTGCATTGCGCTGTAAAAAAATCAAGTCAGTAAAAAAGATAAATAATTTTAAAATCCGTAACCAATACCGGCTGCCACCATTGGCTGAATGTAACCATTCATAAAAAAGGGAGTAAAACCACCATGCCAAAAGAAACCTCCATTTTTTGCAATTTTTCTATACATGAAAGAAGCAGTTGCGGCAACAATTGATTCAGGTTCATTGGCAGTATTATTAAAATCCCCATGAAAAAAATCATACAGGCTTAATTTTTTTCCAAAAAAGGTAGCTCCGCCTCCTACCTCTATTAAGTGTGAGGAATTGGGCTTACCAAAAACATAATTTAATTGCAGGGGGATAGTAACTATGGATCTTTGTCTATAAGTGTTAAATCCACTGTTTGATGTTATTGTTTCTTCCCGTGTTAAAAAACCTAAACCTACCCTGCCGCCAAATCCGGTATTTGATTTTGTAAACCTGCTATCGAAATTAACAGAAAAAATTACACCGGGACCGCCAAGTTCTCCAAAAAAAATCCGCCGGGATCCTGCTGCATCGTTTTTTGGTATGGATTTTTGCGCAAAAGCAATACCACTTATAAATACAGCAATGGTTAAAAATAATGTTTTCATAAAGTGTTTTTTTATTAGTTACTTAAATATCACGGCTAATAGATTACCAGATTGTATATTATGCTGCGTGGTATTTGTTAAAATTATTTAATTAGCCCTTCTACAATACCTTTCACCTCATTCAGCGCAATTCTCTTCTGTACCATCGTATCTCTGTATCTTATCGTAACTGTTTTGTCTTCTTTTGTTTGATGATCGATGGTTACACAAAATGGTGTACCAATGGCATCCATTCTCCGGTATCTTTTTCCAATGGCATCTTTCTCTTCATAAAAACACTGGAAAGATTGTTTACATTCATTCATCAGTTCCTTAGCAATCTCAGGCAGACCATCTTTTTTTAATAAAGGAAGAATAGCCAGTTTGGTAGGAGCGATCATTGCAGGTATTTTTAAAACCACCCGGCTGTCTTCGGTTCCATCTTCTTTGGTCCATTTCTCTTCTGCATAGGCAAGGCTGATGATGGTTAAGAAAAGCCTGTCTAAACCTACAGAGGTTTCCACAACAAACGGTGTGTAGTTACCAAATGGTTTACCTTCTGCATTCAGGTCATTATCAAAATACTGGATTTTCTTTTTACTGAATTCCTGGTGTTGCTTAAGGTCAAAATCTGTACGGCTATGTATGCCTTCCAGTTCTTTCCAGCCAAAGGGGAACTCAAATTCAATGTCCATAGCAGCATCTGCATAGTGAGCTAATTTAACATGATCATGAAAACGTAATTTTTCTGAAGGGATACCCAGGCTTTCATGCCATTTCTTTCTTTCGGCCGACCAGAATTTATACCATTCCATTTGAGTACCGGGGCGGACAAAGAACTGCATTTCCATTTGTTCAAATTCACGCATGCGGAAAATAAACTGGCGGGCAACAATCTCGTTGCGGAAGGCCTTGCCGGTTTGGGCAATACCAAAAGGGATTTTCATCCGCCCGGTTTTTTGCACATTTAAAAAGTTTACAAAAATACCCTGCGCAGTTTCGGGACGTAAATAAACAGTATCACTTTCTTCGGCCAAACTGCCTATCTGTGTGCTGAACATGAGGTTGAATTCCCTCACTTCGGTCCAGTTACCCGTTTTACTGATGGCACATTTTATCTTATTTTCTTCAATTAATTTTTTTATACCGGCATAATCATTTGCTGCCAGTAAAATATCCATTGCAGCTAATATATCCTTTGCCAATTGATCTTTGCCAATTGCCAATTGCTCCTCTGCGAAGCCTTCAATCAAATGATCTACCCGGTATCTTTTATTACTGTCCTTATTGTCAATCATGGGGTCGCTGAAATTATCAACGTGGCCGCTGGCTTTCCAGGTGGTGGGATGCATAAAGATGGCCGCATCAATGCCTACAATATTATCGTGCATTTGCGTCATGCTCTTCCACCAATAATCACGGATGTTTTTTTTTAGCTGGGCACCATTCTGGCCATAATCATATACAGCCGCCAGGCCATCATAAATTTCGGATGATTGAAAAACATAACCATATTCTTTACAATGGGAGATCAGTTCCTGAAACCTGCCTGCCGGCAAGGCAGGATTATTTGTTTCGTTTGCCATATTCAGGCAAAGATAACCACATAGCAGAAATGAAAGAAATAAAGGAAATAACAGATATTTGAACTATGAATTATACAATAACCCCTGTAGCCTGGGTACGAAGCAACCGTATCGCCCCGGATGATGACAACTGGAACAGCTATACTTCTTTTATTGAGCTTGCAGAAGATGTTCCGGACAATAGCATTACCGGAATAACCGGCTACTCTCATCTTGATATTATTTTTTTATTCAACAAATCTACCGAAGTGGTTTGGCAGGGCCATCCAAGAGGAAATACCGACTGGCCTTTAGCCGGTATTTTTGCAACCCGGAAAAAAGACAGGCCAAATCATCTTGGTTTAACAACTGTGGAACTTCTTAAAGTGGAAGGAAGAAAATTATTTGTAAAAAACTTTGATGCCATTGACGGCACACCCGTTATAGATATTAAACCTGTTTGGAAAGGATTTCTTCCGAAGGGAACCATAAAACAACCCGGATGGGTAGAAGTGTTGATGAAAAATTATTGGTAGTGTTTATTTAAGTTTCTCATTTTGCTGATGCCGCTCCTTATCCCTTACATTCTTTTTTTCAAAATTTTTCTCCAATGCTTCTGTTAAATTAACTCCGGTTTGATTGGCAAGGCAAAGTAATACCCACAAAACATCGGCCATTTCATCAGCTAACTCTTTTCCTTTGTCAGTTTCTTTAAAAGATTGTTCACCATATTTTCTTACCATCAATCTTGATAACTCACCAACTTCTTCCATTAAAATCCCGAGGTTAGTCAGTTCACTGAAATATTTTACGCCAACAGTTTTTATCCATTGGTCAACATCGGTTTGTGCTTGTGCTATTGTCATAAAAAATATTTAATAAAAAAATAAATCTTCGCTTTTATCTTCTCCGTTTTCCTTTCCCCACCGGGAAGAGGATAGGTGAGGGGCTGTTATTCTTTATTTTTAGTATCAATCCAGATCGTTACCGGCCCGTCATTTATCAACATCACCTTCATATCAGCACCAAACTCCCCTGTACATATTTTCTTGCCCAGATCATGCTCCAGCTGCACAATCAGTTTTTCATACAAGGGAACAGCCACTTCAGGTTTGCTTGCTTTAATATAGGATGGCCTGTTCCCTTTTTTTGTTAATGCATGTAAAGTAAACTGGCTCACCAATAGAATATCTCCCTCAATATCTTTTACAGAAATATTAGGCACTTTGTTTTTATCATCAAATATCCGCAGGTTTACAATCTTGTTGCTAAGCCATTTTATATCTTCACTGTTATCTGCATCTTCAATACCAACCAAAACCAGCAGTCCGGTGTCTATCGCGGCAAATACAGTACTGCTAATAGTTACAGAAGCCTGCGAAACCCTTTGTATTACTGCTTTCATAAATTATATTTCATTTTATTCTTGTTGCAGCAAATAAAAATACAGCACTTAATACAAGAGGTACCCAAAAATAATCCAGCAGTATATTTTCTTTTCCCCTTGCTGAAAACATTATTAAAGCAACAGCAATAAAAAATAATGCTATTAACGGAACCCATTTTTTCTTATTCATAATTTTTTTATAAAGCTACTATTTACAAATTATTAATTCAGGTTTGCGACTTCAGTAATTTATCAGCGTATAAACGATAATGAAGAAATAAAAAAAATTACCTTGTTGTTTTTATCAGGTTTTATCAAAATTAAACCGGAAATGATCAGTAATGAAAAGGGGCCACGAATTTAGAATTGAAGATAAAACCGGAATAACTTTTATAAAACCTCAAAAATTATAAAAGGCAGTAAAATCAACCCATTCACGCTTTACTGAAATTTCCAACATTTTAAACAACTATTTTATTAATTAAGTGCAGAAAAGTAAGCAAATCCAATGCCCGTTTGCGTCTTCAAAATTATCCACTTTTTTTTCCACAAGTGTTGATATTTATAAGTTTGTTAGTTCGCCTGTAACAAATATTTTCGTTTGCTTAACAATTACTTAACCCAACTAATCAAGTAGTATTTATTGTATGTCAAAAAAAATCCAATCTGCAAAAGGACTGCAGTTCTCCCGGCAGTTCACTAAAGATGACGTTAGTCCTTTCGATATGTTTGAGTATGATTACCGGACCTCTGTAATTAAAAATCCAACTGGTGAAATTGTTTTCCAGATGGATAATGTAGAAGTTCCAAAACAATGGAGCCAGATCGCTACAGATATTTTAGCACAGAAATATTTCAGAAAAGCAGGTGTTCCAAATGAAGATGGAACTACCGGAAGAGAAACAACCGTTAAACAGGTTGCTCACCGCATGGCTCATTGCTGGAGGGTATGGGGCGAACGTTATGATTATTTTGCAACTCCAAATGATGCACTGATATTTTATGATGAGCTGCTGTATTCTATTTTAAACCAGGCTTGTGTTCCCAACAGCCCGCAATGGTTTAATACCGGTTTACATGAAGTGTATGGCATTACCGGAAAACCCCAGGGACATTATTATGTTGATGCAAAGGACGGGCAGTTAAAAAAATCAGCCAATGCGTATGAGCGCCCGCAACCTCATGCCTGTTTTATATTAAGTGTAAATGATGACCTGGTTAATGAAGGTGGCATTATGGACCTGTGGGTTCGTGAAGCAAGGATATTTAAATACGGGAGTGGTGTAGGTACCAACTTCAGCAGCATTCGTGGCGAAGGTGAAAAATTGAGCGGTGGCGGTACATCAAGCGGCTTAATGAGTTTCTTAAAAATTGGTGACCGTGCAGCCGGTGCAATTAAAAGCGGCGGAACAACAAGAAGAGCAGCTAAAATGGTTTGTCTGGATCTGGATCACCCGGAAATTGAAAAATTCATCAACTGGAAAGTTCAGGAAGAAGATAAAGTTGCTGCACTGATAGCAGCTGGTTATGCAAGTGATTATGAAGGCGAAGCATACCGCACAGTAAGCGGACAGAACAGCAATAACTCTGTTCGTATTCCAAACTCATTCTTCAAAGTGCTGGATGAAGATGGCGATTGGGAACTGAAAGCAAGAAG
>JANOFR010000068.1:0-1835 GCA_031413755.1 Chitinophagaceae bacterium
ATGGGTATAGGAAAATTTTTGGCTGCTGTTTGAGCAATGGCGTCTCCAAGACCCCCAATAATATTATGCTCTTCGGCAGTTACTGCACATTTTGTTTTTTTGATGGAAGCCACAATGGCGTCCACATCAAGCGGTTTGATGGTATGAATATTTATCACTTCGACGCTGATCCCTTTTTCTTCCAGGATTCTCCCTGCTTCAATCGCTTTCCAAACCAGGTGGCCGCAGGCAAAAATGGATACATCCGTTCCTGCTGAAAACTGCTGCGCTTTACCAATTACAAAATCAGCTTCGTTGGTAAAAATGGGCCATACCGGGCGTCCAAACCGCAGGTAAACCGGGCCTTCATAATTGGCAATAGCCATGGTTGCAGCTTTTGTCTGGTTATAATCTGCCGGCACGATCACCGTCATACCTGGCAGCATTTTCATTAATCCTATATCTTCTAATATCTGGTGTGTAGCGCCATCTTCACCTAAAGTAAGGCCTGCATGAGAGGCACAGATTTTTACATTTTTGCCGCTATAGGCAATACTTTGGCGGATTTGGTCATAAACTCTTCCGGTGGAGAAATTTGCGAATGTAGTCGTAAAAGGAATTTTTCCGCCGATGGTTAACCCGGCAGCAATGCCCATCATGTTAGCTTCGGCAATACCGCACTGAATAAACCTTTCGGGAAATTCTTTTATAAATCCATTTAGTTTTAAAGAGCCTGCAAGATCGGCTGTAAGTGCTACAATATTTTTATTTTTACGGGCGGCTTCCAAAATGCCATCTCCAAAACCACTACGGGTATCTTTATTACCTGAAACCTGGATATCATTTAACATAAAACAAAAAAGTTATAACTGCTATCTGCAATTGCCGCAAAGTAAAAGAAAGATTTGCAGGGTGGCAAATGAGAATGGGAAAGTTGCTCACAAAGTTTTAGAAAATATACAGTGAATGATGATCGTGAAGAAAATATGCCGGAATTTAATTCAACCCGGAATTTGAGGAATTAAATATTTTTTTATCTTCTTTCAGTTTTAATTCCCATTTCCAGGCTGTTTCCATCATCTCCTGCAGGTTGTATTTCGGGATCCAGCCCAACAATTTTTTTGCTTTATCGTTATTGGCATAAATGGCAATTACATCTCCCGGGCGGCGGGGACCAATCTCATAATTAAGCTTGATATTACTTACTTTTTCAAATACTTTAATAATTTCAAGAACGGTAATGCCATCACCTGTACCCAGGTTAAAAACATCGCAATTGGTCTCATTTTTATTTTGCAGTAAATAGTTCAGGGCCAATGTATGTGCATGTGCAATATCGCAAACATGAATATAATCCCGTACACAACTGCCGTCTTTTGTTTCATAATCATTGCCCCATACCTTCATCATGGGCAATTTACCAATGGCTGTTTGTGTTATTGCAGGTACCAGGTTTTCTGGTTTTCCTAAGGGCAGTTCGCCCATTAAGGCAGAAGAATGTGCCCCAACCGGATTAAAATACCTGAGTAAAATGGCCCTGTTATTATTGGAATTAACTGCTTCCTTAACAATCTGTTCACCCATTTGCTTGGTTGCTCCATAAGCCGATTCTGCAGCTTTCATGGGCGTAACTTCCGTTACCGGTATTTTATCAGGGTTGCCATAAACGGTACAGGAAGAAGAGAACACAAAATGTGGGACATTGAATTCCGAAGCACAACGTAAAATATTTATCAGCGAGTTTAAATTATTATCAAAATACATTAAAGGATTTTCAACCGATTCACCAACCGATTTGTAAGCAGCAAAATGAATGATGCCGTCTATGTCTGGGTTTTCCTGGAAAATGGCATGTG
>JANOFR010000069.1:0-17102 GCA_031413755.1 Chitinophagaceae bacterium
CAACCACCGGTAAAGCTGCAAGCGGCGCTACATTAATTTTATTTACTACGGGCCTGGGAACTCCAACCGGTAATCCTGTGTGCCCTACTATAAAAATTTCAACCAATTCTTCTTTGACAAAAAAAATGAGTGATATTATTGATATTGATTGCGGTCCGGTTATCAGCGGAGAAAAAACTATAGAAGAAATGGGAGAAGCAATTCTTGACTATTGTATAAAAGCCGCAAGCGGCGAAATAACACCCAAGGCGGTATTATTAAATCAAGATGATTTTATACCATGGAAACGCGGTGTATCATTGTAATTTTGTTACACACCTGATGTATGTTAACCATTAAGTGTAATGTGTTACCTGGTTTGGCAGGACGCATTTAATTATTTATTCAAATGCAACTATTTATAAACGATGTTTTCATTAAAAAATAAGAAAGCAATTATAACCGGCGGGGGCAGTGGTATTGGAAAAGCCATAGCCGTTTTATTTGCAAAGCAGGGTGCCGAAGTGCATATCATTGAATTGACAGCCGAAAGTGCTAAAGCAGCTGTTACTGAAATAACTGCAAATGGAGATAAAGTATTTTCCCATGCCTGTAATGTAGCCAGCCAGCAGGAAGTAGTAAATACTTTTGAAAAAATTGGTAACATTCACATATTGGTAAACAATGCAGGTATTGCACATGTGGGAAAAGCAGATACCACAGCAGAGACAGATTTTGACCGTGTTATTAATGTTAATGTAAAGGGAGTGTACAATTGTTTATACGCCTCCATCCCTCAATTAAGAAAATCCGGTGCAGGTGTTATTGTAAATATGGCTTCAATTGCTGCATGGATCGGTTTGCCCGACAGGTTTGCTTATTCAACAGCAAAAGGTGCGGTAATAGCCATGACTTTGTCGGTAGCCAAAGATTATATTGGAGAAAATATCCGATGTAATTCTATTTCTCCTGCAAGGGTACATACTCCTTTTGTAGATGGATTTATCGCTGCTAATTATCCGGGTAAAGAAACAGACATGTTTGAGAAGTTATCAAAAACACAACCCATTGGGCGTATGGCAAAGCCGGAAGAAGTTGCTGCATTAGCCTTATATCTTTGTAGTGATGAAGCTTCTTTTATTACAGGTTGTGATTACCCGATTGACGGCGGATTTATTAAACTGAATAATTAATAAATATTCAGAAAAAACCAACAATTCTTAAATAGTAATATAAAAAGTATGAAAAAGATTTTACTATTCTTAGCGGTATGTACAATTGGGATTGCAATAAAAGCTCAAACTTATACCCCGTCCCCTGCAAACCTTGCAGCCCGAAAAGAATTTCAAGACATGAAGTTGGGCATGTTTATTCATTGGGGTGCATCCAGTTTGCTTGGCCATGGAGAGTGGGTAATGAATAACAGAAATATTCAGGTACATGAATATGGCAGGCTTATCAATATTTTTAATCCGCAAAATTTTGATGCAAAAAAATGGGTGGCTATTGCCAAAGCAGGCGGCATGAAATATATTACTTTCATTACCAGGCATCATGATGGTTTTAGTAACTGGGATACCAAACAATCTGACTGGAAAATTACCAATACACCCTATGAAAAGGATGCATTGAAACAGTTAGCTGATGAATGTCATGCGCAGGGCATTAAATTATTCTGCTATTATTCTTTGCTTGACTGGTATCGCAGCGATTACCAATACGAAACCGGTAAAACAGGAAAAGGAACAGGCAGAAAACAAAAGAGTGATTGGGAAAGTTATATCCGCTTTATGAAAGCGCAAATAACTGAACTGTTAACTGATTATGGTGAAATTTCAGGGATCTGGTTCGACGGGCATTGGGACCAGCTGGATAATGACCACGATAAAACTTTGCAATCAAAAGTTAACTGGCATTATGATGAAATTTATACACTCATCCATTCTCTGCAACCTAAATGTTTAATTTCAAACAACCATCATTTAACTCCTATACCGGGTGAAGATTTTCAGGCATTTGAAAAAGATTTGCCTGGTGGTAACTCAACAGGGTTTGGCGGAGCCGCAATATCACAGTTGCCATTAGAAACCTGTGAAACAATGAATGATAACTGGGGTTTTAATATTACTGACAGGAATTACAAAAGTGTAAAACATTTAATACAGTATTTAGTAAATGCTGCAGGCCAAAACGCCAATTTTTTATTGAATGTGGGTCCAATGCCAGATGGTACCATTCAGCCTGAATTTGCTGATACCTTAAAAGCAATTGGTAACTGGATGAAACAAAACGGCGAAAGTATTTATGGTACCAGAGGCGGCGTATTAAAAATACAGGAATGGGGTGTGGTTACGGCCAAAGAAAAAACCTGGTATGCACATATCATTAAATCGCCAAAGGAAGCAGCCTACATTTTTATTCCGGAGATGAAACAGAAAGTAGTTAAATGTATGTTGTTTAATGGGAAAAAGGTGTTGAAATATAAACAACAGCCAGAAGGTTTGTTTGTGTACCTGGATGAAGTGCAATTAGATGCCATTGATACCATTATAGAATTACAATTACAATAAAAAAAGTACCATGAAACTGATCCGTTTTGGAGAACCGGGTAATGAAAAACCAGGAGTTTTAGCAGGCGAAAAAAGATATGATGTATCTGCTTTGGTTACTGATTACAATGAAGCGTTTTTTGAAAATAATGAATTGGAAAAACTAAAACACGCAGTTGCCGGCAATGGTATATTTCCAGAAGTGGATACTGCTGTTCGTTTGGGTTCTCCTGTAACAAGGCCTTCAAAAATTATTTGTATTGGTTTAAATTATGTAGATCATTGCCTTGAAACTAATGCGCCCATACCAACCGAACCCATTATTTTTTTTAAATCAACCACAGCATTATGCGGTCCCAATGATAACCTGGTAATTCCTAAAAACAGCACAAAAACAGATTGGGAAGTGGAACTGGCATTTGTAATTGGTAAACGGGCATGTTATGTTGATGAAAAAGATGCGATGGAATATGTAGCCGGATATTGTTTGCATAATGATTACAGTGAAAGGGCCTTTCAGTTAGAGCATGGGGGACAGTGGGTAAAAGGGAAAAGCTGTGATACGTTTGCGCCCCTCGGGCCTTTTCTGGCAACTGTTGATGAAATAACTGATGTAAACAATTTGCCTATGTGGTTAACTGTGAATGGTAAAAAATATCAAAACAGCAATACGTCAAACCTGGTTTTTAAAATTCCTTTTTTGGTACATTATCTAAGCCGGTTTATGACATTGCTCCCCGGCGATGTGATCAGTACCGGCACACCGCCTGGTGTTGGGTTGGGTATTAAACCCGATCCGGTTTATATTAAAGCCGGTGATGTGATTGAATTAGGGATAGCCGGGTTGGGAACCAGTAAACAGGTAGCAGTAGCTTATTAATTTATTTTAGGTATGTCAACACAAAAATTTTGCCTTGCGCTGGATCTTAAAGATGATCCCCGGTTAATAGCAGCCTATAAAACATACCATATAAATGTTTGGCCCGAAATTATTAAGAGTATAAAAGACTCGGGGATTACTGTTCTTGACATTTACTGTACCGGCAACAGGTTGTTTATGATTATGGAAGCCGGAGCAAGTTTTTCTTTTGAAAAAAAATCATTGCTGGATGGGGATAATTTAAAAGTACAGGAATGGGAAGCGCTGATGTGGAAATTTCAACAATCATTGCCAGGGGCTAAACCCGGAGAAAAATGGATGCTGATGGAAAAAATATTTGAACTGCCCTGAAAACCGTCAGCCATCAGCTTTTATCATTTATAAAAATTATAAAATGAATTTACAGTTAAAAGATAAAGTAATAATAGTAACTGGCGGTGCAAAAGGGATCGGGCTGGGTATCAGTAAAATTTTAGCAGCAGAAGGAGCCATTCCATTTATTATAGGCAGAAATGAAGATGATAATAAAGCTGCTGTTCAGGAAATCACCAATGCTGGCGGGCAGGCTAAGTTTTTTACGGCAGAATTAACAAAACCCGAAGCATGTGAAAGTGCAGTAAAACAGGTTATCGCTTACAGCAGCAGAATAGACGGACTGGTAAATAATGCCGGTGTTAATGATGGCGTGGGATTAGAAAGCGGCAGCTATGATGCATTTATTGCATCGCTTCATAAAAACCTGGTGCATTATTATTTGATCGCACATCATGCTTTGCCGCAATTAATAAAATCAAAAGGAGCTATTGTGAACATAAGCTCTAAAACAGCTGAAACCGGCCAGGGGAACACATCAGCCTATGCAGCTTCCAATGGAGGCCGCAATGCTTTAACGAGGGAGTGGGCAGTTGAACTGTTGAAATATGGCATCCGTGTAAATGCAGTAATAGTTGCAGAGTGTTTTACGCCATTGTATGAAACATGGATAAAAACATTTGAACACCCCGAAGAAAAATTGAAACAGATCACTGAAAAAATTCCTTTTGAAAAAAGAATGACTACAACGGAAGAGATTGCCAATATGGTCGCATTTCTTTTGTCAGAAAAATCAAGTCATACCACCGGGCAGTTAATATATATTGATGGGGGTTATGTACATTTAGACAGGGCATTGTAGCCGGTTTGTTTTTAAATTAGTAAAAAAATATTTTATGAAATCATTACTGAGAAACAGGGTGAAATTAATGGCGTTATTGTTTACCTTATTGGTTATAGATGCTTCTGCTCAACACAAAGATTATTATCCCGACCCTGATACCGCAATACAGCAACGGCTGGAGGAATGGAAGGATTTAAAATTCGGGTTACTTATGCACTGGGGGCCATACAGTCAATGGGGAATAGTAGAGAGCTGGAGCATTTGTCCCGAGGATCTAGGCTGGGCTACCGGTGCCCGCAAAAAAGGGGTAGCCGATAATTATTATGATTATGTAAAAGCTTATGAGAACCTGCAAACAACATTTAATCCTGTAAAATTTGCACCCGAAAAATGGGCGGCTGCCGCAAAGGATGCAGGAATGAAATACCTGGTGTTCACTACAAAACACCATGATGGTTTCAGTATGTTTGATACCCGGTACACGGATTATAAGATCACTGATACGAAAACTCCTTTTTCAGCTAACCCCCGGAGCAATATTACCAAAGAAATATTTTCTGCATTCAGAAAAGAAAATTTATGGATAGGGGCTTACTTTTCCAAACCAGACTGGCATTCTGATTTTTATTGGTGGAACAAATATCCGGCCAGCGACCGCAATGCTAATTATTCAATCCGCAGATACCCCGAGCAATGGAAAAAATTTGTTGATTACACACACAACCAGGTGGATGAATTAATGACCGGTTATGGTAAAATAGATATTCTCTGGCTGGATGGTGGCTGGGTACGCATAAAAACGGATGAAGAAGTTAAAACTGATCTACTGGAAATATATGAGAACAACCGCTATGCCCGAAATCCGCAAAGTCAGGATATTGACATGCACCGACTGGTAAAAGAAGCAAGAGCAAAGCAACCGAAGTTAATTGTAGTGGACAGAGCCGTGCCGGGCGCACAACAAAATTATTTAACACCCGAACAGCATATACCCGAAACAGGCTTACCCTACCCGTGGGAAACCTGTATGACCATGGGCAATAGCTGGAGTTATGTGCCAAACGATGTATATAAACCAGCCGCCGTAATCATTAAAAACCTGGTGGATATTGTAAGTAAGGGCGGAAATTATTTGTTGAACATTGGCCCGGGGCCTGATGGAGAATTAGATCCCTCGGCATACCAGCGCCTGAAGGAAATTGGCGCCTGGATGAAAGTAAACGGGGAAGCAATTTATGGCAGCCGCATTTATACTGTTTTTAATGAAGGTGATTCCATTCGCTTTACCCAGTCAAAAGATGGCAGCACAAAATATATTTTCCTGTTTGGGTTTCCCAAAGACAAACTGCTGTTAACAAAAATTTCTTTTGATAAAAAAAGTAAACTGCAAATGTTGGGCAGTAATAAAAAACTTTTGTGGAAGCAAAATGCAGGAAGTGTGGAAATTACTGTTCCGGTAGCCATGAAAACATCTTCTGATCATGTATGGGTGTTGAAATTACAAAATTGATAATTGAAGGAGAAAGCCTGTAAATTGTTTTTATAAGATTCATAATGAGGGTAAGATATTTTGTTATTGTAAATAAAAAAAGCTCCTTAAACGATTTGTTTAAAGGAGCAGTTCATTTTGTAGCCTCGCCGGGAATCGAACCTGGATCTGGGGCTTCGGAGGCCCTTATACTATCCATTGTACTACGAGGCCATTTATTTTAGCTTCCTAAATGAGAAAAATTACTGCCGAATATTTTTACTGCAATGGCAAGCAATATTACGCCGAAAAATTTTCTGATCACTGTCATTCCATTCGGACCTAAAACTCTTTCAATCCATTTTAAGGATTTGAGTACTAAAAATATAACTATACAGTTGATGAGAATAGCAATTAAAATATTAACATCAGCATAGTTGGCTTTTAAACTCATAATGGTTGTCAGTGTTCCCGAGCCTGCAATCAATGGAAAAGCGATCGGTACCACACTTCCGCTTTTAGGATTACCATCTGATTTAAAAAACTCGATGCCCAATACCATTTCCAGCCCAATGATAAAAATCACAATACTGCCCGCAACTGCAAACGATTGAACATCTAAACCCAATATATTTAAAAACTGCCGGCCAATTAATAAAAATAAGATCATTAATGCACCGGAAGCCAGTGTTGCCTGAAGGGAACGTATTTCTCCGCTCATTTTTACACGTAGCGAGGCCAGCACCGGAATATTGCCCAGCATATCTATTACCGCAAAAAGTGTAAAAGAGACAGTGATGATCTCTTTAACAGAAATATTATCGAATGTCATGCGGAAAATTTTTGCAAATATAATCTTAAGAAGGGATGCTTAAAAATGAATTCGTGTGAAGTTACTGTAAAATGAATTTAAGATTTACACCTCCTGATATACTTTGAGGGGCAGAAGGATTGTAATACCTGTTTCCGGCTGCATTCAGGTCATTGCCAAGTCCGTATGGGGTATTAAAAGATTTGTTATAAGCAAAAAACAGATCTGCTGCAATGTTTTTGCCGAAATTAACTTTATATCCCAGCCTGGCAAAAAATAAATTATAGGCATTTGCATAAAAACTATTGGCATCATTCAACGGTATCTTATCAGTATAACTATAGGTTAGGTTTGTATATATACCAATAGCAGTATTCAGGTCTGCACCCGATACAAAAATATGTGGTGAAGTTCCGGTAAGTTTATTTCCATCATATTTTAAAATGCCCTGTGTATAATTAACAAACCTTGCATGGATATTGGTATAATTGACCCAAACATTTATCTTCCTGATAAAGTTATTTTTATTATTAACCGGCAGGTAATTTACTGCTGCTTCAAAACCCTGTTGCCTGGTTTTACCGGCATTCACAAAATAATCACCACCACTTGCATCTCTTCGGTTTACAATGGTATTGGTTAAACCAAAAACATAAAAGGAAATATCCACAAACAGTTTATTCCTGATGATATCACCTTTGATCCCAGCTTCATAATTTATAGCTGTTTCGGCATTCAGCTGCTTATTAAAATTTCCATCACCGGCATGTACTTCATCAATTGATGGCGGTGAATAACCTTTGCTTACTGCAGCATACACACTATACCTGCTCAATATTTTTTTTAAAAGCGATACCCGGGGCACCAGCTGAGGTGTAAAACTGCTGCTTTCTTTTACGAACGGAAGTTGGCTCAGCCTTGCAAAACCATAATAAAAATTATTATAACTTATCCCTGCATTCAGGATAAGGGTTTCAAATAAACTGAAATCGGTCTGTAAAAAAATATTGAACAGGCGGGCATCTATTTCATCATGATACTGCAGCGTATCTATTTCGCCCAGCCGGTTACCAAACGTACTGGTATTGGTAAAACTATATTGGTATTCTGCACCAAATGTTCCGGTAACTTTTTTGCGCTGGTATTTTGTAACCGACCGTATGCCAATGCCCTGTTCGGTCTTTCTTTCATAGTTACGTATTGTAGGCCCTTTGGAGACTGTATTGGAAAGATATAAAGAGGTTGTATTACTCCAGTAGTTATTAAAATGAAAATCATTTGAAATACCGGCATACCAGGTTTTAAGAAATAATGCTGCTTTATTGGTTTCGGCACCCGGAAATATACCGGCAGCAGGTCTGGCCTGCCGGGGATCTTTAATCAGTTCTGCCTTTGTTAATGCCCCGGGAGTTTCATAATACAGGTCGTTGTAAAAAACATTGGCACTGATATTTTGTTTTGGACTGATAAAATAGGTGCCTGTAAAATTTGCCACATCACGGCGCAAATTGGTATGCTTACGATAACCATCACTTTGCTGGTGAGAAAACGACAAAGAACTGCTGGAGTTTTTATCTGCCCGGTTATACGATGCATTGGTTGAAAATAAACCAAAACTTCCTCCGGTTACCTGTAAACTAATATGCTTTCCTTCTTCCGGATTAAGGTTACTCTTTAATAAAACAACACCACCGGTACCGGCTCCATACATGCTGCCGGATGGCCCTTTAATAATTTCAATTTTACCGGTATTACTCATAGCAAGTTCATTAAAATAAGTATTGCCATTTGCATCGGTTAAAGGAATTCCGTTCCAGTAAACTTTTACATTGCGTACACCAAATGTTGACCGTAATAAATTACCGCGTATGCTAAGGCGGTAACTGCCAGGGCTTCGTTCATCCATTTTTACTCCAGGCACGGTATTTATAGCCGGCACAAAAGATTCATTGCCATACCGCTCAAGTGCGGCCCTGTTTAAAACCGTTACAGCTGCCGGAATATTCCTGATATTGCTGTTTCTTTCAAAAGCATTTACTACAGTTTCCGACAAAAAGATGTTACTCCTTAAAAGTGCTACTGGTTGTACATTTCCATCTTTGATTTTGATCATTACCGGCTCGTAACCAATATGGGTAAAAGTTAAGTTTACAGAAACAGAAGAAAAAGAAAAACTATAATTTCCGGCCGAATCTGAAACTGTGGTCATCAGGTTTTTTCCAATGGTAATGGTCACAGCCTGTAACGGATTTTGATATTCATCAGTTACTTTTCCGGTAATGCTGAATTGTGCATAACAGGTATGCATGTACAATAAAAAGATAACAGTGTTGATGGTATTTTTTTTCATCTTAAAAATGAATACTATAAAGTTCATGTATTTAAACGGAATTTATATTGAAAGCGTATCGGGAGATTAACTTTTATTTGCCTGGTTTTCATTAATCTGCCGTAAACATGTCAGGCATAAACAATCATTGTATTCATTTTCAATATAAGCTGCTACAGCCTCCGGTAATTGTATACAGCTGCATTGGCATTGCAAAATGCTGCCACGTTTGCATTCAAATACGATCGTGCACCGCGGACATTGTTTTTCTTCGTGTTTACACATTTTTACCGAAGTTTAAATTAGCCGGTAAACCGGAAATTTATTTTTCCGACTTACCGGCTATACTACCTGCCTGCCGGCAGGCAGGTTAAAAGTTCAAAGTAACTCCTGCCATAAAATTAAAACGGCGGCTGTTATAGCCTCTTACTTCTGAATATTTTTCGTCAGTGATGTTTTTAAGGTCAACAAATGTTTTTATGTTTTTGGTAATGCTATATGTTGAGTAAAGATTCCAGGCATAGTATGGAGGCATTTCAATGGGCGTTGAAGCATATACCCCTTCGTAACGCTTGCTTACACTTTGAATAGCAATATTCATGTTCCAGTTTTTACAAAGCTCAATACCTACATTTAAATTAATGGTTTGCCGTGGCCTGCGGTACAGGTTAAAGAATGAAGTATCTTTTGCACCGGATCTTGTTTCAATTTTTCCATCCAGGTTTACATAATTGGCATTGAGTGTTACTTTCCCAAAGTCAATACTGGCTTCCAGTTCCAATCCTTTGTCTTTTTGTTTATCGGCATTGGCATAATATCCGTAAGGCGCATTATTCGTATTTACAAAAATAATATTGTCGGTAATATTTCTGCTAAAATATACAGCCCGCAGGTTTATATTATTTTTAAAGTATTGAATCCCACCTTCAAAGCTCAAAGATTTTTCCGGACTAAGTTCACCACCCACAGGACGATATTCGGAATAAACCTGGTACAAAGAAGGTGCTTTAAAACCTGTACTGATGTTCCCAAAAACCTTTATTGATTTTTTAATTACATAAGATGGATTAAATGAAAAAGTAAACACATCTCCATACTTATTAAAATTATTATAGCGGCCACCCAGCTCAACATTAAACCCTTTAATATCTTTTACAACTATCGAGGCATAGGCTCCAAACTGGTTTACTTTGGCACTGTCACAGCTCAATGGCATTGAGGCATAAGGGCCAAATGCACTTACTGAAAAATAATTTTGATCTGTAAGCTGGTTTCGGTAATCTGCACCAACCAGTACATCAACATTTTTTGTTACAGCAATATTACTGTACAATTCGGCAAACTGTGATTTGCCGGTATAATCACCTTTGCTGTAATAAGAAAAACCACCCCTGCTGGCTGAATCATCCAGATAGGTTCGTTCAATTTTGTTATAATTATAATTAAAATACAAAATGCTTTTACCCAAGCTGTATTCAGCTCCAAAGCCGGCCATTATATTTTTATTTTTGATGGTATAATCTGCATCATCTGTGAAAGCCCCGGCATCTGCATCAGTTTTATAATTGCTTAACTGTGTGTTTGCACGTATTGAAAACTGCTCATTTATTTTTTGGCTGATGTTTGCTCTGAATACATTTTCATCCAACCCGTCTTTGTCAAAGTTATCTATCCCTGTTTGATATTGCGCTGTTGAAAAACCTTTGCTTATTAACTTACTGTATTGAACATTGTAGTTTGTGTTCTTTACAGTACCATTTAAGCCAAAGGAACCTTTGAAAGTATTATAACTGCCACCGGCCAGGTTTGCTGTGGCATTTATTTTTTTAGCCCCACCTTTCATACTGATGATATTGATAACCGCAGCTATAGCATCACTGCCATATAAAGTAGACTGGCTGCCTTTTAAAATTTCAATACGCTCCACCTGGTCAACACTGATCAGGTTTAAATCAAATGCACCACTGATACCTGAGGCATCATAAACCGGAATACCATCCAGCAGGATCAAAGTTTTGCCGGCAGCGGCCCCACGTACATAAACATCCTGGTTGGTGCCCAAAATATTGCTGCTGCCATTTACAATAATACCGGTCTGTGTGTTCAACATTTCTGTTAACGATTTACCACTGTTACGTAGCAATTGTTGCTGATCAATTACTGTAACTACTTTACCGGTTAAAGATTGTTTAATGGGAAACTTTGTTGCCGTAACAACAACTTCATCTAAGTTTTTTGTACTGTCTTGCTGTGCGTACACCAGACTGCTGAATAATACAGCAGCCGCAATAAAAATTTTCTTTTTCATTTTTGAAAAATTTTTTTTGTGACTGCTTCCTGGAAAAATGTAGAGATATAAAGGCCCTTGAGCCATTACATTTCCTGCCTTTCACCCGAAAGCTTTGAATGATTGTTAATTGAATCTGGCAGGTCTTCTGGCTTAGGCTTTTACCTTCCCATCCTGAATTTTCAGAACAGTGGTTTGTAGTTTTTTAGCTCCATTGTTCCTTCCGCCAGTTGGCGGAGAGGTTAGGTGGAACTGCCTTTACAGCTACGGGGATAGCTCCCGCTTTTAACGGGATTCCCTTTTAATTCCGAATTGACATCGGAAACCAAATTCGCAGCAAATGTAACAGAAAGCATGTTAAACCTCCAAACAAAATATCTCCACATTGTTATGTGCAAAAAAATTATCTTTAAAGCATGACAGTAAAATCAAACAAACTCAATCAATTTGATCTATCTATGATTGTGGTTAGCCTGGTGATAGGCATGGGTATTTTTGGTACACCGGCAAAAGTGGCCGCGTCATCGGGAACCAGCAGTATATTTTTTGCAGTATGGGTCATTGGCGGAATCATTGCTTTATGCGGCGCATTAACTTATGCCGAAATTGGTATCAGGTTACCCGTAATGGGGGGGTATTATAAAATTTTTGCAGAGTGTTATCATCCCGCTGTTGGCTTTACGGTTAATACCCTCATATTAGTAAGCAATGCAGCATCACTCGCTGTAGTGGCATTGATTGGTGCAGATTATGTTAGTGATCTTTTGTTTGGACAGGCTTCTGGATTTTTATTCAACATTACGGTATCCAGTATAGCCGTGGCCATTTTTTATGCAGTGAATTTTTTAGGCTTAAAAACAAGCAGCCGTACATTGAATTTCCTGATCATTCTTAAAGTAGGTTTAATTGTTTTGTTAATTGCCAGTGTTTTAAAAGGCGTTATGATTGTTCCGCATGATTATGATATGGCCGCACCTGTTTATCAATTTAAAGATAACAACTGGCTGAAATTATTTTTGATTAGTATGATACCTGTTTGTTTTACCTATGGCGGCTATCAGCAAACCATCAATTTTGGCAGCGAGGTAAAAGAAACCAAAATTTTACCCAGGGGAATCATTATTGGCATACTGATCGTATTAGGGCTTTACCTTTCCCTAAATGTTGTTTACACCAGGGTAATAGGATTTGATAATATGAAAAATGCCACGGCCATTGGCGCCCTGTTATGTGAGGCCTGGTTTGGTAAGGCCGGTGGTAAAGTATTTGATGCATTAATGTTTGTATCGGTACTGGCATATGTAAATGTTTTGCTGATGAGCAATCCCAGGGTAATGTTCGCCATGAGCGAAGACAAGGTTTTCCCTAAAATATTTTCGTACAAGAATCCTAAAACACAGGCACTGGTTGCCGGGCTTACAGCATTTTCAGTAATAACCATTATTATTACTTTTTTTGGAAAAGGTGTCGATAATATTTTAGGGTTCACTATGTTTTTAGACAGCATTGGCATGAGCACTTCAGCTGCAACCCTGTTCATTTTACGAAAGCGAAGACAAAATCAGCAATTGATCACCGGTGGCTGGACAAGATTCACTCCCATACTTACGGGTATATTTGTTTTTGCTTATTTTATGATCGCAGTTGCAGTTATTATTTCAAACTGGCAGGCTGCTGTAACGGGTATTGTTCTATTATTGGTATTGTTGCTGCTGTATTTTATTTTCTACTTTAAAAAAAATAGTTAATGGATCTCTCCTATATCTTAAATGAGTATGCCGAAGAAAGGGAAAATTATTTCAATGCAGTTGCTCCGCCCATTATTCAAACCAGTAATTTTGTTTTTAGTACCGTAGATGAGATGCGTAAAGCCTTTGCAGATGAGTACTCCACTTACCTATACAGCAGGGGCAAAAACCCCACAGTAGATATTTTACAAAAAAAATTAGCTACTTTGGATGGTGCCGAAGAAAGCCTGGTTTTTAACAGTGGAGCTGCAGCCATTTTTGTTGCAGTACTGGCCAATGTAAAAGCAGGCGATCATATTGTATCCGTTAATAAACCATATACCTGGGCACAAAGAATGTTCGATGTTATTTTACCCAGGTTTGGTGTAACCACAACTTATATTGATGGAACGCAGATTGAAAATTTTGAAAGGGCCATCTTACCCAATACCACTGTTATCTATTTGGAAAGTCCCAACAGCTGGGATTATGCTTTGCAGGATTTAAAAGCCGTTGCTGAACTGGCAAAATCAGAGAACATCACCACCATCATCGACAATAGCTACTGTACACCACTGTACCAGAAGCCTGTTGAAATGGGTATTGATATTACCATGCAAACTGCCACCAAATACATCAGCGGCCATAGTGATACGTTAGGAGGTGTATTAAGCGGCACCAAATTAATGATGGAACGGATTTTTAACAGTGAATACATGACCGTGGGCAGCGGCATTTCTCCATTTAATGCCTGGTTATTGATACGGGGTATCAGAACTTTGCCTGCGAGGCTTGACAGGATCAGCGCATCAACCAAAATGGTAGTTGATTATTTAAATCAACAGGCAGAAGTTGAAAGCCTGCTTTTTCCGCTTGATGAAAGCTTTCCGCAATACGAATTGGCAAAAAAACAACTGAAGGGAGCCTGCGGCTTATTGACGTTTATAATAAAAGCTAACCATATTCAGCAGATCGAAAAATTCTGCGAAAGCCTTCAACACATTTTTATGGCAGTAAGCTGGGGTGGATATGAGAGCCTGATTATACCCAAATGCTCCACTATACGGCCCGTTGATTTTAACCCTGCAAACAAAGAGCACCGCATGATAAGGCTTTATGTTGGCCTTGAAGACCCGGAATATTTAATAAGGGACCTGGCACAGGCTTTTGAAAAAATGAAATAGCAGTGTTTACCGTTTGTATAATTGTTTTTATTGATTTACGGTCAGATTATTTATTTTTGTTGCATGCGTAATAAATTTTATATCCTTTCGGTTATATTGATTATTTCCGGAGCCGCAAATGCCCAGGAAAAATGGGGTCTGCTTAAATGTGTGCAGTATGCTATGGACAATAATATTTCTGTCAGGCAGGTTGACCTGCAAAGCAAAACGGCTGCGCTGCAGTTAAAACAAAACAGGTTGGGGCAATTACCCAATTTTAACTTTAGTGGTGGACCAAGTTATAACAGTGGCCGTAACCAGGACCCTACTTCTTTCAGCCTCATTACCCAAAGTTATTTATCGGCCAATATGCAGTTACAAAGCAGTGCCGAAATTTTTAACTGGTTTAGTAAACGAAATACCATTGCAGCCAATGAATGGGAACTGCAGGCAGCCAGGGCCGGAACTGATAAATTAAAAAACGATATTGCATTAACGGTAGCTAATGCGTTCCTGCAAATTCTTTTATCAAAAGAACAGGAAAAAATTGCGAAAGTTCAACTGCAACAATCTCAGGCACAGCTTAGCAATACCCGGAAACTGGTAAATGCAGGTGCCTTACCGGAATTGAATGCAGCCGAACTGGAAGCCCAGGTGGCAAGAGACAGTGCTACCGTTATTACTGCTAAAGGAGGCGTATATCAAAACATCCTGAATTTAAAAGCTTTTATGGCCATGGATGCAGATAGTTATTTTGAAATTGATGCTCCTCCGGTAGAGAAAATACCGGTAGAAAAAATTGCTGACCTGCAACCTGATGCTGTTTATAATTTAGCAATGACTAATATGCCGCAGCAACGGGTAAATGATTTTAAAATTAAAGCTGCGCAAAAAACTTCGGCTGCTGCAAAAGGAAGTTTATATCCATCTATTTCTATTTTTGGAAGTTTGGGTAGTGGTTATAATAACCGTGCCAGGGAAATTACCGGATCTACACAGGTTATTGCACCATTGGGTAAAGTAAATATTAACGGATTGGATTATAATGTTTTTCCTTTTCAACCCTTTACTGATTATAGTTATGGCAAGTCTGCTTTTATTCCCCAGTTAAATCAGAACTTCCGGCAATCTGTAGGATTAAATTTGAGTGTACCTATTTTTAACGGTTACAATGCCCGTACAAACTATGAAAGGAGCAGGATCAATATTAAAAATCAACAACTGCAAAAAGAACTGGATGATAAAACACTGAAAATAGATATTTACAAGGCCTATGACGCTGCCGTAGTGGCTTTGGAAAAATTTAATGCCGGCAAAAAAAGCCTTGAAACGGCCGAGCGGACATACAGCTTTGCACAAAAACGTTATGAAGTGGGCGTGTTAACAACATTTGAATTAATTACTAATCAGAATAATGTGTTCAGGGCAAAACTTGAAAATGCATTAAACCAGTATGACTATGTTTTTAAAATGAAAGTATTGGAATTTTATAAAGGACAGGGGTTGAAATTATAATTATAAATTATGAATTATGAGTAAGACGCTTAAATGGGTTTTAATAAGTTTGGGAATATTGGTGGTATTACTGGTTGTACTTTCTAAAACCGGTGCTTTTGGAAAAGACGAAGGTTTAAAAGTTACAGCCGAAAAAGTGCAGAAGCGTACGATCACAGAAATTGTAAATGCCAGTGGGAAAATTTATCCGGAAATAGAAGTTAAGGTAAGTCCTGATATCAGCGGGGAGATCACAGAGTTAACGGTGCAGGAAGGTGATTCTGTAAAAAAGGGACAGGTATTGGCCCGTATTTATGCCGACATATATAGCATTCAGCGAAACCAGGCTGCAAGTGGTGTTGAACAAAGCCAGGCGCAGGTTGCCAATTCGCAGGCTGCTATTGATGCATTAAAAGCACAATTGGAACAGGCGCAGCGTACTTATGATATGCAACAAAAATTGTTTAATGATAAAGTGATCAGCCTGAATGAATATAATTTGGCAGAGGCTAATTTAAAAAGTGCTAAAGCAAATTATAATGCTGCATTGCAAGGTATCCGTGGCGGACAGGCAAGTGTAAAAAGTGCAAAGGAAAACCTGGCAAAAGCAAATACGGATCTCGGCCGTACAGAAATAGTTGCACCGATGGATGGAGTAATAAGTTTACTGAGTGTAAAAAAAGGAGAAAAAGTTGCCGGTAACAGTTTTAATGTGGGTACTGAAATTTTACGGATTGCCGATATGTCGAAGATTGAAATAAGGGTGGATGTTGGCGAAAATGATATTCCAAAAGTTAAGCTTGGAGACAGCGCACTGATTGAAGTAGATGCTTACAGCGACCGGAAATTTAAAGGTATTGTTACGCAGATCGCCAGCAGTAATAATGGTGCCGCATCGGCAAGCGCCTTGGCCAATACATCCAGTGATGTTACACAATACAAAGTGTTTATCCGCTTATTACCTGAAAGTTATCTGGATCTGCTTGGCAAGGGTTCATTTCCCTTTCGCCCCGGAATGAGTGCCAATGCAGATATACAGACCAAGACACATGCCAATGTACTGAGTGTTCCGATCAATGCGGTTACCACCCGTGATAAAAATGACAGCACCAAAACTGATACAAAGAAAAAAGATGAATCGGATGTAACCCCTGCATCACTGATTGATGACCTGGAGGTTGTTGCCTTTGTAATTGATAAGGAAGGAAAAGTAAGTAAGGTTAAAGTGAAAACGGATATCCAGGACATCAACAATATTG
>JANOFR010000070.1:0-29886 GCA_031413755.1 Chitinophagaceae bacterium
AAGTATTTATTGCTAAAAACGATTTATGATATTTCTGATGTTGATGTAGTTGAGCGTTCACGTTTTGATATGTCGTTCAAATATTTTTTAGATATGTCGCCTGAAGACGATGTTATTAATCCCAGTTCCCTCACAAAATTCAGAAAGCTAAGATTAAAGGATACCGATTTATTGAATCTTCTCATCAGCAAAACGGTAACCCTTGCTATTGAAAAAGGAGTAATCCGATCTAAATCAATCATTGTTGATGCTACTCATACATTGTCCAGATCAAACCCATTCTCAGCCATCGAAGTTCTAAGAGAGCGTTCAAAGCAGCTTCGAAAAACTATTTACATATATGATGAAGACTTGAAGGATCGCATGCCGAAAAAGAATATGGATAATGATTTAGAAAAGGAGTTAGCGTATTGTAAAGAACTAAAAGAGATTGTTGAGAAAGAGCCATCCATCAGCTCAATTCCTGCGGTACAGGAAAAATTAAACATCTTAAGTGAAATGGTCGAAGACACTCAAGAAAATATTGTGTTATCAAGAGATGAGGATGCCAAAACAGGTCATAAATCTGCAGACAGTTCATTCTTTGGTTATAAGACCCATTTAGCCATGACGGAAGAGCGGATAATAACTGCAGCAGTGGTAACATCAGGTGAAAAAGGCGACGGACCAGAGCTGCTAAAACTTTTAGAAATTAGTCAGGAAAATGGAATTGACGTCGATACCGTTATAGGCGATGCGGCCTACTCAGGAAAAGAAAATATTCAATTAACAAGTGAACAGAATATCAAAATAGTTGCAAAACTCAATCCAACAATAACACAAGGATTTAGAAAAACCGAAGATCAATTTGACTATAATAAAGATGCTGACATGTATGTATGTCCCGCGGGCCACATAGCCATAAGAAAAGCTAAACAAGGCAAAAAGGACGTAGGACAAAACCAAGTAAATACTTATTACTTTGATGTTGAGAAATGTAAAACCTGCCCTCTGAGAAACGGCTGCTATAAAGAGGGAGCCAAGTCAAAAACTTACTCTGTATCTATAAAATCAGATGTTCATCAAGAACAAAGTGCTTTTCAAGAAACAGAATACTTTAAACAGAAGGCAAAACATCGATACAAAATCGAGGCAAAGAATAGTGAATTAAAGAATGTTCACGGATACAATAGGGCTTCATCATATGGAATAAATAATATGCAGCTCCAGGGAGCTATGGCCATATTTACGGTAAATCTCAAAAGAATACTGAAACTATGCACAGAAGTACAATCAGCATAAATATGCAGGCCAAAATGTTCTCAAACATTAATCTTAAGACATATAAAGCCCAATAGCCGACCCTATTGCTCCTCACAAAAAAGGTGAAAATAAAAAAGCGATTAAGCTAAAAATTGATTTTAACTTAATCGCTTTACAAGTTCTATTCTAAAAAGAGAGCTTTTTCAGTGCCCTCCAGTTTTGGACGGGCTTTTTTATTAAGAACAATATCGAACCTGCCTTTGCCGGCAGGCAGGCAAGGAACAAGGAATGCTGAACAAGGAACGGAAGCACACTTCGAGATTCAAAATTCCTTGTTCCTTGTTCATTATTTACTGCATAGCATAAAAATGAACCTGTAGTTATTGCTAACTGTCCGCCGCGGCGGATTCGATCCCTTCCCCTACAGCTTATTTAAATAGCCTGTTCAGTTTTGGATGGGGTTTTTTTTGATGAAAACTCAATAACTTCTTCCCGTAGGCAACTCTTTATTTTTTTCACGGATAATTTCTGCAGCAATGCTCACTGCAATCTCAGGTGTGGTTTTACTATAGATATTTACCCCAACCGGGGTAAATATTTTTTTTAATGCCTCTTCAGCAATGCCTTCTGATCTTAATTCACTGAATAATGATTCAATTTTATGATCACTGCCCATCATGCCCAGGTAATACAACTCTTTGTTTAGTAATTGAAGCAGTGCTATTTTATCTGACCGGTATCCCAATGTCATAATAACGGCAAAATCATTTTTACAATCAGTGATATATGCTCCCAGTTTTTCATACCCGGTAAAAATAATTTTTTCATTTGCAAAATAGTTTTGCAGGATGGTATTCAATTCGGGGCGGTCGTCATACACTTTACTGTAAAACCCCAGGAAGCACATCAGCTCTGATAAAGCAAGACTAACATGGCCACCACCAATGATATGGATCACCGGACGCTGGTTTAATTTTTCCTGGTAGATCCAGTCTGTTTCAGATTGAATTTGCAGACTGAAGTTTTTATCCTTTGGTATTGACTCCTTAATGACTAATCCTTTTGGCGAAAGCTGAATAGTATATTCCCCGCCCCTTACAATTTTCATTATACAATTTTCATCAGAAGCTGATATAGGAATAAAAGCATTTATCTGACTTCCCGAACAGATCATTCCCGACTGATCAGTTGAGTGTACCTTATCATGATGTTGGTGCATGAGCAATACAACCATTTCATTTTGATGCAACATGGCTTTTGCTTTTTCCGCCAGTTTATGTTCCATTATCCCTCCGCCAATTGTACCGCAAATAGTTCCATCGGTTGCCACCGCCATTTTAAAACCATTCCGCCCCGGTGAACTTCCTTCACTCTCCAGTACATTTAATAACATCAGCTGCTGACCTGATGCTAATTTATCCGCAATGAATTTCCATACATCCATTAATTATTTCTTTCTGTTTCCTGATAATTTTTGTACCGGGTGAGCCACCCTTTTGGGGTGACTCACCCGACTCACTATTTTTTTCTGTTCTCCAATATTTTTTTAAACGAACGTCCTCTTATTTCATCCATTGTTAACCCTGTTACCAAAACTTCTTCCTCGGTAATGGCGCCACTGTTTAAAGCACGTAAAAAATAATTTAATAAGCCCTGCCCGGTTGCGGCATCATCAAATACATCGCCGATCAGGGTTGCCCTTGCTGCTTTTTCAACAAAAGTTTTCAGTCTTTCTACTGCATCATCATAACTTTCTAAAAAGAATGCATACACTGCTGCATACCGCATCGGAAATTGTGCCGGGTTCAGATCCCAGCCCTGGTAAAAACCATTCCATAAAGAATGGCGGATATGATCGTATCCTTTTTTCCAGGCACGGTGTACGGTATCCATATTTTCTTTTAATTGTTCTTTAGTTAAGTTTTCGCCCCTGTGCGGGCCAATGGGCATGGTGTTGGTTGCACCATCACTTAACCAGATACCGGTATGCGCCAGCGCCACTTTGGTCATGTGGTGCGCAAAATCACAAACCGGGTGATCCATCTCCTGGTATTTGGCAGTGATACTGCATGAGGCTGTATAATCATAGGTTCCAAAATGCATGGCAATACATCTGTCATTACCTGCCTTTATAAATTTGTTTAATGGATTGGTTCCGTCAATAGCCATGATAGCCTGCGTGGTTTCCACCATCATTTCCATTTTTAAAATACCTTTCTTCATTTTCAATTCCGTTTCCAGGATATCGAAAAAAGATGCCAGCGTTGCCGGTTGTTCCGGTATGGTAACCTTGGGCAGCATCACTATAAAATTATCAGGAAGCTTTCCGCCGGTTTCTTTTACAAGGGTACTTACAAAAATATCCAGGGTACGCAATCCCCTTTCTTTCATTTCCTCGGTAAAAGGTTTTATACGGATGCCGATAAAAGGTGGCAAGGTTTTTTCCTTCATTCCCTTTGCAACTTCCAATGCTGTTGTAAAAGCTGTTTCATCTTCTTCGTCATTACTTCGGTTGCCATAGCCATCTTCAAAATCAATGCGGAAATCTTCAATGGCTTCTGATCTTAATTTAGCAATAACTTTTTGGTACACTTTATCACTGAAGCCTGATGTGGTATCCATGCCAAACACGTTGCCAAATATTTTTTGGTCAGGTGCATAGGTTTCAAATATTTCCAATGCTCTTTTACCCAGTGCTGATGCCGAATCGTATTTAAACAGATTGGCACCTCCGTATAAAGTGTGTACCGGCTGGCGTTCACTTCGGTCGCCGGGATAAATCTGTTGAAAGGATGTATTGGCTTCTTTCAGTTTATTAAATAGCAGTTCTTTCTCAATGGATGGAATTGTAATACTCATAATTATTTTTATTTTTTTACCGCAAAGGCGCCAAGCCGCTAAGCTTTGCGTCTTCGTGTCTTAGCGGTTATAATTTAGCTGCCCCTGTAAGTTGAATATCCAAATGGATTAATTAATAACGGTACATGATAATGTGCCTCATCAAAAACAATAAACTGAATTTCCACTTCGGGATAAAAACCTTTTATTTTTTGGGTTGCAAAATAATTGCCGGTATCAAAAACCAGTTTGTAGTTTCCGTGAGCCAGGTTTAATTGTGAAGGCAATAAATCAGCGATCCTGCCATCACTGTTGGTAATGCCCTGTGCAATGGTTTGCCAAACCCCATTTACCGGTATTTGTAAACGGATACTTATATCGATACCGGGCTTACCCACAGTAGTATTCAGCACATGCGTTGTAAGCTGACTTTGTTTTAAAAAACTCCAGTCTCCTTCGGTAAATAATTTTTGAAAACGAAGGATCGTAATTTTCATTTGTTCGGCCATGGCAATATGCAGTTCTTCGCCAATGCTGTTGCTTAGCCTGTCTTCCAGCAATCTGAGCATTTCCGTTGCGGACTTAGCGGTTGCACAAACAATAAATATGAACCCAAATTTGGCTTCATATTCTTTATTGGCATTGGCCAATGCCGTGATCGTTTTTTTTGCAGCAGCAGCAACGGATGCCTGTTCCTTACCGGCAAATTTTTTTGCCAGGCTTTTTATGTCACCGATCCTGGGGTGATGTGCAAATGATTCCAGCCAATCAATGCTGTTGCATTGATTGTACCAGGTATCAATAGAAGCATCAATTAATTCCATTTTATTAGTAAATGGAAATTGCTTCATCATCATATCAACCCATGTTAAAGAACCGCAACAACTCATCAGAAGTTTCGTTTTCTCAATCTTATTTATTTTATTAAATGCCTTTATTGTCATAATAAACTTTTATACTGTTTTACTTTTACTTACTTTATTAAAGCTCCCTGCTCTATCCAGCACCTGATCATATCTCTTTCTTTTTCTGTCATATTGGTTTTATTATTCTGCGGCATTGTTTTGGTCACCACAACCCGTTGCATGATCAGGTCTTTCTTCTTAGCAATATCATCCGGGGTATCATACATTACCCCATTTGGAGGTGCTTTATAAACATCATCTGTTGGTTTAGATGAATGACAACTCATACACCTGTTCTGTATGATCGCATTCACTTCGCTGAATTCGATCTTTGTATTGCAGGCCCCCGGATCTTTTGGGGGTGCAGAAATAAATGCGCCGGCCAGTAATATCACAACCGAAACAGGCATTACCCAAACAGACAGTTGTCCTTTTTCCCTGAGGTTAAGATAATGTTTTACAGCAGCAGTTCCTAATGAAATGATGATCAATATAAGCCATGGATTTTCGAATCCGAAAGTGGTTGGGAAATGATTGCTGATCATCACAAATAAAACCGGAAGGGTAAAGTAATTGTTGTGAATTGAACGGCTCAATGCATTTTTGCCCAACTGCGGGTTTAATGGCAGTCCTTCCCGGGCCGCTTTTACCATGGCTTTTTGTGCCGGAATAATTACAAAGAAAACATTAGCTACCATGATGCTTCCGATCATGGCTCCAAAATGTATATAGGCAGCCCGGCCGCTGAATACATGACTGTAGAAAAAGGCAAAGCCTGTTGCCATGATAACCCCGATCAATATAAACCAAAGTTGTTTTTTAACCAGGGCTGTTTTGCAAAGCAGATCATACAGAACCCAGGCAACAATAAAAGAGCCAATACCAATAGCAATAGCTGTAAACGGTGTAATATCTAAAACATTTTTATCGATCAGCAATGCAGAAGCATTAAAATAATATACCACAAACAATAAACAGAAGCCCGATATCCAGGTAAAATAAGCTTCGTATTTAAACCAGTGCAACTGTTTGGGTATTGTATTAGGTGCAACTTTATATTTTTCGAGGTAATAAATGCCACCCCCGTGTATGGCCCAGAGATTACCTGCCAGTTCATCCCGTACATTGTTGGTACGGTTCAAAGCATTTTCTAAAAAAACAAAATAAAAAGATGCGCCGATCCAGGCAATACCAAATGTGAAATGTAACAGCCGTACTATTATATTCAACCATTCCATTAAATGCCCTTCCCATAATGAGCCCTTTACATAAATGTATAAAGCCCCAACCATAGCAACAGAAACCAGGATAACAGCGGTGTACACAAAGGTTTGCGAGTCAGCAATTGCTGCTTTCTTTTTTTCTGCATTAATACCCCCTTCCTCATCTTTTTCATATTGCCTGAATACCGTACGCAGGTAATACGTTATGACCGTAAGTATAACCAAAACAAATCCCAGTACCGATAATAAAATAATTCCAACCATTAATTATGCTTTTTTTTTCCAAATAAACGTAAGCGGCTGATACCACCATCCGGAAAAATATTTAACCGGACATGAGTAATAGCAGATAAATGACCTATCTCTTTTATAAATTCATGTTCATGATCGGCACTTAATTTTTGAGGGGTTAATACAGGTTGCCATTCAACTTTATTATTTACAACATCTCCATCATTATCTGCTGTGCAGGCATCAATTGAACAACTATCAGGATAGTTACCTTTAAAATGACATGTATCTACTACGATCCTTTCAATCATACCAGGCATAGCCAGTTTTAAAATTACCCAATCCCTGTTACCCGGTGTACGGTTGCGTTTGGTTTCCCAGCCATCACCCATATTAATACCACGACCCGGCATGATCAGGTTACCCATAGCACTAAAGAACATGTCATTGCAGGCAAGGGCCTTACCGCCGTTGATTGCAGCAACAAGATCAATTTCGTCATCAGCTGCAATTGCATCCCGGTTTTTAAATACTTCGCCGTAAACTCTTACTCTTGCTACGCCACCATCGGGATAAATATGTAAGCGGATATGTGTATATACTTCATTGCTGTTGCTTTCATAAAAATTTTGTGAGCCTGCATCAAGGTGAGACTTAGGCAGGATTTCTTTCCATGCAATATCTTCCCAGTCTTTAACCGGATCAGCATCATTTAAGTCTTGCCTACCGGCAAGCATGTACAAGGCTTCAACAGAAGCATGTGGCGGATGATTCCCGAGAAAAAAATTGGTATCAATATCAAACCCAACAATTTTTCCGGGAGTTGCCAGTTGCACTACAGCCCAGTCGTGGCCAGAGGTACGTTTGCGGCGGCTTTCCCATCCATCCATCCATTTACCGCGGTCGGTATATTTATCGGTGATAAAAATTCCACGGGCAGGTTTGATAAGGTTTTCTTTTTCAGCAAAAAAATCATCGGTTGCAAATAATACTTTACCGCCCAGCCTTTCGGCAGCCAGGTCGGTTAGTTGTGTAAATGCCGGAGCCGCCTTAATTATTTCTTTTACTTTTTCAAAAGCCATTGTCCTGCGTTTTGATTTATTATTTTTTTATTTTGATAAACCGTGATCCCGTTTACAATTGTTTGCGTTACGGTTCCATAAAGATTCTTTCCGCAATACGGACTGCAATCATACCGATGCAAAATATCTGCTGCCTTTACTTCAAATTTTTCTTCGGGGTTCCACAAAACCAGGTCGGCATCATGGCCAGCCTTTAATTTTCCTTTTCTATTATTTACCTGTAAAAACGATGCCGGGTGCTCAGTGAGTAAAGGAATGAATTTTTCAATGGAAATTTTTTCTTTCATGGCTGTCCAGCTTGCTGGCAATAAATACTGCAGCCCGGCAATACCGCCCCATGCTTTTTGCAGGTTACCGCTTTCCAGTTCTTTTATGGCCGGGGGTGCAGGCGAATGATCAGTTGTAATAAAATCAAGTACCCCTGTAAGCAAAGCTTCTTTAAGTTGATCGTTATTATCTTTTTCCCGGATAGGTGGTGCGCATTTATACAGGGAATTCGAATCAGGAATATCTTCTGCATTAAAATAAATATAATGGGCACAGGTTTCGGCGGTAATGGGCAACCCTTCTTCTTTTGCCTGCTGAATTTTTATCAGTACTTCAGCAGAAGACACATGAACGATATGTGTTTTGCAATGATGTTTGCGGCAAAGTTGAATCATCAGTTCAACCGCATCATTCTCCCATTGCTTAGGCCTGCTTGCTAAATAATAGCGGTAACTGCCCGGGAAATCTGAAAACTGATTATTAACCTCTTTTTTATACATTTCGCAATGTGCCAATAAAGTCAGGCCATGTTTTGCAATTACGGGCATGGCCATTGCTATTTCTTTTTTACCCACATTTGGAAATTCTTCAATACCCGAATGTGTGAGAAAACATTTTATACCCAACACGCCGGACTGCAGTAATCTTTCAAATTCATTTTTATCCACAGGGTACTTTGCATTTCCGGGAATCAATCCTCCATAAAAACCAACATTAACATGCAGTTTATTTTTTGATGCTGCTAATTTTTCAGCAAATGCATTTGCAGTTGTAGTTACCGGAATTGAATTTAACGGCATATCTATAATGGTGGTGACCCCGCCTGCAGCAGCAGCCTGTGTTGCTGTATCAAAGCCTTCCCATTCTGTTCTTCCGGGTTCATTGACGTGCACGTGTGCATCAATGATACCGGGCATTAAAATAAGATTACCTGCATCTTCTGCCCCATCAGTTTTATGATGTTGTATTTCTGTAATGATGCCTTTCTCATAATACACAGTTGCCGGCTGAAGTTTTCCACCAAGCCAGCAACGTTTACTGTATATTTTTTTTGTTGTACTCAAATTATATAAAAGCTGCTTTAAAATTGTTTTTCATACCAACCGCTGTCGGGGGTTTTACCCGCCGACAGGGTTGTAATATAAAGCCATCAAAACTTTTTCAGGTGTTATGGGTGCCGCATAAATAATATCAGCAACAGGATTAAATGCAAGAACAGCATTGCGGATTGCAAAATATGCACCAATGCCATACATAAGCGGGGGTTCCCCTACAGCCTTTGATTTAAAGATCGCCATATCATTTCCATCTGTTTGTAAAAATTTTATATCAAGTATTTTTGGAACAGCATATATGTCCGGTATTTTATAAGTTGATAATGCATTTGATAATAATTTACCATCTTCATTATATACCACTTCTTCCATCGTCATCCAGCCAATGCCCTGTACAATACCCCCTTCGCACTGTCCAAGATCAACAGCCCGGTTCATGCTGCTGCCAAAATCATGTACTACTTTTACCGCATCAATTTCATAAATACCCCTTAAACAATCAACCGTTGTGATGGTAAGTGCAGTACCATAAACATGATAGGCAAAAGGATGGCCCTTTTCAATTGTTTTGTCGTAATGAATAACAGGTGTGGCATAATGACCCTTTGCACTTAAATTGATCCGTTTCATAAAAGCCTGCTGAATCAAATTCTTCCAGTTGAAAACTGAGGCTTCATCATTAATAAAAACCACTTCATCTTTTATTTCAACAGTTTCATCTTCATTGTCTGTTAACTCGGTTTTGATAAATGAAAACAGGCGTTCTTTGATCTGGTTGCATGCGTCAAGCAATGCTTTACCATTCAGATCTGCAGTTGAACTTGCTGCCGATGGCGAAGTATTGGCTACCCTTGTTGTATTGGTACTTTCTAATTTTATTTTATCGGCTGAAATACCAAAGCATCCTGAGGCCACCTGCAGCATTTTTGAATTTACCCCTTGTCCCATTTCCACTGCACCGGTACTTACACCAACTGTACCGTCGGAATAAACATGCACCAATGCCCTCGCCTGGTTCATCATGGTATTGGTAAAAGAAATACCAAAACAAACCGGCATCAGTGATAACCCTTTTTTATAAAACTGATTTTGCTCATTGAAGGTTTTAATTTCTTTTTTTGCAGCTTCAATATCATATGCCTCCATCGCTTCATCCCAGCAGTTTTTTGACTGGCATTCCTTTACAATTTGACCGTAGGGAAATTCATCCCCGTTGTCCATCATGTTTTTTCGCTGGATAAGATCCGTATGGACATTTAATTTTTTTGCCGCATGATCAATGGCGGCTTCAATAACAAACATCCCCTGCGGCCCGCCAAATCCACGGAAAGCAGTGTTGGGTGGAAGATTGGTTTTGCAGGAATGAGCTGTTACCTGCACATGTGGAATATAATAACTGTTGGTTGCATGAAACAAAGTTCTTTCCAAAATTGCCGGAGAAAGATCGGCAGCGGCACCTCCATTCTGATAAAATGTGGCTTCATAAGCTACAATATTCAAATCACCATCCAGGCCAATCTTATAATCGCTGCTGTATGGATTTCTTTTCCCTGTCATACGCATATCTTCCATACGATGTGGAATACATTTGGCAGGACGTTTTAATATCCATGCAGCCATGGCTGCCATGGCTCCCCATGCCGATGCCTGGTCTTCTTTACCACCAAAGCCGCCACCAAGGCGTGGTACATCCACTTCTACTTTATTCATACCAATACCCAGTACCCTGGCTACTGTGCGTTGCACCTGTGTAGGTCCCTGAGTGGATGAAAATATTTTAACGCTGTCATGTTCAACAGGACAGGCATAGGCTCCCTGTGTTTCCAAATATAACTGTTCCTGTCCTCCTGTTTCTGCCTGTCCTGTAAAAATATGTTTACATACAGCAAAAGCTTCATGTACATTTCCCATTACAAATTTCCGGGAAGGGCTTAATATTTTTCCCTGTTTAAATGCTTCTCTTGGATCGGTAATGATCGGCAATGGATCAATTTCTATTTTAATTGCTTCGCATGCTTCTTCAGCAACATCTTCATTTTCTGCAACGATCAATAAAATGGGCTGGCCCTGGTAATGCACTTCATTATCTGCCAGGAAAGGTTCATCAGGTATGATACCCCCAATCTGGTTTTGGCCCGGTATGTCTTTGAATGAAAATATTTTTACAATGCCATCCATTTGTTCAGCAGCAGCAAAATCAATACTATTTATTTTTCCATGTGCGTGCGGAGAATCAAAAACTTTTACAAACAACATCCCTTCCATTACTGGAATATCGTCTACATAAACGGATCTGCCAGTTACATGATTGGCTGCATCAATATTGCAGCCCACTAAACCTGCCTGTCCGGCAGGCAGGTCCCCCCGGTGGGGACTTTGAAGAGTATTATTATTTTTATCCCCTTTCAATTAGTATAGGTTCATTTTTGATAATGTTATTTACCTAATAACTGCCCAATGATTCCGTTGTGATTTTTAAAATGGGCCAGAAATAATTGCCTTAACAAAAGTCTTTTATACTCTTTTGTTCCTCTTACATCGCTGATAGGGACAATTTCACTATTCATTACAGCAATGGCTTCTTTTAATATTCCGGCATTGATCGTTTTACCTTTTAAAAAAGATACTGTTGCTGCAAGGTATTTTGGAAAAGGGGCAATACCGCCAGCTGAAAGGTGGATCTTATCTATACTGCCATCATTGTTCACATTGAGTTGGCAGGCCGTATTTACACTGGCTATATCCAGATGTGTTCGTTTACTTACTTTTTCAAAATTGAAATGATTTTTTTGCGGGGGCGTAAAAATTATCTTTTCAATGATCTCATCTGTTGCCTTATCAATTTGTTTATAGCCTTTATAAAAATCTTTAAGTTTTATTGTTCTGTTTACACCATTTTTATTCAACAGCAGTTCACTATCCAGTGCCAGGAAGAAAATACTCATATCGCCGATGGGCGATGCATTTACCAGGTTACCCGCCATGGTAGCCATATTGCGGATGGGTGTGGAAGAAATGAGTTTGATATAGTGCTGAAGATCAGGGAAAAAACCCTGAATTAATTTTGATTCAGCAAAAGTTGTTAAGGTTACAGCTGCACCAATATGACATTGCCCGTTTTCAAAATTAATTTGTAGCAACCGGTGGTCATCAAACAAAAGATGCACTTCAGCCTTTTTTACTGCCAACGCTTTTTGTACGATCAGGTCTGTTCCGCCTGCAAGTTTCAATTTTTGTAAATCCGGATTTAATACCTTTGATGCTTTGTTAATTATTTCTCTTAATTGTATAAGCCTGTCTTTGATCTGTAAAAAATAATCCGGAATAAATTTTTGCTCAACCAGCCAGGCAATGGTTTCCGCTTCGGGTCTGTCATTTATTTTTTCAGAAATAATAGCTGCGGCCCTTTCAATGGATTTATAACCGGTACATCTGCAAATATTTCCATCAATGGCAGCAATGGCATCATCGTATTGTTTTCTTGCTTCATTCAAAATAAAACCGGTGAGTGACATTACAAAACCAATGCTGCAAAATCCGCACTGGGTTCCGTTGGTATCAACTATAGCTTGCTGCACCGGAGAAAGTTCTTTCATATCTTGCCTACCGGCAGCCTGACTGTTCTGCAGGCAGGGCTGGTTAATTCCTTCTACAGAAAGAATATGTTTACCATGTGCATTCCCCAATGGCAACAGGCAACTGGTCATTGACCGGTAAACAAGTTTTTCGTTTTCAAAATCTCCAACTAAAATAGTGCAGGCACCACAATCACCTTCCCTGCAACCGATCTTTGTACCAACCAGTCTTTTGTAATACCGTATATAATCCAGTACCGTACTGCCTGTGGCATGTTCTGTATGTATTAATTGCTCATTTAGAATAAAGCTTACCATTTAATAACCGGTTTTGATTGTGCTTTCACTCCATTTCTTAAATGCTTCCAGTGCTTCTTCTCTGAATATCTGTTTGGTAAATAATTTTCTTTCGGTAACAGGCCTGGCAATCTCTTCATAAATAAACTGGTCGTCAAAATTTATGGCAGTAGCATCTTCCTTTGAATTTGCATAAAAAAGTTTTGCAGGTCTTGCCCAGTAAATGGCGCCCAGGCACATGGGGCAGGGTTCACAACTCGTATAAATTTCACAATCATCCAGTTGAAAAGTGTTTAATACAGAGCAGGCATTCCGAATAGCCACCACTTCAGCATGAGCTGTGGGGTCATTGGTTGTGGTAACCTGGTTTACTCCCCGTGCAATTATTTTACCATCTTTAACTACTACAGCACCAAAGGGGCCGCCTTTGCCTTGTTCCACATTGCTGATGGAAAGTCTGATCGCTTCCAACATAAATTCAGAGATATCCTTACTCATGTTTTATTTTTTAAAGCTGCCCTGATTGTTACCGGTACTTTAATGAAAATAAGCAGCAAACTTGTAGCCACATTAAAAATAACAAATTGCCTTTAAGCAGACAAATAACATACTGCACAACAATAATGGTCTTTTTTACAGATATGCTTTATGAAGCAGTTTATTATATTTGTATTCATGAATGCTGACTATACCTTTTTATCCAAAGAACAACGCATTACTGCCGTTCAGCGTCTTACTGCATTATGGGCATTTACCGAAAGCGGTCTTGGCGGGATCATGCATGCCCTTCAAATACCATTTACCGGATTGTTAGTTGGTGGAATGGCGGTAATCATGATATGCCTTATTGCTGACATTTCGGAGTACAATTACAAACAGCTTTTAAAAAGTGTGCTAATTGTTTTGATCGTAAAAGCGATGGTTAGTCCTTACACACCCTTTCCTGCGTATATTGCTGTTTCATTTCAGGCTTTGCTTGGTTTTGGATTATTTAGTTTACTGGGTGTCAATTTTATCAGCATCATTCTATTAAGTACCATCACTATGCTGGAATCAGCTATTCAAAAATTACTCATTCTTACTTTATTTTTTGGCGAATCGCTTTGGAAAGCAATGGATACTATGATTGGATTACTGGCATCGCAATTTGGCAGTATTGTTTCAAACGGGAGCTATTGGATAGTTGGTATTTATTTATGCATTTATCTGTCAGGCGGATTTTTTGTTGCATGGCTCGCTTTTCGTACCCTAAAAAGTTTTAAAACTGAAAAGTCAATTTTTATTTTAGATACAACTTTTAAGATACCTGTGGATCTTACTAAGACAAAAAGACCTGCTTCAAAAAATAAGTACACAAAACTTTGGTTACTGATCTTTGCCATGATGACCCTGTCAGCCGTTTTATTCTTTTTTGCCGCTGATACCAAACAGGGCTGGCTGGCTGTTGTAAAAACAATCAGCTGGACATTATCTGTAATCCTGATCTGGTTTATGCTGATTGGTCCATTATTTACTAAAGTAATTCAAAGGCTCCTGCAAAAAAAGGAAAGCCGTTACAGCGATGAAGTGTTACAGGCTTTATCCTTTCTGCCGGTAATGAGACAACTAACCGCTTTGGCCTGGCAACAAAGTAAATTGCTGCATGGTTTTAGAAGATGGAATTTTTTCTTTGCTTCGTTAATTCACACTACACTTACTTATACGGAATCAGCATCAAATGATCCTTCTCTTAACAAACCGGTATGAGTATTTATATCTTTTCAAGACCGATCCACAGCGGTAAAACAACTGAATTGCTGCAGTGGTGCTACCAGCAAAAAAATATCAGCGGTATATTAATGCCTGACATAACTGGCAGAAGAAAAATTTTTGATGTACAAACAAAAGAGGTTTTTGACATTGAATGTACCGATCAGGCAAACACAACAGAACGCCTTACTGTTGTTGGAAGATTTTATTTTTATACGGCTACATTTGAAAAGGCAAATACTATATTAGTAAATGCATTAACTCAAAATCCTGACTGGCTGGTTATTGACGAAGCTGGTAAACTGGAGTTGGAAGGCAGGGGGTTTTATCATTCAATTATAAAAGCCGTATCCTTATATAATTCCAACAGGAAATCGGGTAACTTATTGATTGCAGTGCGTGAAAGTTTATGTAATGAGGTCATTTCATTTTTTAAAATAAAAAACTGCCATATTATACATAAGCTGGAAGAACTTATTTGAATTTATTGTAAATAAATCCCTGTAAAGAAGGGATCACCCAATTATCTTCTATTACTCATGCATTACCAGTATTGGCATTTTACTATGGTAAGATAATGTTTTTGTCCTGCTGCCATTTAATAATTTATCAATAAATGAACGGTTTTTTTGAATAGCAATAATCAGGTCAATATTCCTCGTTTCGGCAAATAAATTTATGGCTTCATCCACATCATATAAACGCATGAAATAAAACTCAGGATCATAATCTGCAAACATCTGTTTCAGTTCCTGCTTTTCTTTTTCATAATCTTCGGTAAGAGAAATGTAATGGTCCTTATCTACGTTAACAACATGTAATTTTGGTTTAAATACATCCAAAAAGTCTTTTATAGGTATTGACGGTGTTGTATTTAAGGTACTTTTAAAATCAGAGGTCAGCATCACATTTTTAAGCGGACTGAATGATGCATTTTCTGGAACGATTAATACCGGGCAAACTTTTCTTTCTGCCATCTTTAATGTGTTGCTTCCAAAAAATACCTGGGCAATGGCAGATTTACCCGTGATTCCCATAATAACCAGGTCAGCTTTCCGGTGACGAGCTGTTCTTTCCAATCCATCCACAAAATCAGCTTCTTCATGTACCATCACTTCTATTTCAACTAGATAATTCTTTAATAATTCAGTTTTTAAATGGCCCAGCATTTCTGTTGCATATGCAGCTTCATCAGGTTTTCCATAACCATGGTACAAAACCATATTTACACCATAATGACCAACCAATAATTGAGCGGCATATTTGGCTGCATGTATTGAAGTTTCGGAAAAATCGACTGGTACAATAACTGTATTCATATAAAGTAGATTTTGTTTAATTGCTTACAAACTTACTCTATTTATAGTTGATATTTACCTCTGATTTCTCTTTTTAATTTGAAATTGCCTGATTTTACTCTCAATTTTAAAGTACTGATTATTTATCTTTGCCGCCCATGGCTCAAAAAAAATTAGAACGTTTTGCAGCAATAAAAACATTTCCGAATGTGCTTGAGTACCCGGGAGAGATGAAAGGAAAATGGCATGAATTTTTTAATAATAAAAATCTACTGACCCTTGAGCTTGCCTGCGGCAGGGGAGAATATACAGTTGGAATGGCAAAATTATTTCCGCAAAAGAATTTTTTGGGTGTGGATGTAAAAGGAAACCGGATGTATATTGGTGCTAAAAAATGCCTGGCAGAAAATATTACCAATGCCGGATTTTTAAGAACCCAGATTGAAAAGCTAACTGAGTATTTCGATGAAGGTGAAGTAGATCAGATCTGGATCATATTTCCTGATCCGCAGTTACGCATTTCAAAAGCAAAGAAACGGTTAACACATCCAAGATTTTTAAGGCTGTACCAGCAAATTTTATGCCCTGGTGGATTTATTCACCTAAAGACCGACTCACCTGATCTATATTTGTTCACAAAAAAAGTAGCCGAACTTTATGGATTAAATATTGTTGAAGATCGGGATAATGTATATGGGAAAACACCTGTAAAAGATGAGCTCAAAATAAAAACGCACTATGAAAGTCTGGATATAGCACAGAGTAAAAAAATACATTACCTGAAATTTACACTGCCGGCAGTTATAAAAAATATTGATGAAAAACTAAAGGAAATATTAAGAAATGAAGAACAGCTGGATTGAAGACCAAGATTTTTATTATAATGAAGATGGGTTTATTGTGCTCACTGTAAAATACCACCTGGACAGAGGGCATTGCTGCGGTAATGGGTGTAAACATTGTCCATATGAATATATTAATGTTGCAGAACCAAAAAGAAGCAGCCTCCGCAACTCCTCCAAATTTGGGCCTATAGAACCTTAAAATTAACTGTATCTTTTAGGTATGAAAAAGAAGATCTCTGAAAAATATCTTATTGCTAAAGCCCCGCCGCCTTTGGGTTTCCTTATTAATGAAACGAGTGAAGTTCATAGGAGCAGATCCTATAGTTTTTTTGCTGATGTTTATGATGTAGTAAGACAGATACCAAAAGGCAAAGTAACTTCTTACGGCACCATTGCTGCTTACCTGGGTACAAAGCTCAGTGCCCGAATGGTTGGCTGGGCAATGAATGCGGCTCACACAGCCAAACCAAAAGTACCGGCTCAGCGGGTAGTGAACAGGAATGGAATGCTTACGGGTAAAAACCATTTTTCCTCCCCAACAGAAATGGAAGAATTATTAAAAAAAGATGGGGTACAGGTAAAAAATGATACCGTTATTGATTTTAAAAAACATTTTTGGGATCCGGCAGTGGAACTGGCCTTATAATTTAATCAGCTAACAACATTTAAATACATACATTACTCCCTGCCTGATTTTAATAAATGATTTTATTATGAGTAATACCTTACTTACCGGTACTGTTACTTTCGTTAATCACGAAAAAAAATATATCATTATTGAGTATGAGGATAATGGCAGGAAGAAGGTAATTAATGGAAATGTTGATGAAAAACAGCAGCAAAAGCTGATCAAAAAGAAGGTCATTAAAAAGAAGCATTTATTTCATATCGGCGATACCGTATCTTTTACAGCAGGGCTTTCGGACCGCGGGGACCGGATGACCGCATCCAATATTCAATACCTGTATAATACGGCGCTGGATGTGCTTATTAACAAAGCCGGTACAGAAAATAATTTTATTGGCTACTTAAAGGTCATTGATGACAAATATTTTGTAAAAGAAATTGACAGTTATTTATTTTTTCCCGTACCCTTATCACCCTGGCAGATCAAACCAACAGAAACTGAATTAAATGAGGCTGTAACATTTTCATTGGAAACACTGGATAAGAAAGAAAAGATAACTGCTAAACTTTATAACAATAAATATATACCTGAGTTTTATACTGCCGTAAAATTAAATAAAGCAAATACCCCCATTGAGGCAACAGTTTATAAAGTAACGCCTCATGGCATTTATTTAAATTTAATTACAGATAAAATACAGGTAAAGCTTCCTTATAAAGAAGGCGTACATATAAATGACATCATTACCGTTACAATTGTTTATTTAAGCCCTTTTAAAATTATAGCAGAAGAATTAATTTAAGTACGGAAACCGTTTCAGTATACTTTTTACTAAAAATAATTAATTGTAATAAGGACTGATCATGAAATAAACAGTCACCCCGGTAACAGCTACATAAAACCAAACAGGCCAGGTAATTCTAACCAGTTTTTTATGTTTATCATATTCGCCGGTAAGCGCTCTGTATGCTGTAAATAAAATAAAAGGCAGAATAATTGCTGCCAATGGAATATGTGTTATCAGTATAAAATAATAAACCATACGCAGGTTTCCCGACAGTGTCTTTTCATCAATGCTTACAATTCCATCATGGTTTAAATCGCCATACTTTGTATCGCCTGCCAGTAAATGATGGGCTATATACGAAAGTAAAAACAAGACAGACAATGAAATGGCTGTAAGCATTATTTTTTTATGCAGTTCAAATTTTTTTTGCTTTACTGAAAAAAGTCCTGCCACAAGTAAAACACAAACCAATGAATTTAAAACAGCATTTGCTTTTGCAAACACGTGTACATCAAAGCCCAAATCAACATCCAGTTTATATTTACTTAATAAGACCACGGCAGCAAAAACCAGTACCGATAGTGTGTAAATAAAAAGCTTTGCATTTTTATCATTTTTTTTAAGTGAAGGCTGTAACATATATTATTGCTGTTTTTCCTGTTTATTTTTTTGCCGGTTAAATATCAAAACAACCACAAATACAATTCCGATCGCGATAAATATTACAGGTAGAATAGGTATGAACTCCCTGAATACCGAAGGTTTTTTTCTGTCTTTTTCCAGCATCAGTAATGGAATATTCCTTACTAACTCAGCCTGCTTAACCGTATCAAAACCATTGAACCAGCCTCTTACAACCCGGCTGCTGTCTAATAAAAAAAAGTTTTGGGTATGAATAAAGGCAGTATCCACTTCTGTATCTGCCAACCCTGCTTTCAGTTCATTTAATGCAAAATCATAGATCTCTTTTTTATCGCCGGTTACAAACCACCAGGTATCATGATTTGCATTATAGCGATCGGCAAATTTTCTCAATTGGGGCACCGAATCATGTTCCGGATCTATACTTACGGAAATGAATTGTACAATACTGTCATTTTTCAGAAATGAATCCTGCAATCTTTTCATGCTGAGGGTAAGGCCAGGGCAAATACTCGGGCACCTGGTAAAAAAGAAATCAATCACCAGTATCTTACCCTTCAAATCATCCAATGAAACCTTTTTACCAAGCTGGTTGGTAAATTCTATGTTCTTTACTTTATGCCAGATCGTATCAGTAATTGTTTTACCGTTTTTTTCTGAAACATTAATGCTATCCGGTTCAAAATACCTGCCCGGCATATGTACTGCATCCTTACTAAAATACTTTACAATAAAATATCCTGCAAAAGGCATAACAATAACGAGCATCAATGCTAATACTGCTTTCTTATTCATGGCCCCTCCTAAATCCTCTCCGCCAGCTGGCAGAAGGGTTTTTAATCAGCCTGATAACCTGAAATTTTTCCATTATACTTACCCTTTTAATTTGTGCAAATTTACAGTAATGAAGATAAATTAACTTATAAAACAAAAAACCACCCCCGTCGAATACGGGGATGGTTAAGATTTTCTATTGCTGATTTTAGAACAATTATTTTTTTGCGTCTTTATCAACAGCCGGCAACTGTTGCTGTTCGGTTTTAGTTTTATCCGGACGGGTGCCTCCATTGGTATTACGTAAAACCTTCCAGCTGTTACCATCCCAAAGAAAGGCCGCAATGAACCATATAAATAACATAAGCGGCACAATGATCGTCATGATCATATTCCTGATCTCATCCCCCAGGTGCATAAAAATGGAAACAATATAATAGGCCTTGGCCAGTGTTAATGCTGCAATTGTTAATTTAGTTGAAAGTGTGAAGCCATAGGAAAGCTGGCCATGTTTCCAATATAAAAAATATCCAAGAGCCAGCTCAATTATAGTTAATAAAGATAAAACCCAAAATGTTTTCCAGATACGGCCTGTGCCGGACGCATGTTCCGGAGCATGGGTAATTTCGGGAGAAGATACTTGTGAACTCATAATTATATTTTAAAAAATTATTTTAAAAATTAAACAAGATAAAAGCAAAGGAATACAAATACCCAAACCAGGTCCACAAAGTGCCAGTACAATCCTGCTTTTTCGATCATTTCATAATGTCCGCGCTGATCAAAATGGCCGAGCCTTGTTTTTATTAACATAACCAGGTTAATGATAACCCCGCTAAATACATGGAAACCGTGGAAACCTGTTATTCCAAAGAAGTATCCGCCAAAAGCAATAGGGCCCGGTGTTGCAACCATGGCACCGTTATGCATCACTTCCACTCCCCATGGGTTCCTGGTAACTGTAGTTCCCCAATGTTCTATTTGTCCGTTTACTAAAACAGCATGGTCGCCGGTGATCATGTGTGTCCACTCCCAGGCCTGGCAGCCCAGGAAAGCAAGCCCTCCTAAAATTGTCAGGATCATATATTTCTCAACGCCCTTCCTGTTCATTTTATGACCTTCATGTACAGCCAATACCATGGTTACAGAACTGAAGATCAAAATAAAGGTCATCAAACTTACAAATGCCAGCGGCAGGTTTGCATGCCCGGCTAAAGGAAATGCATTAAATACATGGTTAGGATCGGCCCAATGGTTTACACTGAAACGGATGGTACCATAACTGATCAGAAATGCACCGAAGGTAAAGGCATCACTCATTAAAAAGTACCACATCATCACTTTACCATAGCTTACATTAAAGGGGCTTCTTCCCCCGTTCCACCATTTGGTATTTGTTGGTATCGCTGTTGTTGACATATGAAGTTGTAAGTTTTAAGTTTTAAGTTATAGTATTAAGTTTTAAGTTTCTCGGGTTAACTTATAACTTACTACTTATAACTTTCCTCTTATCGTATCATTAATAAAAATATCAATAAATAAATCCAAAGTACATCCACAAAGTGCCAGTATGTACTTACCAGTTCTACCGGAACACTGTTATAGTTTCTGGTTTTTTTGCTGAATGCCTTTGCAAACAATACCAGCAATGCTATCAGCCCGCCAACAACGTGAGCAGCATGCAAACAAATAATAACGTACATAAATGAATAAGATACATTACCTGTAAGCGTTATCTCTTTTGCATATAACTGCTTAAACCCCAGCAACTGAAAAACAATAAAAAGAACTCCTAATATCAAAGTAGCAATTACCAGGCTCCTGTACTTTTTCATCTCCCGTTGCTTAAATGCCTTTTCTGCCAGAAAGATCGCAACACTGCTTAAAACAATTACACCGGTACTGTACCAAAAAAACGATGGCAGGTCAAACGTTTGCCAATTAGCCAGGTTCCGTTTAACTATATAGGCACTTGTTAATCCTGCAAACATCATCAGCAAACTGCCTATACCCACCCACAGGGTAAATTTATGCGGATGAATTTTTTTTCGTTGTTCCATTGCCACTGTACTCATATCATTTATTCCGGGCCCCTCTATCTCCTCCGCCGCGGCGGAAGGAAATGGAGGAGATCATGTTATATTTTTTAAGTTCCAAGCTCCTGTAATTTTATTCATCTTTATTGGCGTCGCACTCTTGTACGATATTTCTTTATTCGTATATAATTGTGTTTTTAATCTTCGCTTCAATCTTCCAGTTCCCTCTCCTTCGGAGTCCCGATAGCTATCGGGAAGGGGAGGCTACATCCTGTTGGCAAACAACGCCAGCAAAACAATCATTAAATAAAAATAAGAACTGAACATTACGCGCCTCGCACTCTTTGCATCCATACGGATGAACAACAGTACACTCATATATACCATCCAAAGGTTGCAGGCCAGCAAAACAAACATACTTTCTATTCCGCAGATACCTGTAATAAAAGGCAAAAACCCTACAGGTACCATCAAAGCACTATAAATAATACTTTGCATTGCAGTAAACCTGGTTGGGCCCTTATCGGCAGGCAACAGTTTAAATCCTGCAGCTTCGTAATCTTTATGTGCCAGCCAGGCAATTGCCCAAAAATGTGGAAACTGCCATAAAAACTGAATGCCGAATAAAACCCATGCCCCTGTCCAGCTGACCGGTTGATTACCATAAGCCGCAACCCATCCAATTAAACAGGGCAATGCACCGGGTATAGCACCTACCAACACAGAAATTGAATTAACTTTTTTAAGTGGTGTGTATATAAAGCCGTATAAAAAAAGGCTGAATAAACTAACCAACGCACTCTCTGTGTTAAAAAACTTCCACATCATAAATACACCTGCAGCACCGGTGATAAAAGCAAATATGCCTGCTTCATTCACACTCATGCGGCCGCTGGCGACCGGTCTTTTGGCCGTACGCATCATTAACCCGTCAGATGTTTTTTCCAATATCTGGTTAATGGCATTTGCCGATCCTGTGATCAACATGCCTGCAACAAAAAGTAAAAGAACTGATATTATTTTTTCACGAACATAAAACTGTTCATTAGGGGCAATTAAAAAACTAACCACCGTGCTGAACACCACCATAAAACTTAAAGTGAACTTGATCAACTGAAAATAATCTTTCATTTTACTTACCAACACAAACGATATTGAGTTGGTGATGGTTTTATCGTCGTTATTCATGACCTCACCCTCCCCGACCTCACCCTAAATCCCTCTCTCCCGATAGCAATCGGGAAGAGGGAGGTCAAACTTTTGTTTATTTTTTCAACATTAGTAATTACGCATTTCGTCATTTTTACTTTATTCTTCTTTAATTACGTTTTGCAAATCTTCGCTTCAATCTTCCAGTTCCCTCTCCTCGGGAGAGGGGTTGGGGTGAGGCCTTTAGTGCTTTGATTCATCTTCTCCAACCGGTACATTCTGCGGTATAAATTCTTTACCATCTTTTGCATAATCATAAGCCCCACGATGTACTTCAGGAATTTCGCCTGGCCAGTTACCGTGACCGGGATTGATTGGTGTAGTCCACTCTAAAGTATTTGAGCCCCATGGATTTGTATCTGTAACTTTTCTTCCTTTGAACATACTGTAAAAGAAATTGAAAACAAACAGCAACTGAGCAGCAAATACGATCATGGCAACAAAGCTGATAAATTCATTAAGTCCTTTGAACATATTAAATGAACTCCATGCCGAAAAATCATAATAACGACGTGGCATTCCGGCCAATCCCTGGTAGTGCATTGGCCAGAAAATTAAATAAGACCCGATGATGGTTATCCAAAAATGGATAAAGGCCATGGTGTTATTCAGATAACGGCCAAACATTTTTGGGAACCAGTGATAAACTCCGGCAAACATGCCAAAGAATGATGCTACACCCATTACAATATGGAAGTGAGCTACCACAAAATAAGTATCATGTAAATGAAGATCCAAAGCAGAGTTACCTAAGAATATTCCTGTTAAACCTCCACTGATAAATAAACTTACAAATCCAATAGCGAATAACATGCCCGGAGTAAAGCGGATATTTGCCCGCCACAATGTAGTAAGCCAGTTAAATACCTTAATGGCTGAAGGTACAGCAATTAATAAAGTTAGTAATACAAACACCGATCCGAGGAATGGGTTAAGGCCTGTTACAAACATATGGTGCGCCCAAACCAGGATAGCAAGTATGGCAATTGCAAATACAGAACCTACCATGGCCATATAGCCAAATATTGGCTTGCGGCTATTTACACTGATGATTTCCGAACTCATGCCCATGGCAGGTAATAAAATGATATATACCTCGGGGTGGCCAAGGAACCAGAATAAATGCTGGAACAGGATGGCGCTTCCACCTTCGTTAGGTAAAATTTTGCCTGCAACTACAATATCACTTAAAAAGAAACTGGTACCCAGGTTACGGTCGAATAATAACAATATAGCTCCAGATAATAATACAGGGAAAGAAAGTACACCCAAAACTGCAGTAAAAAATAATGCCCAGATGGTAAGCGGTAAACGGGTCATGCTCATTCCTTTTGTACGCATGTTAAGGATGGTAGTAATATAATTTAAACCCCCCAATAATGCAGAAACAATAAACATGGCCATACTCACCAGCCAAAGATCCATTCCTATTTTAGATCCGCTTGATGCATCGCCCAGAGCACTTAATGGCGGGTAGATTGTCCAACCGCCACTTGCAGGACCTGTTTGTACAAACAAAGAAGTGAACATGATAATAGAAGAAAGAAAGAAGAACCAATAGCTCAGCATATTTAAAAATGGCGAAGCCATATCTCTCGCACCCACCTGTAATGGAATCAGAAAGTTTGCGAAGGTGCCGCTTAATCCTGCAGTTAATACAAAGAATACAAGGATGGTGCCGTGCATGGTAACCAACGCGTAATAAAACTCGGGTTTTAATTTTCCGCCTGCAGCCCAATGGCCCAGTAAATCTTCCAGCCACGGAAAAGTGGAATCGGGATAACCCAATTGTAAACGGAAAACAACTGAAAACAAGCCGCCAATGATTGCCCAAATCATACCTGTTACCAAAAACTGTTTGGCAATCATTTTATGATCCTGGCTGAAAACGTATTTGGTTATAAACGTTTCGTGATGATGATGTTCATGATGAGCATCTTGTGCTCCATGAACATCTACTTGCTGTAATGTGGCTACGCTACTCATATTCTTACTTTTTATTCATCCCGAAACCTGTGCCTGCCGGCAAGAGCTATCGGGTACCGTTTAATTATTTTTTTACTGGCAGTACCTGGGTAATCTGTTTACCAATACTGTCAGTTATATTTTCTTTAGGCGCTTTATCCGGAAATACAGTAAAGTATTCCGGCTTTTGCTCAGCTAACCATTTTTTATACTCTTCCATCGTTTCAACAATGATAACGCCTCTCATAGCATAATGACTTTGTCCGCATAACTGATCACAGGCAATTTCAAAATTGAATTCAGGATTACCTGTTTTCTTTTTCATATCAGCAGTTGTGATCTTTGGGGTGAACCATTGTGTAGTTGGTATACCTGGTACGGCATCCATCTTTAACCTGAAATGGGGAAGACCCACATCATGAATTACATCCTGAGAATGGATCACCATTTTAACCGGAACACCAACAGGAATATGCATGGTTGTACTAACGTGTATATCATCCAGGCTTGCCGGGTCATCAAAATTTACACCCAGGTTATTTTTTGCTGTGGTTAATTTATAATTCTTTTTACCCAATACTTTATCAGCTCCCGGATACCTGAACTCCCAGGCAAACTGGTGACCGGTAACTTCAACAACGAGGGAATCTTTAGGCGCATCCCCGGTAATTTTAAACCAGTATTTTAAACCGAAAACAACCAGTACAGTTAAAAATATTGCAGGTACTGTTGTCCAGATCAATTCAAGTTTTGTATTGTGGGGGAAGTAAAAAGCTTTTCTGTCGTCTTTTTCCTGGTATTTAAAAGAGAACCAGAATAATAATACCTGTGTAATTACAAATACAAGACCGGTAATGGCTATTGTAATCAAGAGCATGGTATCAATCTGTTCTCCTTCTACAGAAGCAGAACCCTGAGGGAATAATGTTTTGCCATAATAAAGTTCGTTGCAGTACCAGGCACCAATTAAACCAAAAATCAAAAATCCCAGGAGGAAAAATGCATTGAACTTATTATTTTGCTTACGGGTTTTATCTTCGCCTTTTAAAACGCTTACGTATTCACTGGCTTTTGCAATCTGAAAGATGACCACGAAAATCAGTACTCCTAAAGCTATCATTAAAAACTCCTTCATGATTCAAAGTTATTTTCTGTAAATGTTATTATAATTTCTTGTTTAAAACTAAGTTCAATATTCGTGTGCTTTTGGTATCAAAAGCTGTTTTTGTAATTATGTATGGTGAATCATACTCTCTTTTAAGAAAGGATGATTTTTTGCCAGCATGGAATGTTTGCTTAAATAATTTCCCGTTCCCCACATTATTAATCCAATAAACAAACAGGCTGTACCAAATTCAAAAAAACCTAAACTAAAATGTTCATGCAGGGTACCCGGCATTACCATTTGAAAAAAGTCGATCCAATGCCCAAAAATGATCAGCACGGCCATAATGGTTACCATGGTCCAGTTTCTTTTGGTGCCCCGCTTCATCAAAATTAACAAGGGACAAAGGAAATTAATGATTAAATTAAGGAAGAAAATTCCTTTATAAGGGCCTGCTTTTTCTGCCGTACCAATTCTTTCAATAAAATATTTTGTTTCTTCCGGTTGGTTACTGTACCAGATCAACATGTATTGAGAGAACCACAGGTATGTCCAGAAAACAGAAAAGGCAAACATGAATTTACCGAGATCATGTAAATGTTCTTCTGTTACATATTCCAATTGGCCTCGGTTTTTTAAATAGATCACAAACAACGCAATCAAAGACATACCCGAAACAAATGTGCTTGCAAAAGTGTACCAGCTGTACATGGTGCTGTACCAATGTGCATCAATACTCATTAACCAAAGCCATGGAATGGTGGAAGCAACAGTTAGTGTAAATACAACTGAATATAAGGAAGCCCAAACGGTATTATTCCAGATCCATTTTTTACCGGTTTCATAATCCATAGCCACATTTTTATCACTCTCTACACTCATGCTACGCATTTTTTTACCCAGGAACCACCATAAGAAAATGGTAATGAAAGACCAGATCGAAAAAAACATGGGATTTAAAAATCCTTTTTTTCCGTTTAGTATATGATCCTTTGCCACTGCATCCTTATCTAACCAATGATAAATATCTGTACGCTCGCCAAATACAATGGCCATTAATATTACAAAAGTTATAACCCCCAAAATCGGTACTACACTTGAGATAGCTTCCGATACCCTTCTGAAAGCAACAACCCATCCGGCCATGGCCATCGTGGTAACACATATAAAGAACATGGCGGCATTTACCACCAATAAAAAGAACACACTGTTTTGTAATAGTACAGCCCAAAAACGGGTGCTGTTAACGTTTGTTCCATGCCCTGCATGGGCAAAAGGATGAAACATTATAAATCCATACAACAATGCTATTAAACCGGCACCAATCAGTCCATACGTCCACTTTTTATAACTTCCCGGTAATTGAAATTGATGATCCATCTAATCTTTATTTAGTTTTAATACGGCCTCACCCTCATTCCCTCTCCGAAAGAGAGGGAGGCCAAACTTGTTTAATTTATTTCATTTTTAATACCAACAATTCAACATTTGTCCTTAGTTGTACATCTTGCGTTACCGTTCATTTTTTTACAGCAGCGCTGTCTGCTTTAGGAGCCTTTGCTGTTGTTGCCACAGCTACTGTAGCATCAACTTTTGGTTCCAGTGTTCTGATGTACTGTACAATTCTCCAACGTTGTTCCCTGCTCAGCTGAGAAGCATAACTACCCATATTATTCTGGCCATACTCCATTACAAAAAATAACCTGCCATCACTATAACCCGGAGAGGTACCGATAATACTTTTTACACCACCAATTTTTGGCGCCAGCGGCCCGTTTGCCTCGGCTTTTGCCCCATGACAAACTGCACAATTAATATTAAATAACCTGCCTGCTTCTTCCAGTTCTTTACCAATTAAGGGTTCCAATGGATTTTTAACCAGTGCACTTAAATTTATTAACCCATTACTGTCATTGGGAACATTAAATTGAAAAAGTTCTCCTCTTTTTACCGTTCCTGCCGGAGACAGATTGTTATAAAATATTTTATGCCCTGCATTATTAGGATCGGCTGTAAAAATTGTTGAATCACGTGTTGCATACGTTTCATAACCACGGCTATAAGCCATATCAGGCATATAAATACTGCCCGGGTTACGTTTATCTTTGCACCCTATAAATACAACAGCCATTGATAAAATCAGTGTTGCTACTATTGCGATTTTTTTCATTCTTTTATTTTTGCCCCAAACCCCTAAAGGGGCTTCAGCACTTTTAGATTAAAAATTTATTATCTAATCAATCATACTTAATTCGCTATGGTCTTCTCCTTTTCCCCTTCAGGGGATAGGGGCTAATACCCTTTCTCTTCTTTATACAATTTTTGCTCTTTATGGTATCTTCCAATCCACCATCCGGTTTCTGCAACCTGTATATTTATTTCAAGTGCTCCTGCATTTTGTAAAAACGCCTGTACCTCAGTATCATTTGTTTTATCAGTACATTCAATGGCCATTACAAAAAGATCATCAGTAGCCCTTGGGTGAAAATGGTGCTTTTTTACAAAAGGCGCCAGGTTACACAGGTAACAAAAAGTAAGTACCATACCTACTGCCGAAAACAATACGGTTAACTCAAAAGTGATCGGTATCCATGCCGGTAATGCAAAATGTGGTTTACCACCAATATTTAAAGGCCAGTCTTTGGTAAATACCCAACTCATAAAAGTAAGTGCAGTGGTTGTTCCGGTTATTGCATAAATAAATCCTGCCGTATGTATACTTGTTTCACGGATACCCAAGGCATGATCTAAACCATGTACCGGAAAAGGTGTGTACACATCGTGTATTTTGTAACCTGCCTTGCGAACATTTTTCACCGCAGGAAACAATACCTTTTCATCATCAAATGACCCTACAACAAATTTTTTAATTCCTCCAGCCATAATTTTTAAAGCTTTTAGCTATTAGCATTTAGCCGTTAGCATTTATAACAATTAAATTAAACTCTCTTCATCTAATAAACCTCTGCTAATAGCTAAAAGCTAGTAGCTAACGGCTTTCTTAATGCGCATGCTCCACTTCATCAATATAAAATTTCTCTGCATCTGCCTTCTCCATTTCCGTCATCTTCACTTTATAATTTTCACCACTTGTTTTTAAAACTGCTTTTATCTCAGCTACTGCAATAACGGGGAAGTATTTTGCAAACAGGAAAAAGCAGGTAAAGAACAATCCGAAAGTACCCAGGTAAAATCCGATCTCCCATATTGAAGGACTGTAATAAGTACTCCAGGATGATGGCAGATAATCCCTGTACACCGATGTAACAATAATTACAAAACGCTCAAACCACATACCGATGTTTACAATAATACTCATAAAGAATGTAACCGTTATATTTCTCCGCAGCTTACGGCTCCAGAATAATTGCGGTGAAACCACATTACAGAACATCATCAGGTAGTAGGCCCATCCATACGGGCTGAAAAGGTTTGCACGGTTCTCTTTGAATGCATACCACTCATAAGGATTTTGGCCATACCAGGCAATAAATAATTCGGTGAGGTAAGCACAACCAACAATACTGCCGGTTAGTACAATGATTTTATTCATTGCTTCAATATGCCCAACAGTAATATATTCCTGCAGGTTCAACACTTTTCTTACGATGATCAGCAATGTTTGCACCATGGCAAATCCTGAAAAGATAGCTCCCGCAACAAAATAAGGAGGGAAGATGGTTGTGTGCCAGCCAGGAACAATAGAAGTTGCAAAGTCGAAAGATACAATCGTATGAACACTTAAAACCAGAGGAGTACTTAACCCGGCCAATACCAATGCTAAACTTTCGTGGCGTTGCCAGTGTTTTGTACTTCCGCTCCAGCCGAAAGCAGCAACCCCATAAAACATTTTACGGAATTTTGTTTTGGCCCTGTCACGTACAGTTGCCAGATCGGGCAATAAACCCGAGTACCAGAATAATAAAGAAACAGTGAAATAAGTTGATATCGCAAATACGTCCCAAAGCAGCGGTGAGTTAAAGTTAACCCACAAAGGACCACGGCTGTTTGGATAAGGTAATACAAAGAAAGCCATCCACACACGGCCCATGTGCCAGATCGGGAACTGACCGGCGCATATTACTGCAAATATGGTCATAGCTTCAGCAGCACGGTTCACACCTGTTCGCCAG
>JANOFR010000071.1:0-83010 GCA_031413755.1 Chitinophagaceae bacterium
AAAAAAATGGCCGCTGTATCTTTCTACAAAAAATACCATTTTAAAAAAATACGATGGTCGCTTTAAAGATATTTTTGAAGAAGTGTACCAGGGAGAATTTAAAGCCCTGTATGATGCAGCCGGTATTATTTACGAACATCGCCTGATTGATGACATGGTTGCGAGTGCTTTAAAATGGAACGGTAATTTTGTATGGGCCTGCAAAAATTATGACGGCGATGTACAGAGTGATACCGTTGCACAGGGTTTTGGTTCTTTGGGATTGATGACCTCTGTATTGGTAACCCCCGATGGAACTACCATGGAAGCCGAAGCAGCACATGGTACGGTAACCCGCCACTACAGGGAACACCAGGCTGGCAGACCAACATCAACAAATCCAATCGCTTCTATTTTTGCCTGGACAAGAGGCCTTGCTTTCCGTGGTAAATTAGACAGCAATCAACCACTTATTGATTTTTGTAACGCACTGGAAACTGTGTGTATTGAAACGGTTGAAAGTGGAAAAATGACAAAAGATCTTGCAGTTTGTATTCATGGTAATAAAGTAAATCATGGTGAGCATTATTTATACACTGAAGAATTTTTAGATGCCATTGATGAAAATCTGAAAAAGAAGATGGGGATTTAAAATACAGGATGCAGGATACGGGATACAGGATACGGGATACAGGATGCAGGATACAAGATAAAGGATACAGGATACAAGATACAGGATACAAGATACAGGATTAAGAATACAAGATAAAGGATGCTGGACACAGGATGATTCCAGCTAATTTAAAAGCTTTACATGATTTGAGCATTATCCTGTATCCCGTATCAAAATAATATGGCCACACAACCATCAAACGACCCACTACATGGCAAAACACTCGAAATGATTGTTACACATTTAGTGAGGATGTATGGCTGGGAAGAACTGGGAAAGATCATTCCTATTAACTGTTTCAAAAGCAATCCAAGTATAAACTCCAGCCTTAAATTTTTACGAAAAACGCCATGGGCACGTAAGAAAGTGGAGGATCTTTATATCAATAGTTGAAATGAATTACGACCGCTTCCTGTAATTAATAACTGCCCAGGTATTAAAAAATATACCCAGTCCCAGTACAGAAAAGAATTGAACCTTAACATCAGCAAATCCACTTCCTTTTAAAACGATCATCCGCATTACTTCAATAAAATAAGCTACGGGATTTATTTTGGTGATCCATTTTGCCCACTCCGGCATACTTTCAACCGGGGTATATAATCCGCCCAGTAACATAAACAGCATCATAATAAAAAAGCTGACAAAAGTTGCCTGTGTTTGTGTTTCGGCATAGGTTGATACCAATAAACCAACTCCCAATAATGTAAACAGAAATACCATTCCAAATAAATAAATTAAAGCAATACTGCCGATGGGGATGATATTAAAAACCAGCCTGGATACTATTAAGCCCAGGGTAAGTGTTACCAAACCCATGATCCAGAAAGGGATCAGTTTACCCAAAATGAACTGCAGTTTAGAGATGGGGGAAACATTGATCTGTTCGATGGTGCCCACTTCCTTTTCATGCACAATATTGAGAGCAGCCATTAAACTGCCAATCAAAGTCAGCAGTGTAACCAAAATGCCCGGCACCATAAATAATTTATAGTTCATGTTGGGATTATACCAGTTGGAAGTAGTAATCTCTATTGTTGGCTGAGGGTTCATTTTCGGAAACCTGATCCACTCCATTTGAATTTCTGCATTAAAGTCACGGATTATATTTGCCGCATACGCTCCGCCTAAATTGGCTTTTGTACCATTCACAGCATTCACAGCGATCAGCATGGCACTTTTATTTTCTTTAACCAGGTTTCGCTCAAAGCCTTCGGGTATTTCTATGATCAGATCTGCTTTATCAGATTCAACAGACTCCATAGCTTTGGTATAAGAAGGGGAAAAATCGGTTAATTTAAAATACCCAGAGCCGGTAATTTTAGAAATGAATTTTTGTGAATAGGAAGAATGATCATGATCAACTACCGATAATAAAACATTTTTCACTTCGTAATTGGCGGCAAAAGGAAAGACGATCAATTGTATAACCGGCATGATTAGAACCATCCTAAGGATAGCTGGATTTCTGAAAACCTGCCTGAATTCTTTCTCCAGCAAAACCAACAGTTTTTTCATGCCAGGCGGATTTTAAATTTTTTAAAACTGATAGTGAGCAGAAATATTGACATCCCCATCAGAACCAGCGATTCTTTCCAAACTTCTGAAAAACCTAAACCTTTTATCATCACATCTTTTACAATCAGGAAATACCATTTTGACGGAACTACATTCGACATGATCTGCAGCGGCAGCGGCATACTCTCAATAGGAAACATAAAACCTCCCAATAATAAAGTGGGTAACAATAAAGCCACCAGTGAAATCAACTGTGCTTCCTGTTGTGTTTTGGTAAAAGTAGAGATCATCAAACCCAGGGAAACTGCTGTGATGATAAACAACAATGATTCTGTCATCAACAATAATAGGCTGCCGTTTATAGGCACATCCAGAATGGTAAAACTCACGATCAAAATCGTTACTACATTAACCAGCGATAAAAAGATATAAGGAATGGCCTTACTTAAAATAAAAAGCAATGGTTTTAATGGCGATACAAGTATTACTTCCATGGTATTGATCTCTTTTTCCCTTACGATGGCAACCGAAGTCATCATGGCAGCAATTAAAATCAGTATCATGGCCATCACGCCGGGCACAAAATTATAAGCTCCTTTTAATTGTGGGTTATAGAGCATCCTTATCTCAGGCCGGATCATATAAGGAGTCTGTAACTGTTCATTAAGTTCCTTTTGATAATCATTGATGATACTGGATGCATAGTTAGTGACTGTTGTAGCAGTGTTGGGGTCTGATGCATCAGCTATCAACTGTATTTGTGCATGATTGGTATGTAATAATGATTCCCTGAACTTTGGTTGAAAAACAACTACAAGCCTGATGCTGCCTGACTTAAATGCTGTTTCAATATCGTGTTGTGTGCTGATGTTTCCGGAAATATTAAAATACCTGCTTGCATCCAGGCGATGAATAATTGCCCTGCTGGACTCATCTTTAGCATTATCCAATACAGCGATGTTGCTATTTTTAATTTCGTTGGTGAGCGCAAATCCAAATAAAATGATCTGTGCTATCGGCATCAGAAAAATGATGAGCAAAGATTTCCTGTCACGGAAAATGTGATAGAATTCTTTTTTTACAAAGATGATAAATTGCTTCATAAATTTAATCTGCTGATCTTTTTGCTCCCCTTGCCAATTGTAAAAACACATCATCCATTGATGTTGCGTTAAATGTGCTCTTCAAATTATGTGGTGTATCCAATGCTTCTATTTTCCCGTCCACCATAATGGAAACCCGGTTGCAGTATTCTGCTTCATCCATATAATGCGTGGTTACAAAAACAGTGATCCCTTTTTCAGCTGCCTGGTAAATCAAATTCCAAAACTCACGCCGGGTTACCGGATCAACACCGCCTGTTGGTTCATCTAAAAAAACAATTTTAGGTTCGTGTAAAATGGCTGCAGAAAAAGCAAGTTTTTGTTTCCAGCCCAGTGGCAGCGATTTTACCAATGTGTTTTCTTCTGCTGATAATTGTAATTTTTTAAGTAATTCAGTCATTTTTTCTTTTATGGCAGATCTGTCCATCCCATATATGCCTGCATAAAAACGGATATTTTCCTTAACCGTAAGATCCTCGTACAGCGAAAATTTCTGGCTCATGTAACCAATATTCTGCTTAATATGTTCTGTTTCTTTAAATACATCAAAACCTGCTACTGTAGCCGATCCGGAGCTTGGCATCAATAAGCCGCAAAGCATGCGCATGGCAGTGGTTTTACCGGCACCATTAGCGCCCAGGAAACCAAATATCTCTCCTTTCTCCACTTCAAATGAAATTTGATTGGTAGCAATGAAGTCACCAAATTTTTTGGTTAAGCGATCCACTTTTATAACGGTTTCTTTCATAATCACATTTAATTATTGCTGCATCAGCTGCATAAAACGGTCTTCAATATTTGGCTGCGCAGGTTTTAAACTGATATTTTTATGCTGATGCCCCTGCAGGTAATTCAGAATTTTTTCTTCATCCCCGTCATCATTTTTTAAAACCATGTGATGAACTTCTCCAAAGCTGTTACAACTTTCGGTGTTGGGGTAATTTTTCAGGTCAGTCAGTAAACGGTACATTTCATCAGCGCGGACAGACCACATCGGCTTTTTAAATTCTTTGATCACATTTTCCGGCGTATCAATACTCATGATCTTTCCGGATTGCATCAGCGCAACCCGGTCGCACATGGCCGCCTCATCCATATACGGTGTTGAAACCAAAATGGTGATACCCTGCTGTTTTAAATTTTTAAGCATCTCCCAAAATTCTTTTCGGGAAACTGCATCCACACCCGTTGTAGGTTCATCTAAAAATAAAACCGAAGGTTTATGTATGAGTGCACAACACAATGCCAGCTTCTGTTTCATACCTCCTGATAATTTTCCTGCACGGCGGTCATTAAATGGTTCTATCTGCACATAGATCTCTTTTATCAGGTCATAATTCTTTTCAATGCCAGTATTAAAAATGCTGGCAAAAAATTCCAGGTTCTCTTCCACGGTCAGGTCCTGGTATAAAGAAAATTTACCCGGCATATAACCTACCCGGTTGCGGATCTGTTTATAATCTTTAACCACATCATATTCATCAACAGTTGCGGTGCCGCTGTCTGCCAGCAGCAAAGTGGTTAATATTCTGAATAAAGATGTTTTACCGGCACCATCGGGTCCAATGATACCAAATAACTCTCCCTGCTTTATTTCAAGGGAAATATCATCCAGCGCTTTTACAATTTCTTTTTTAGCACCGTAAGTTTTAAAAATATTAATAACCGTTATTGCATTCATCATTATTTTTTTAAAAAACAACTTCTCCGTACATACCAATTTTTAAATACCCATCATTGGATACATTAATTTTTATTGCATACACCAGGTTGGCTCTTTCTTCTTTTGTCTGAATTGTTTTTGGGGTAAACTCTGCTTTATCCGATATCCAGGTAATGGTTCCGGGCAACTCTTTGTATTTCCCTTTCCCATCATCCACCTTCACTATAACAGCCTGATTTAATTTTACCTGTGCCAGCTGATCGCCTGTGATGTAAGCTCTTAATTTCATTATGGTCAGATCGGCGATTTTATACAAAGCTTTTCCGGTTGCAGTATATTCATTTTCATCTGCATATTTTGTAAGCACTGTACCTGTAACCGGGTTTATTATTACCGTTTTATTTAACTGGTCCTGAATTTGAGCAATCTTTTTTTCTAAAGGCACTTTTTCACTGAGTATGCCCCGGTTCTGAATGGCAACAGATTGGCGCTGTGCATTGATCTGGCTCTGTAAAACCTGTAACTGTGTTTTGGCTGCAACGATCTGCTCTCTTAAAATATTTACCTGGCCGTTAACATCATCAAGTTGTTTGACAGGTACAGCATCTGCAGCAACCAGTTTTTGAAAACGCTGTTGTTCTTTTTGCAATGTTCTTAATTGCTCATTAAATACTGCAATTTGTTTTGATTGCAACTGTACCTGGGCTTGAAGGATATTGATCTGCGGAGCCGGATCATTTGTTTTTTGCTGCAATGCTTCAACAGATGAAGATGCCTGTTCCTTTTGTAACTCAATAGCAGCAGGGTCGATCTTTCCAACCACAGAATCCTTTACCAGGTTTGATCCTTCTTCTACATTCAGTAGCAATATTTTTCCGGATGCTTCGGCCGAAACAATGATTTCATCAGCTTCAAAAGTGCCGGTGGCATCATACTTTCCATTAGCATTATTACAGGAAATAAAAGTGGTAACTGCAACAGGTAACAGTAATTTTTTAAAAATAGATTTCATGATTATTATTTTGATCACTTATAATTTATTTATTTTCCAATGATAAGCTTGCAATTGTATTGTGCCTGTAACCATTGTATTTCATGCAGCTGGCGGTTAAGCAGTGCCTGGTTTTCGGCATTCAGTTCTGTTATATAATCGCTGGAGGTGATGATCCCATTTGCCAGTTTAAAGGATGCATTCTCTTTGATCTTTCTTCGCAAGGCCACAATCTCTGTATCCGTAGCAGATAATTGCTGATATTTATCAATTTCATTTTTCTGCTGGACCAGTAATTGACGGTTGTTAGATAAAAAATTCTCTTTTTGTTTGTCTACGATCTGTTCCTGAATTTTCAGAACATTTTTTTCTCTTTGCTGTGTAAAATGTCCGATGATCGGAATACTGAGTTTTAGCCCGCCAATATAGAACCATTGAAATTCGTTTTTTAACATGTTTAATCCGGGTCTGCCATATCCACCATTGGCAAAAAATGAAAACCTGGGATTGGTTTTCGCATTGATCAATTTGCGCTGTTGCTGAAACTGCAGTTTTTGAAAATCAAATAATTTTAATTCCGGACGCGTTAAAAAAGTTTCTGCAACATCGCTGTACCTGGCTGGTTTTGCAAAGGATGCATTTTCCGAAATGCCTGTTCCTATAAGAATTTCCAGCATTTGTATAGCTTCCTTTTTTACTGCTGTAAATTCAATGATCTTCTGAGATGCTTTCAATTGTTCGGCTTTTAAGACATCTACATTACTATTTGTTGCTACACCATTTTCGGCCTGTGCCGATATTTTTTTTATATTGATATTTAAATCTTCCTGTACAATATTCATTAACTGAATATTTTCTTCCATCAGCAATGCTGTAAAGAAATAACTGTTCACTTTTGATTTCAGTTGGTACAGGTCAACTTCCACTCTCTGGCTTTCAATGTTGGTAGTAATGTGTTGAAGTTTTTTTTGCCCGGAAATCAACCCTCCGTCATAAACCGGTTGTATTATTTCAAGCGTTCCTTTGTATTGATCTTTGCTCAACTCTTCTACAACCACCCCGGGCAGTTTTACAGGAAAATAGGTTACAGCAGATTGATAAGTGGCCTGGGCATTCAGATCAACCTGTGGCAGCCATTTCAGGTTTTGGTTTTTTTCGGCCATATTCCCGGCAGTAATCGTCAATGCTTTTTGCTGGGCCAGTGGAGAATTGGTGGTGGCAAATGTATAACACTGCTCAAGTGTCAATACAGGATTATCCTGTGCCTTTAGTTGCATACTGCTGAAAAGCAAACAGAAAATGATGAAAAGTTTAATATTCATAAAATATGTTTTGTGCTTTATTAATTATACTGTCAATCTGATCTTTTTAATGCTGTTAAAATTTAAAAAACTTTACCTTCATAACAACCCGCTTATGGCAAGCTTAAGGCTGATAGCTTTTAAATTTTAAATCAACAGATCAGGTTTTTATTAAATCCTTATAGCACTGATAATAAACTGTGCCACTTCTGTTTTTCTTTTTTCAATCATAGCCAGGTAAGCTTTATCATCCAGTTGCATTAACCCTTTGATCATTGGCCTTGCGATAAATGGGAAAATACACAATGACTGAATATTGATAAATAACTGATCGGCTGTAATTTTTTTGATCGTGCCTTTCTTAATTTCACTGTTGATCTGTTTCTGAAATCCACTTAACACTTTTTCAACCGGGATCTTTTTAAGCTTTTTCAGGATAACATCAGGATTGCGGCTCATTTCATTTAATACAAAGTTGGGCAGACCCGGAAACTGGGTCATGCGCTCAATGTCAAGCTCTACAATACTTTCGATTTTTTTAAACAGCGGAAGCTCTGAAGAGACAATACCTGCCAGGTGGGAAAAAAAATTACCAAACTCCTGTTCAAAAACCAGGTCAAACAGTTTGTCCTTTGAAGTAAAATAATAATGCACCAATGCTTTATTGAAACCGGCCTGGTCAGCTATATCCTGCATACGGGCACCTGCCAGCCCTTTTTGTATAAATATCTTTCGGGCCGTTTGTAATATTACCTGTTCTGTATTTTTATCTTTTCGTTTCAAATCAATATTTAACCATTTGGTTAATTTACAAATTTATGGCAGAATTTTGAATTGGCAAATTATTTTTAACCAAATGGTTAAAAATACAGGACAACTGCTTACTATAGTTGGTGAATGGAGATTGAAGCAACTTACCTCCAGTTGCATTAGTAAAAAAGATTTACCTTGCGTACAACAACAACTAAATGGAAATACAAAAAGATATCCGCCTGGCGGTTTTAATAGATGCCGACAATGTGCCTTACAGCAACGTAAAAGGGGTGATGGAAGAAATAACCAAATACGGCACCCCCACTTTTAAAAGAATTTATGGCGACTGGACTAAGCCTACCGTGAGTGGCTGGAAAAATGTGCTTTTAGAAAATGCCATTACCCCCATACAACAATACAGTTATACCAGCGGCAAAAACAGCAGCGACAGCGCACTCATCATTGATGCCATGGATATTTTATATTCGGGTAAAGTTGATGGGTTCTGCATCATCAGCAGCGACAGTGATTTTACCCGCCTGGCAACAAGATTACGTGAAGCGGGTATGAAAGTATTCGGTATCGGGCAAAAGAAAACACCCAATCCTTTTATTGTAGCCTGCGACAAATTCATTTACATGGAGATCATCCCGGTATTTGAAGCAGAAGAGGCCTATACAGAAAAAGCAAAAGCCAGTAAACCTACACCCAAGGCTTCGTTTGATAAGCTCAACAAAGAAACTTTAAAATTAATTGCACATACCATTAATGACCTTGCCGATGAAAACGGCTGGGCATTTTTAGGAGATGTTGGTAACCTGCTGTTAAAGAAGCAGCCAAACTTTGATCCCAGGAATTATGGTTATCAAAAATTAACACCTTTAATAAAATCAACACCACAATTTGAAATAGATAAACGGGAAACGGATAAAGCTGGTATTAAGCTGGTTTATATCCGCAATAAAGATTGAAAATATTTTTTAACCTGAAAATTTTCATATCATGTACAATTGTGTATGGACCATTGACCTTGTTTTTGGAAAACAAAAAGAAGCCCTTGATATCATTAAAGCCTGGGGTGCCGAAAAATTCAGATCATCACATTTTAAAACTTCAGTAAACCGCTTAAGTGTGGGTCATGTTGGTGAATCACCATCCCATATTGTGGATGAATATCTTTTTGAAACAGTAGCCGATTTTGAAAAGGCTTTGAATGAAATGGGGCAACCTCAGTTCAAACAGTTCAGTGATGCCATAGCTCCATATATTGTACCAGCTTCCCAAAAATGGACAGTATACCGGATGATTGATTGAGCAGGTTGTTTTATACTTTCTCTACTCTTTTGGTTCCGCTATACAATTCATACTCCAGTAACCGGCAATCAATTTTACTGGTATAAAATTCGATCCTTCGGTTTGGTTTTAATCCTATTTTTTTGGCAAGCTCTAAATTACCGGTAAAAATATACCCAAAGTAACCTTTACATTTCTTCTTTAAAAAATCACCGATGCGGCCATAAGTAATTTCCAGTTCTGCTTCCACACCCAACCGGTCACCATACTCGGGGTTAAAATAAATAATACCATTCACTTCCCGGGGGATATTTGTTTCTTCAAAATCACAAACCCTAAATTCAATAAATTCTTCTACACCGGCAATACCGGCATTTACTTTAGAAATGTTTATGGCATCTTCACTGATATCTGTTGCAATCACTTTTAATCCCGGTACTTCAATCACCTGCTGTTCCAGTTTTTTAAATTCAACATCATACATTTCTTCTTTAAATCCTGCCAGGTGCATGAAAGCATAATTAAAACGCAGCAACCCGGGTTTACGGTTTGTTGCCAGCAATACGGCTTCAATGGCTGCTGTTCCCGAACCACACATTGGATTTATAAATACAGATTTACGATCCCACCGGGTTGCCAGCAAGGTAGCAGCTGCCAGCGATTCCAACATGGGTGCCTTACCCGGAATTTTGCGGTACCCATGTTTTGATAAAGTTTCGCCGGATGTATCAATAAAAATTTCAGCCAGTGATTCTTTCCAGTATAAATGAATAACGGTTTTATCCAGCTCCGGGCCCGAGTTGGGGCGTTCGCCTGTTTTATTCCGGAAGCGGTCAACTATGGCATCCTTTACTTTAACATTGGCAAACAAAGAATTATTTATTGTAGGATTATCAACATTACTGCTGATGGAAAAATATCCATCCACCATTAAAATATCTTCCCAGGGAAAATCTATCAATATTTTATAAAGTTCATCAGCATTGCCTGCCTCAAATTCTTTTACAGAAAATAAGACCTGGCTGGCGCAGCGCAAATTTAAATTCAGTTTTATACAATCCTGCAGCGTACCCTTCAGTTCAACACCGGTTTTAAAAACACGTTCGGGTTTAAAGCCCAATGCCGATACTTCTAATTGTAAAAAAGGCGAAAGGCGGTTGCTGCAGGTGATAATGATGCGGCTGGTAGTTTCAAAAATTTGCATGAGGCAAAAGTAGTTTATACCCTTTAGAATGGTTGAATGTTGTTGAACATAGTGGAATATTGTTGAACATAGTTTAGTTGAAAGCCAGCTAATAACTTCAGACTATCCTTCAACCATTTTCAACAACATTCAACCATTTTCAACTAATTTTGCAGGATGCTAAAAATAAGTAACAGAGCTATACAGATGCCGGCCTCTCCCATCAGGAAACTGGTACCTTATGCGGAAACTGCAAAAAAGAAAGGTGTTAAAGTATTTCATTTAAATATAGGGCAACCTGATATTGAAACCCCCAAACAGATACTGGATGCGGTGCGCCACAGCGATTTTAAAGTGCTGGAATACAGCCACAGTGCCGGTAATGAAAGTTACCGCAAAAAATTAGTACAGTATTATAAAACTGTAGGTATTGATGTAACGCATGAGCAAATCATCATTACAACGGGAGGTAGTGAAGCCATCATCTTTGGTTTTATGGCCTGTATGGATGCCGGTGATGAAGTGATCATTCCTGAACCCTTTTATGCAAACTATAATGGTTTTGCTGTTGAAGCCGGTGTTACGGTAAAACCAATCATGTCATCTATTGAAACAGGTTTTGCCTTACCCCCCATTGAAGATTTTGAAAAAGCCATTACATCCAGAACCAAAGCGATCGTTATCTGCAATCCGAATAATCCTACCGGGTATTTGTACAGTGCTGCCGAAATGGAAGTGTTGAAACAACTCATCCTTAAACATAACCTGTATTTATTTGCTGATGAAGCATACCGTGAGTTTTGTTATGAAGGCATTCATACCAGTGCCATGCATTTAACAGGTGTTGATGATCATGTAGTTTTAATGGATACCATCAGCAAGCGGTATAGTGCCTGTGGTGGCCGCATTGGCGCTTTTGTAACAAAGAATAAAATATTGCTTGATGCTGTTATTAAATTTGCACAGGCCAGGTTAAGCCCTCCATCGTTTGCACAAATTTTAGGCGAAGCAGCCGTTGATCTGCCCGCCGATTATTTTAACACTGCCAAAGCCGAATATAAATTACGCCGGGATACGATCGTTAAAAGACTGAATGCAATACCCGGTGTATTTTGTCCTAACCCCGGGGGTGCATTTTATGCCATGGCTAAATTACCCATTGATGATTCGGATAAATTTTGCCAGTGGCTGCTGGAATCATTTAATTATAATAACCAAACCGTAATGCTGGCACCGGCCACAGGGTTTTACAGTACCCCCGGCCTGGGTATGCAGGAAGTAAGGCTTGCCTATGTAATAAATGTGGGGGCCATTAACTCGGCGATGGACTGTTTAGAAAAAGCATTACAGGAATACCCGGGCAGGATATAAACCTATTTTAATGAAGAAGTATTTGCTGTTGGTATTTTTTTCATCTATTGGTTTTAATGTATTATCACAGGATTTTATTTTGGATAAAAGATCAAAGATCAAACATAAAATGAAGAAATATTATTCTGACAATAACAGAAAATATTCATTTTCAGAAACTGACAGTACAGTCACCTACATTTTAAATGACAGCATCTCCTTACCTGCAACCAACATTTTTTATTTCAGTAATGTAAACCGTTGCTTCATGCAGGAGATCATTTTCACCTGTGATTCCTGCATGCAACAATCCATGCAGCAATCTTTGAGTAATAAATTTATCAACTGGAAAAAAACAGGGCCCCAAAGTTATTATGCCGGATTCCCTTACAATGCATTAATGGAACAAGCAAAAGTTAACGACCTGTTTATTTTACGGTTTACAAGTCAAAAGCGGAAAGATGTGAAGCATAATACTCCTGAATAAAGATTATTTTTTTACCTTAGAAACCTCTACTGTCCACTCATTTCCGCTGAATATTCTATTTACTTCAGAAAAATTCCCCTGGTTTATTGCAAATGATACCTGCAATAAGCTATTGAGATATAATAATGGTTTTCCTTTTGCAACCGCTCCAAATGTTTCGCTGTACGGCATAACACCAGCATACTTTTTTATTTTGTTGTAATAAATAACCACCTGCAGTTTTTCTCCAACCTTTACATTTAATTTATTAAAAAGTGCTTCAGGAATATTTGTCCATACATTACCATACTGTATATCAAGTATTGAAATAGCTCCTTTGATCTTTTTGCCTTCCCATGCTGCTTTTTGATAAGGGATATGTACTACTTCAGCAGGTAATAACTTTCCAACCTGGTCAAAACTTATTATGCCGGCAGCCAACCTGGCAGCCGTATAGGCATACACATCACGCCCATAAAAAGTGTAAGATTTTTCAGAACCTTTTCTCCGATTCACGGCTTCATCAATTTCCCTGACCTCAGCAATGCCCAGGGATTGCGCAATTAAAATGAGTGTACCATTATCGGGTGTAACTATAAAATGCCCCGACTTTGTTCTTAATACAACCGATCTCCTTTCAGTGCCTACACCTGGATCAACAACCGAAACAAATATGGTACCTGCGGGCCAGTATGTAACGGTTTGCTCCAGCCGGTTAGCAGCTTCCCAAATATTGTATACCGGAATTTCATGCGTAAGATCAAACAGTTTCAAATCTGCCGAAACACCCATCGCAATACCTTTCATGGCCGAAACGGCTCCATCATTCAATCCAAAATCAGATTGGAATACAACAATTTTATTTTGAGGAAAGCTGTATGGAGAAAATGCTGTAAGAAAAAAAAGAAAAAGAAAATAGCCTGTATATTTTTTCATATCCCCGTTTTAAAAATAAAACCCCGACAAAGAAGTGACGTTAAGCTGGAAATGATTAATTGCTTAATTGCTGCTGCCCCGATTGTTTTACGGAACAAAATATCCATTTGCCGGAAAATAATTGGCATACCCATTCAACAATAAAAATGTAACCAACACCCTTTTATACATTAGTACATTCAGTTTTTACCTTGCCCCCGGAGCACAATGTGCTTTTAAATAATCCGTATATAATGTTGACAGGTGTTCACTGGTTCCCTCCCCTTCCGAAATACTATGCGTACGGTTAGGGTAAGGCATATACTGAAACTGCTTATTGTATTTTATCAATTCATTTACCAATACTTCAGCATTACTAAAATGAACATTATCATCTCCTGTACCATGTATGTATAATAAATTACCCTTTAAATTTTTTGCATACGTAACCGGGGAACCATTAATAAAATCTTCTTTATTTTCCTGTGGTAATCCCATGTACCGTTCCTGGTAAATATTATCATAAAACAACTGATTGGCAACGGCCGCAATGGAAATACCTGTTTGAAATATTTCCGGATACCTGAACATAAGATTCAATGTAGAAGTCCCGCCTCCGCTCCAGCCCCATACTGCAACCCGTTCATTATCAAAATAAGGATTTAATTCCATTAGTTTTTTAAACCCTTTGGCCATATCAATAACGTTTAGGTTTCCTATTTTCCGGTAAATGGATTTTCGCCAGTCGGCGCCTTTAAGCATCGGTGTACCCCGGTTATCAATAGCTACCTGTATATAACCATCTGCTCTCATATCGCCTTTATATAAAAAATTATTATGGTTACCATAGCTGTCCTGTACGGTTGACGCTGCCGGCTCCCCGTAAACATAAAATACTACCGGGTATTTTTTTGTTACATCAAAATTTTTGGGTTTATTGATCCATGCATCAAGAATGATATTATCATCGGTAATCAGCTTTACATATTCAATATCAACCGTTTTGTCTGTTTTAATATTTGCAGCGATACTTTTTTCCGGATTAAAAGGCTTGTTCTCCGGCAGCATTATCCATTCTCTTACCGGAGCTGTTTTATAATTGGAAAAGGAATGGGAGGCAATTTTTCCATTGGGAGAAATATTGTAATTATGTGTCCCTTTTAAATCTGCAGCACTTATCAGTTCGGGGCCTTCTTTTGGTTTAACAAAAACCCGTTTCACTTTTTGTATTAATTTAGGTTCTTCAATATTTACCCGGTATAAATACAATTGTGTTGCATTTTCAGGCGAGGCTGTAAAATAAATAAAGTTGTTTACTTCATCTATACTTTTAATTTCGCCAATATCATAATTCCCTTTAGTGATCAATGTTTCTGTTTTTCCGTCCCTGCTTATTTTATAAATATGCCGCCAGCCGTCTTTTTCACTGATCCAGATAAAATCCTGTCCTTTATTTATCCAGTACCATCCACGGGGATCATCTGTATTCAGATCGATCCAGGATTCACTGTTTTCAGCAAAAAAAGTCCGGCAACTTCCATCTGCAGCATTACAGTATTTTAATTTGCTTTCCTGTTGCTTACGGTCCAGTTGCTGTACAATTATTTCATTCAATGCTGACCACTCCATCCTGGGCAGGTAATTCTGTTGCGGATCTCCATCAATATCCATCCATCGGATATAGCCGTTATCAATGCTTATAACACCAATCCTGACAGGTGAAGGTGCTTCACCTACTTTTGGATACTCTACAGGAATAATCTGTGAATAATTACTATCGGTTGTATTCAGCATATAATAATCACGGATCTTTGAAGCATCTACCTGCCAGAAAGCGATCTTGTTTCCATCAGGGCTCCATCTGAAACCATCCCTGCATCCAAATTCTTCTTCATATACCCAGTCAAAGGTTCCGTTAATTATTTTCCTGTTACCATCCTTCGTAAGTTTTGTAATTACCCCCGTATTGATATCTTCTACATATAAATTATGCTCACTTACATACGCACATCGCCTTCCATCGGGTGAAAATTTTGCAAACATCAAAGATTGTACAGGCAGCCCCTTACCTAATTGTTTTAATTTATTTGCTATAATATCCAATATCCAATACTCACCCCTGCTGTTATACCGCCATACTTTTGCTGTATTAGTAAAAACCAGCAGCTTGGTATTACTTTTATTGAAAGAATATGATTGAGGGTTTAAAACTTTTTTACCCGGTAGTACAGTAAGTTGTTCTTTTCGCACCATGATTACCTCTGCATCTGTTTTTGGATCAACCTTGACAATGTTGCCGTCTTTAACCCTGGTATAAGCATTACCATCTTCTGTCCAGTTTATGCCGCCCCTGTTTTGGGCATAAGCTATATGGGCAAAACATATGACCAGGACTACAATTTTGAAACGCTTTAAGTTCATACTTTGTGTTTTAGATAAATAAAATTAAGGAAATACGCTAATCTTTAATCAGCATTGTTACAAAAGCATTTATTTTTGGCCTATGGAAAAAGAAAAACTGCGGCTTGATAAATACTTATGGGCCATCAGACTCTTCAAAACCCGCAGCCAGGCTGGAGATGCCTGTGACAATGGAAAAGTAAAAAATAACAGGGTAAACGCCAGGGCATCAAAGCCTGTTAATGTTGATGATGAATATGAAGTAAAGTCTGAAAACAAACGATGGGTGATTAAAGTAACAGGTTTATTACACAAAAGGGTTCAGTATAGTGAAGCTGTACATTATTATCAGGATATAACCCCTGCTGAAGAACTTGACAGGATTACATTTCAGGCTGCAACTTTTCATACGGGTAAAAGAATGAGTAAGCAGGGCAGGCCAACTAAAAAAGATAAACGGGATATAGATGGTTTTTTGGATACTCCCTCCGCCCCCTGAAAGGGAGACCTGCACCCTTACAATTAAAGTTGCATTCGTAAATCAAACCAAATTTATCATACTTCATTTAAAAACATAAATGTTTAGCTTTACAAATGACTAAAAGAACGCTGAATTATTTTACACTAAAACCTCCGCCACGGCGGATTGGGTTATGAAAATAGATATCATCTCTGTTGTTCCAAATTTGTTAGACAGTCCCTTTGCCCATTCTATTTTAAAAAGGGCGAGGGATAAAGGATTGCTGGAGGTGAATGTTATTAATGTAAGGGACTACACAACCTTAGCCAGGGCACAGGTAGATGATTATGCATTTGGGGGTGGTGCCGGTATGGTAATGATGATTGAACCATTGGTAAATGCCATTGAAAGCCTTTTAAAAGAAACCACTTATGATGAAGTAATATTTTTAACGCCGGATGGTGAAACCTTTAACCAGAAAATGGCGAACCGGCTTTCTTTAAAAAATAACCTGTTGCTGATATGCGGCCATTATAAAGGAATTGATCAGCGGGTGCGGGATCATTTTATTACCAAAGAAATTTCAATTGGTGATTATGTATTGAGTGGCGGTGAACTGGGTGCGGCTGTTTTGGTTGATGCCATCGGCAGGCTGATTCCCGGTGTATTGAATGATGAAACTTCTGCCTTAACCGATTCTTTCCAGGATAATTTACTGGCCCCGCCTGTTTATACCAGGCCCGAAGAATTCCGGGGGTGGAAAGTGCCTGAAGTATTACTGAGCGGTAATCATAAATTAATTGAAGAATGGCGACATGAACAGGCTGTTAAAAGAACTGAAGAAAAGAGACCGGATCTTTTGGATATTTGATGCTGGATATTAAATACAGGATACTGGTTGCGGGATACAGGATAATGGATGCGGGATACAGGATAATGGATGCTGGATTACTGAATGAACTACAAATAGCAAAGCAGGACTTGATCCTGTATCTGGTATCTTGTATCGGTTTTCTATTTCTTCCTCGCCCAAACAAATTCCGCAAACCCCAGAAGGTCCCAAAAAATATTTCCTTGTAATTTTTTTCTGTTTAACCAGCTTTTGATAATTCTGAATGGCATAGCAAGTATGAACCAAATATTTCTTCTTTTGCCAACTTTTAAAACTTTACATCCATTGGTTTCAAATACTTTGGATAATTCTTTTACGGAATAAACCCTCACATGAGTTGGGTCGTCCTTAAAATTCAATGACCCTTTCATGGAAGGTAAACGGGTACTTTTTTCACCCGGATACTCCATATACATATATCCGCCGCTTTTAAGTTTGGGCAACAATCCTTTAACCACTTCATCACCATTATACAAATGTTCCATTACATGTACCATTAAAACAGCATCAAAATAATTATCGGGAATAGCTGAGAAATCCAGTTTGGTGAGATCCATCTGATAAAAAGCATCCATTAGTTTAAGATCAGTTTCACTGTTGTTGTAATCCCGTTCCATATCCACACCATGGTATTCAACATTTGGAAAAACAGTTTTTGCTTTTGTGGCAGAATGATTACCGGCGCCAATATCCAGCAATCGAAATGGCTTATTGCCAAATACCCGTTTTAAAAAAATGAATTTGGTTATAAAAGAAGAGGAGAATGCTTTAAAATTCATGCGGCAAAGATAATGTGTAAGAAGATGCAGGATGCAGGATACAGGATGCAAGATGCAGGATGCAGGATACAGGATGTAGGATGCAGGATACAGGATGCAGGATACAGGATGTAGGATGCAGGATACAGGATGCAGGATGCAGGATGCAGGATGCAGGATGCAGGATACAGGATACAGGATGTAGGATGCAGGATACAGGATGCAGGATGCAGGATGCAGGATAATGGGCGTTATTCAATTATAAAAGGTTGTTGTAAATTTCAGGCCATGCCCAACATCCTGTATCCTGTATCCTGAATCCTGTATCAGTCTTTTTTTATTCCAATTACCGGCAATGCCTTTTCCCTGATCATGGCATTAAACTTAACCAGGTCTTCCTCTATAATTTTTTTAAGATTATTCAACTGTATATCTGCCTGTCCGCCTAATTCTGCAAAAGCTTCTTTAACCTGTTTTGCCGGTGCCGCATTCCCGCTTGAAGCAAAATCATACAAGCCTGATATTTTATCATCCAAACGGATAGGATAGTTTAACACATCCTGCCCGCTTTTAGCTTTTGTTTGATGCAGGGCTTCTTCAATCACTGTCATTTGTTTGTTGATGGTATCTGCCTGCTGTTTAATTTCTTTAGGTACATCCTTACCTTGTTTATCCATAAAGTCGTTGATCTGTTTCCTGATGTCACGGATATTTTTTCCGGCTTTCTGTATGTCATTAAATTTATCGCGAACAGCTATCAGGAAATTAAACTGCTCTTCATAATCGGGCTGCGACACATTATAAACCGGGTTTGCTTTTATAATAAAACTTCCTTCAACAGAATCTTTATCTGCTTTTATTTTATAAAAATACTGGCCCGGAGCGGCTTTGGGGCCGGGTACAGCACCATGCCAGATGATCTGTCCTTCAACTTTTTCTGCAGGCGGATAATACATATTCCATACAAACTGATTCATTCCACTACTTACATCCAGCTTATCATCTTTTGCTTTGGTTGAAAAAGTTTTGATGAGTTTTTTATTCTTATCCAGAATATCAATACTTACTTTAGCCGAATCGGAAATGTTTTTTACATAATAATTAATGACTGAACCGTTCGGTGGATTCATCCCGGCATTTTTTGGATTGGGATTTTGAAAGCCATCAAAACGATAAGCATCATTTACCCCAAAGGCAAATAAATTTTTATCGGTAATGCCTTTATCTTTTTGCTGTACCACCGACAAATCATCCAATACCCAAAATGACCGGCCCTGAGTGGCAATAATCAGATCATTTTCTTTGATGGTCATATCGGTTATGGGTACCATGGGTAAATTCAGCTGAAAGGGTTTCCAGTTTACCCCATCATCATAACTGATATACATGCCGTATTCAGTACCGGCATATAATAAGCCGGGCCTTTTTTTATCAGCCCGTAAAGCACGGGTAAAATGCATGGCTCCAATTCCGTTGGTGATCTTCGTCCAGGTTTTACCATAATCTTCCGTCTTAAAAATATAAGGAGCAAAATCATCGCTCTTATATTTTGTACCCACAAAATAAGCCTTGCCTTTTTTAAACGGGTCCGTTTCCACACAATTCCACATCATCCACTGGCCGGCTTCTTTGGGCGTTACGTTCTCCCAGTTTTTACCGGCGTCTTTACTTACCTGAATCAAACCATCATCGCTGCCGGTCCATAACAGGTCTTTCTCTACTGCTGATTCTGTTGCAGTAAAAACCGTACAGTAAACTTCAACACCGGTATTGTCTTTTGTAATGGGGCCCCCGCTTGATGCCTGGCGTTTTTTATCATTGGTGGTCAGATCTCTTCCCAATGCTGTCCAGGAAGCACCTTCATTTTCAGTAACAAATAAATAATTACCGCCGGCGTATAGTTTTCTAGGATTATGAGGCGAAAAGAAAATTGGGAAGTTCCATTGAAAACGGTATTTCGCAACATCAATACCTCCACCCAACGGATCGTCGGGCCAAACACTTACCGCACGGTTCTCGCCGGTTTTATGATCCAACCTGGATAGGTAGCCGCTGTAATTTCCGCCATAAACAATATCCGGATTTAGCGGATCGGCAACCACATAACCGCTTTCTGCACCGGCAGTTTCCTGCCATTCATTTTGCGTAATCTGACCACCATCACTGCGTGATAAAATCCTAACAGTTGAATTATCCTGCTGTGCACCCAGTATCCTGTAAGGAAAATGAGTATCGGTACTAACCCTGTAAAATTGTGCTGTTGGCTGATTTTCATAAGTGCTCCAGTTATCACCACCGTCAAAACTTATCTGAGCACCACCATCATCCGCAATGACCATCCTGTTGCCATCTGCAGGGTCAATCCAGAGATCATGATGATCACCATGCGGTGTTCTTATGTTTTTAAAAGTTTTTCCACCATCTGTACTTTTTAAAAAATTCACATTCAACACGTATACATTATTTTCGTTTTTAGGGTCCACAAAAACTTTTGAGTAGTACCAGGCACGCTGGCGAATACTGTTGTCGCTGCTTTGAAGTGTCCAGGTTTCTCCACCGTCGCTGCTTACAAATAATCCGCCATCCTTATTTTCCATAATGGCATACACTTTATCTGAATTACTCTGGCTTACAGCAACACCAACAATTCCCCAAAGCCCTTTTGGTAATCCTTTGGCTGTTGAAATATTTTTCCAGGTTTCGCCGCCATCAACACTCTTCCACAATCCGCTGCCTTCTCCTCCGCTTTCCATACTGTAAGGTGTACGTAACATGCGCCAGATGCCTGCATACATCACCGCAGGATTACCGGGTTCCATAACCAGATCGCTGCAACCCGTTTGATTATTTACATACAAAACTTTCTTCCAGTTTTTCCCACCATCGGTAGTTTTAAAAATTCCCCGCTCTTCATTTGGACCAAACAAATGACCCATGGCTGCTACCCAAACAACATCCGGATTTTTTGGATGAATAATGATGCGGATAATATGCCTGGTATCTTTCAATCCCAGGTTTCTCCAGCTACGGCCACCATCATCGGTACGCCATATGCCAAAACCTTCACTCACATTTCCCCTCAAAGAATTTTCACCTTCACCAACATACAAAATTGTTGGGTCGCTTGGTGCTACAGCAACACAACCAATACTGCTGCCAAAATATTTATCAGAAATATTTTTCCAGTTACTGCCGCCATCAATAGTTTTCCAAACGCCTCCGCCTGTTGCTCCAAAATAAAAAGTATTTTTTTGGTTAAGATCTCCAACTGCCGCAGCACTGCGGCCACCGCGGTAAGGGCCAATGGAACGGTATTTTACTTTACTGAATAAAATACTGTCGTCATTATTTAAAGCAACTGTAGTTTGTTTTTTTTGAGAAAATACGATTGTTGAAATGGAAATTATGATAAAAAGCAGCAGAAGTTTTTTCATATAAATAAATTAGAAGTGGAAGATACAAAATGAAATGGTTATTTAAAATGAAAAGTGCCCGTTTAACCGGGCACTCCATGCTGCTTATACAATTTAAGTTCTTATAGTTTAAATATACTATCATCAACCGGGATGTTAGTCTCAATCTTTTCGTAATTGGTTTCACCACGCGAATTGGAACTCGTAAAGGCAAACCAGAAACCATCAGCATTTTGCTTAAAATTACTGTATGTATTGGCAATATCTATTTCTTCACCGTTTATATTTCCCTTTGTACTGGTTCTGAATATAAAGTTTGATTTGGAATCAATATAATAATCAGTATGATTACCGTTTTTAAATGTTACTTTAAGCTTATAACATTCTGTTCCATCAACTGTTTCTTTTGCTGCCATTTCAATTGTTGTTCCTTTTTCTTTGTAGTTAATAAAAGTTCCCTGGAGGTCAAGTTGATTCACACTGGATTTAAACTGGTCTTCAGGCATTTCTTCCGGAGCAGTTTGGCCCTGTACCGGCATAAATACCCAACCTTTTGATGGCGTTACGATCTGGAAATTATCTGACCCCATTACAGAAATATCAGCTCTTGACCCCACCAGGTGTTTCCTGGTAGTTATAATGCTGACATCTGTACCCTGCACATTCAAATTGCCTGTAAATTTTACGGTTGTAAGTGACATCATTTTTTCTTTTCCTCCCATTGCCGCAATATATTTATCAATGATATCGTCAACTGTTTGTGCCTGCGCAAACTGTGCAAAAACCAATGCCAGAATAAAGATTCCGAAGATGATTAAATTTTTCATTTTTTACTTTTTTTTAGGATGTAAATATATAGCAAATCTTTAGGGTAATACTTTTTTTGGTTTTCCATTTATCCTGTACCTTAAACCTTTCATATAATTAAATAAAGGGGCATAGATCAGCACATGAACAGTTTCAAAATACAGGGCAATATTGTAGATATCCCGGCTAAAAATATTTTTTACGGAGAAGTAACTGTTGAAAATAATAAAATCAAATCAATCGCTCAGATAAACCCTCCCCCCGCAGGGGGAGATGAAGGGGGCTTTATTCTTCCGGGTTTTATTGACAGTCACGTGCATATTGAAAGTTCGATGTTGGTACCCTCCGAATTTGCAAAACTGGCAGTTGTTCACGGCACAGTTGGGACTATAAGCGATCCCCATGAAATTGCCAATGTTTGTGGTAAGGCAGGTGTGGAATTTATGATCGCCAATGGCAAAACGGTTCCTTTTAAATTTCATTTTGGAGCACCGAGTTGTGTACCGGCAACAATTTTTGAAACAGCGGGTGCAGCTTTAAATGCGGCTGATGTAGAGATATTATTGCAAAAAGAAGAGATCCATTATTTGAGCGAGATGATGAATTTTCCCGGTGTACTGCAGGGGGATGAGGAAGTGTATAAAAAAATTGCATCTGCAAAAAAATTTGGCAAGCCTGTTGATGGCCATGCCCCGGGATTAAGGGGTGAAGCTGCAAAAAAATATATTGAAGCAATTTCAATCCGATCATCAACGGATGGTATCCCTCCTTTGGGCGGCGGCGGGGCTACAGATCATGAATGTTTTACTGCTGATGAGGCTTTGGACAAATTAAAATATGGTATGAAGATCCTGATACGGGAAGGAAGTGCTGCCAAAAATTTTGAAGCCCTGATTGAGCTGATGCATGATCATTATGAAATGATGATGTTTTGCAGCGATGATAAACACCCGGACAGTTTAGCTGCAGGGCATATCAATCAAATTTGCAGCAGGGCCGTTGCCAAAGGTATTGATGTTTTTAAAGTGTTGCAATCAGCCTGTATTAACCCGGTGCAGCATTATAAAATGAATATCGGTATATTAAAAGAAGGCGATGCGGCTGATTTTATTGTGGCAGCAGATTTAATAAATTTTAAAGTACTGCAAACATATATTGACGGGACATTAATGGCTGAAAATGGAAAATCATTTGTAAAAAGCAACCCACCGGAACTGTTGAATAATTTTGATTGTGCTGAAAAAGAAATTACAGATTTTGCTTTTCCTGTTTCAGCATTTAGTAAACCAATTTTTGCCATTGAGGCATTGGACGGCCAGTTGATTACGAATAAACTTGTTTGCGATCCAATAATAAAGGATGGATTTTATGAAAGCAACCCGGAAAATGATCTTTTAAAAATTGTAGTGGTAAACCGGTATAAAAATGCTCCCATTGCAAAATCATTTATTAAAAACTTTGGAATAAAGCAGGGCGCCATTGCTTCTTCTGTTGCTCACGATAGTCATAACATTGTTGCTGTGGGCGTGGATGATGAAAGCATTTGTGATGCTGTAAACAAAGTGATCAAAGAAAAAGGGGGAGTCTCTGTTTCTTTCCCTTTCCCCCCGGGGGTTCGCGATAAAGGGAACGAACAACATTCAAGGGATGGGGCTGTATTGGGTTTGCCGGTTGCCGGCTTAATGAGCAATGAAGACGGATATAAAGTTGCCGCTGCTTATACCGCAATTGATAAAATGGCTAAAATAGAAATGGGCTCATCTTTAACTGCACCGTTTATGACCTTATCATTTATGGCGTTATTGGTTATCCCCCATTTAAAGCTGAGTGACCTGGGGTTGTTTGATGGGGATGGATTTCAATTTGTTTAGGATTTTGAAAGTTGTTGAAGATTGTTGAAAGTTGTTGAAAGTTGTTGAATGTTGTTGAAAAGGGTTGAATTCTCAACTTTAATTACTCCACTTTTGCCCCATAAATATTCAAAGCCACACTATCCGTTCCTATAGGTGTCCGGGTTTTTGTTTTAAAATTAATACGATTACCCGGGGCAACAGTTTCATAAACAACTTCATGGTCCCTTTGCAGCAAGGCTCCTGTTTTGCTAAAAAATGAAAGTTCCACATCAACGTCTTTATAACTGGCAACCGTTGCTTTATTGGAAATGGTTCCTTTAATTACAGTTTGGCCTATCAGGTTTTTTTTGTCATTACCCGTTACACTTAAAAAACGTTTAGGATTTTTCTTTTCGGTTTGTTCCAGTGTTTCTTTTGTTTGCTCATATTTATCTTTTGCTTTTTCCTCCGCAGATTTTTCCCCATTGTTACAGGCTGTAAAAACACAAACCATCAATATTAAAACCGGTATTTTCTTTTTCATTTGATCTGATTTGAATACAATAAAAATACATTTTTGTGAAATAGTATGTTAAAGATTTACAGACAATTGCTGCGGAGGCACCAAAGCACAGAAAAATACATTCAGGTTTACCCGGAAAAAATACAGATATAGACTTTTTTTATTTTAGTTTTGTTTGGTACAGCAGCTGTTAACAAAAAAATGAAATATTATCTACGCTAAAATCTGCTGTTTGTGCTTTACCTTTAGAAGAGTCAGAAGGGTCTAAAACTATTATTATGGTAATCAATCTCAGCGAAAAACATTCATTGGTAAGTAATTGGGTAAGTGAATTAAGGGATATAGAAATTCAAAAGGACCGTATGCGTTTCAGGCACAACCTGGAGCGTATTGCAGAAGTGATTGGCTATGAGATCAGTAAAAAAATGCCCTGGGAAGAAAAAGAAATTACCACCCCATTAGGCATCAGTAACAGTAAAGTATTAACTGAACAACCGGTGTTGGCAACTATTTTACGTGCAGGATTGGGCATGCATACGGGACTACTTAATTATTTTGACAAAGCTGACAATGCATTTATCAGTGCCTACCGAAAACATAATCCTGATGGCAGTTTTGATATCCACATGGAATATATGAGCTGCCCCGAAATTGAAAACCGGATCATTATTATCAGCGATCCTATGATCGCAACCGGATCTTCATTGGTTAAGTCAATAGAATTTTTAAAAGAAGAAGGCACTATTAAAGAAATGCATATTGTTTGTGCAATTGCCTGTACAGTTGGCATAGAATATGTAACCAGAGCTTATCCCAAAGCCACCATTTGGTGCGGGGATATTGATGATGAAATTACAGCCAAAGGCTATATCGTACCTGGCCTGGGAGATGCCGGAGACCTTGCTTTTGGGGCCAAAATGCAGGGCTAAGATTTTTGAAGCTTGATACTGCAAATTTAAAATATATATAATTTTATAAAATAATTATATATAATACTCTAAACATAACCAGGCAATTAGAGAAATTAAAAAAACTAAACGCTAACCTCAAACTTTTATATGCAGCTTTTTAATCCAAATCCTTATCTTTATTGTTCTGAATTATCAATGAAAATGAGAAAACTACCGGTTTTTATTTGTGCCCTATTGCTTGCCCAGATGGTTAAAGCCCAGGATCCGCATTTTTCGCAATTTTTTAGTTCCCCACTTACTTTAAACCCGGCTTTTACGGGTAAGTTCAGCGGTTCATGGCGTTTGGCTGCCAATCACAGGGACCAATGGCCATCTATTCCGAAAGCTTATGTAACAACCAGTGCATCAATAGATTTTCCGATCTTAAAGACCAGAATACCTGAAAATGATGTTTTTGGAGTAGGTTTATCAGGTTTAACTGATGCCAGTGCCAACAGTATCCTTAAATTAAATTACGGGTCACTTTCCATGTCTTATCATAAGGCATTGGATGAAAATGGGTACAGTACTATCGGTGCAGGTTTTCAGGCTACTTATTCCAGCCTTAACTTAGATGTAAGCAAGTTAACTTTTGAAGATATGCTTACCCAAAATGGGTTTACAGGAACCACATCGGATATAATAACAAACGGAAATAATCAAAGTTATATTGATGTAAATGCAGGTTTATTGTATTCAGGCTCTTCCAATGGAGAAAATAACTTTTACCTGGGTGCATCCATGTATCATATTAACCGGCCAAAAGTTGGTTTCAAAGATAAGAACTGGTATTTAAGCGGTCGTATTTCTATTCATGGTGGAGGCTCATTCCCATTATCTGATCTGCTGACAGTACATACATCTTTAATTCATCAAATTCAAAACAAAGCCAGCGAAACAACTGTTGGAGCTGCACTTGCAGTTAATTTAAACCAGGATGTAGAAAATCCCAGCAGTATCTACCTGGGTAGCTGGGTACGATTAAATGATGCCATTGTCCCTTATGTTGGGTTAGAATTTGGCGGATTAAGAATTGGAGCAAGCTATGATTTTAATATATCGAATTTAAAAGCGGCGACTGCTTCCAGGGGTGGATCAGAATTTTCGGTAATATTTATTAAAAGACCTGCAGATTATAAAGGCATCCCCTGTCCAAAATTTTAAACTAATTGTTTAATGCCTATTTTCACTTTCAATAAAGAAAAGGAATACGGTTTAAATAATTGAATTGTAATTTAAAGGGTTTAAAAAGAAAAAAGAATCCTTTTTAAACATATTATTTATTCAATCTATTCAACAAACCAGACAAAAAATTTGTTCTGATTTTCAATCAATAATTTTTTTATGAAAAAAATCTACCAGTGTTTTTTATTGCTTTTTCTTTTTTCAGCAACTTCAATCTATTTACAGGCACAAAATGCATTTTTTACTGTTGTTAGTGAAAATGCAATTTTGTTAGGTAATCACAAGCGGGTAATAATCCCAACCAAATACAATACAGTTCAGGCCAATGTTAATCAGCTTAAAAGCTTTTTGTGGTCACTCCCATCAGAAAAAAATGTAGTGAACAGAAATTTTGCTCCTGTATTGGAACTGCCAATGCCGGATGGTTCAATAGCCAGGTTTCATGTTTGGGAAAGCAGTATTATGGCACCTGGCCTGGAGGCAAAATTCCCGGAAATGAAAACCTTTGCAGGTCAGGGTATAACCGATCCTTATGCTACTATACGTTTTGATTATAGCCCTTATTGGGGTTTTAGTGCACAAATATTATCAGCAGCTACCGGAAGAATTTTTATTGACCCTTATGCAAAAGGAGACATAAATAATTATATGAGTTATTATAGCAGGGATTTCAACAGAATCATTCCCTTTAATTGCCTGTTACCTGAAAATCCGAATGCCCCTTCAATTGTTGCGGCAGGGCCATGCAGGGGAACTCAATTATATACTTACAGGTTGGCATTAGCCTGTACGGGTGAATATGCGGTTGCTGTTTGTTCTCCACTGGCTCCAACTGTTCCGCTTACAGCAGCAGCCATATTAGTTGCCGTGAACAGGGTGACCGGTGTTTATGAAACAGAAGCTTCTGTAAAGATGGAGCTTGTGCCCAATAATGATTTGCTTATTTTTCTTGATGGAGCAACCGATCCTTACTCGAATAATAATGGAGGAGCAATGCTTTCACAAAATATAAATACCTGTAACTCTGTAATTGGATCTGGCAATTATGATATTGGCCATGTATTCAGCACAGGGGGTGGTGGTGTAGCTTTTTTAGGCGTTATTTGTACAGGTAGTAAAGCGGGTGGTGTAACCGGGTTATCCAATCCTGTTGGCGACCCCTTTTATATTGATTACGTAGCTCATGAAATGGGACACCAATATGGAGGCAACCATACTTTTAACAGTATGACCTCGAGTTGTGGCGGTGGTAACCGGAATGCAGGTACTGCTTATGAAGTAGGAAGCGCTACAACAATACAGGGTTATGCCGGTATTTGCGGTTCCGATAATATTCAGCCAAACAGCGACCCTTTTTTCCATACAGTTAGTTTTGATGAAATAAGTAACTATGCGGCAGGTAATGGAGGTACATGTGCAGCAATTACCAGTAATGGAAATATACTTCCTGTAATTACATCCATGAATAATAATGGAGCAAATATTCCAATTGGCACACCATTTACATTAAGTAGTACAGCTACTGATGCTAATAATGACCCCCTAACTTTTTGTTGGGAAGAATGGGATCTGGGTACAGCCGGTGCATGGAATAATGGAGCCAATAGTACAACTGCTCCTCTTTTCAAATCACGAATTCCTAAAACCGTTGGCGAACGTACTTTCCCAGATATTGCTGTAATACTTGCCAATTACCCTGCTAACCCCCCTTCAGCGATGGGAGGTTTAAAAGGTGAAACACTTCCACAGGTTGCCCGTGCAATAAAATTCAGGTTAACAGTAAGAGATAACCGTGCAGGTGGCGGTGGTATAGTAACCGGTGGTGATGGCTGCCAGGCAGGATATACAGGTATTTTTCAGATTAATACCATTGCAACCCCCGGCCCCTTTGCAGTTACTGCACCAAATGGTGGTGAAAACTATGCGGGCAGTTCAACACAAACCATCACCTGGAATGTAGTTGGCAGTAATGCAGCACCAATCAGTGTTGCTAATGTGATGATTTCATTATCTACTGACGGGGGCTTAACGTATCCAACGATAATTTCAGCCAGTACTCCAAACGACGGTACCGAAGCAGTTACGATACCCAATTCGGCTACAACAACAGCAAGGATCAAAGTAGAAGCACTTGGAAATATTTTCTTTGATATTTCTAATGCCAACTTTACTATTACTGCATCAAGTAATCCTACCTATACTTTTATTCCTCCTTCCAGTTCTACAGTAGCCTGTGGTAGTGCTACGGCTGACATCACTTTATCTACAACCAGTGTACTTGGTTTTGTTACCCCCATTAACCTGGTAGCAACGGGTAATCCTGCTGGTACAACAGTCAGTTATTCTGTTAACCCGGTAATACCCGGTAACAGTACTGTAGTTACATTGAATGGAGTTAATACACTTTCACCAGGTACTTACAATATTACCATTACAGGTACTGCTGGTGCAGAGGTAAATAACGTATTACTTACTTACATTGTAAGCCCGGGTACAGGTCCAGCTATTAACACACAACCTGCCGCACAAATAATTTGCAACGGCACTAATACAAGTTTCAATATAGTATCTGCAACGGCTACGGGCTTCCAATGGCAATTAAGCACTGCCGGTGCAGGCGGCCCCTGGACAAATATTGCCAATGGCGGCGTATATTCAGGCGCAACAACGGCAACGTTAACTTTAACTGCTGTAACTGCTGTTATGAACAGTTATCAATACCGTTGTATAGCTTCTGTACTGTGCGGTTCAACAAATTCTAATGCAGCTTTATTAACCGTACAAACTGCACCCGCCATAACAAACCAACCTGTAAATACAACAGTTTGCGGCGGAAGTAATGTAAGCAGCTTTAGTGTAACGGCTACAGGAGCAAATCTTACCTATCAATGGCAGGAGAGTGCTACTGGATGTGGCGGGCCATGGAATAATATTGCTAATGGAGGAATTTATAGCGGTGCAACTACAGCTACCTTAACCTTAACTGCGGCTACTCCTGCAATGAATGGATTTGGTTACCGCTGTTTGATCAACGGAACCTGTGCTCCTGCCGCAACTTCAAACTGTGGGGCATTAACCGTAAACACCCCGGTTAGTGTTACAACACAGCCAGCCAATGCAACCATATGTGCCGGAGCAACTACCAGCTTTATTATAGCTGCTGCCGGTACCGCACCTGCTTATCAATGGCAGGAAAGTATTAATAATGGTGGCTCCTGGACTACTATTACAAATGGCGGAGTATATAGTGGCGCTGCAACAAATACATTGACCTTATCAGGCGTAACTGCAGGTATGAACACTTACCAATACCGTTGTATTGTTACAGGAACAGCACCTTGTGGTTCTGTAAATTCAATCCCTGGTATATTAACTGTAGATACTGCTCCTGCTATTACAACACAGCCGGCCGCATCTACAATACTATGCGTGGGCGGTAATACTACTTATACCGCTGCTGCAAATGGTACTTCGGTATCTTATAAATGGCAGTTAAGTACCACGGGTGCCGGTGGACCATGGTTGGATATTACGAATGGCGGGGTTTACAGCGGAGCAACAACAGCTTCTTTAACCATCAGTGGTGCAACAGCGTCTATGAATAGTTATCAATACCGTTGTGTTGTAAGTGGCACCTGTACACCTGCTGCCAACAGTAATGCAGCAGCATTAACTGTTAATACACCAATAAATATTACCACACAGCCGGCAGCAAATATTAATATTTGTGCAACTGGCTCTACCAGTATTACCACAGCTGTAACCGGTACTTCCCCAACTTATCAATGGCAGTTAAGCACAGCAGGTGCAGGTGGCCCCTGGACTAATATTACAAATGGCGGAATTTATGGTGGTGCTTCAACAAACACGTTAACCCTCACCGCTGTTATTGCAGGCATGAATGGTTACCAGTACCGGGCACTTATAACCGGCACAGCTCCCTGTGCTGCTATAAATTCAAACAGTGCAATACTTAATGTTACACCTCAACCTGTTATCTCTGCTTCAGCAACTGCATTATTAGCCGGTCAACAAACAACATTAACCGTAAATGTAACACCGGCACCGGGCTTAAGTTTTGCCTGGTATTTAAATGCTGTGTTACAACCAGCTACCGGAAATTCTTTAATTGCAACTGTTAACTCATTGGGTAGTTACCGGGTTATTGTAACGAGTGCTACAGGCAGCTGCCAGTCAGAATTAATAGATATAACAGCTTTGCCAAGTACCAAACTGTTTGTATTCCCAAGCCCCAACGATGGCAGGTTTACTGTTTCGTATTATACTGCCGGTGCTTCCAATACAAACAAGACAAAACAAAGCATAACCATTTATGATAGTTATGGCCGAAGGGTACATACACAGGAATATGAAGTTACACAGCCATATCAATTACACCCTATAGATATGCGCCGTAATGGTTCGGGCGTATATTTTATTGTTTTAAGAGAAGCTAATGGTAATAAGATAAAAACTGGTGAGGTTGTTGTAAGATAATCAAACCCTGTTATTTTCATAAATCAAACCCCGTACTGGCCAAAACTGTACGGGGTTTTTACATTCGGCCATTTATGTTGATATGAAATGTATTTTAGCGCAACAGTATTTCAGTGGTATAATTCCATCAAAAAATTCCCGGGCACTTTTGGGCCAAATGGTAAATCAGGCTGGTATCATTTATTGGGATAACTGCTTACAAACCTGTTCCCTTTTACATAAAAACGGTATGGCATTAATGCAGCCTCACCCGAACTTTCCACTCCAATCCGCCTGCTTGTGCCAATTAATTTATTTTGAATAATAAATTCATCTTCCGTAATATAAATTTCATGATGTAAAAGGTTTGTACCTGAATGATCTTTTGAAATACCTAAAGCCTTAGAAACATTGCCGGGGCCCTTTGTTAAGCTGTTATCTGATTTTATTTTGCCCGTTCTTTTAAGCATAAGATCAACCCCCTTCAAGGGATCAACTGCCCGTATCAAAACTGCATCCGGAATATCATTCTTATTGGTTACCACATTAAAAAGATGATGCATCCCATAACAGATATAAACATAAGCAGTTGCTGCTGATGCATACATATGTTCATTACGGGTTGTACGTTTGCCGCCAAATGAATGAGATGCTTTATCAATAAGCCCTATATAAGCTTCCGTTTCAACGATCCTGCCTGCTGTTGTTAACCCTTCGAATGCTGTTACAACAATTTTGCCTATTAATTCTTTTGCGATTTTAACTACATCATTTCTTTCATAAAATTGAATCGGTAACTTCTTCATTATATTATTTAACTTTAAAGCTAAAATACATAATACTACCAAAAACCAATTGATTTAATACATGCTCAAAGAGATCATTACATCTATCCAGGCATATCTTCAAACGCACCGGTTTATTATAAAGCACCGGTTGTGGAAGTGGATTTTTATTCCCGGCTTTATATATGCAGTTTTGTTTTGCCTGGGTATTTATTTATTCTGGATATCCAGCAGCAGTGCTATTGAATTTATGCTGGTTAAAACAGGGGTTAAAGAATGGATGGATAAAATGCAAAGCAGCTGGCTTAGTTTTTTACTGATCTTTGGCCAGTTAGTACTTCACCTCGTTTTAATGTTATTCTACTTTTCTTTGTTTAAATATTTATTCCTGATCATTGGATCCCCATTATTTGCCTATTTAAGTGAAAAGACAGAATCCATCATGGAAGGCAGAGAATTTCCTTTTAGTTTTAAACAATTGATGAAAGACATAGTACGTGGTATAAGGTTGGCCTTACGCAATATGCTTTGGCAAACTGTTTATACCATATCCATTTTAATTTTATCATTTATACCTTTAATAGGCTGGGTTACGCCTTTACTGGCTTTATTGATTGAATGTTATTACCTGGGTTTCTCCATGCTGGATTACAGTTGTGAACGAAATAAATTATCGACTGCACAAAGCATCCAGTTTATCGGGAGGCATAAAGGGCTTGCAATTGGCAATGGGATCATTTTTTATTTAATGCACATCATTCCGGTCCTGGGCTGGATCCTGGCACCGAGTTACGCTGTGATTGCTGCAACTATAAGTTTATACAATTCCAAAAATGCAGGTATCAGCACTGCAGGCAAAATTAATTTATAACCATGCAATCAATTGTATATCTTATCCCATCTGTTTTAGATGAAGCTGCAATACATACTATACCGCCATATATAATTGATGCTGTAAAAGACTGCCAGGTTATTTTTGCCGAGAATGAAAGAACTGCCCGACGTTTTTTAAAAAGTATTTGTAAAGAAATAGTTATTGATGATTACGAATGGTTTACAATTCATAAGGCAGAAAATGATGTACTGGATATTTTCCGTCAAAAAGTTTCAGCAGGAAAAAACATAGCTATCATCAGCGAAGCAGGCTGCCCGGGTATTGCAGATCCGGGACAGCTGTTAATTGCAGCAGCACAGGAAATGAATGCAGCCATAAAACCTCTTGTGGGACCAAGTTCTATCCTGCTGGCACTCATGGCAAGTGGTATGAACGGGCAACAGTTCGAATTTGTCGGTTATTTGCCAATTGATAGTCTGGAAAGAAATAAATCCATTTCAGCATTGGAAATTTCATCGCAAAAGAAAAACAATACCCAGATATTTATTGAAACACCTTACCGCAATAATCAGCTGCTGGAGACCTTATTAAAAATCTGTAAGCCTCTTACCAAAATTTGTATTGCAGCAGAACTAACAGGCCCCCATGAATACATAAAAACAAAAACTATTGCAGACTGGAAGAAAGAAAAAACCGACTTTCATAAAAAGCCGGTTATCTTTTTATTACAGGCGTAATTATTTAAAACGCAGGTTTATCTATGCCTATAACAATATATTGACTATCGCCACGCCAAGGGAGTATTTTACGGTATTGATGGTACCTTAAGGTCATTTTCTGCCCTTCGTATTTTGTGAGTGAATCGTATAAAGCTTTGTTGGCAACTGAATAAATAAATTTATCAGCTGTAATAGATGTTTGAGGATTTGCTCCAATACTTACCAATGCTTCTCCTTCATAGGTTTTAAAAAGATCGCCCTTACGCGAAACCTTTACCAGGTAAACAGTTCGGGTGCCATCACTCTTTACATTATAATAATACCAGTACACTAAAAATGAAATAACTAAAACAGCGGCAATACAAAATCGCCATAAAAATTTCCGGAATCCATTTTTTTTCTTCGGTTGCTTATTTTCAACCTGTTCAAATTTTCCATTTTCCATAAATGTTTTTTAATAGTTAATTATTACAACCCGTATTTATCAACCAGGTAAATTAATGCTGTCATGTTTACAGCACCAAGGTGAAGCTCTCTTTTACTAACAGCTTCAAAAGTATCGGTAGCGGCATGGTGTAAATCAAAATAACGCTGGCTATCCGGGCTAAACCCTGCCAATGCAGCACCAATTTGTTTTAAAGGCCCTATATCTGCACCACCCCCCCCGGCAGATAACTCATGCACCCCATACGGGTAAAATAAGTTTTTCCAATCCATTACTTTTTGTCTTTTTTCGTCACTCATGTCAAACCCAAATCCACGTGGCGTAAATCCGCCTGCATCACTTTCGAGTGCAAAAATATGTTTCTCATTTTTTGCTTTGGCCATTTCCAGGTATGCAGTGGCACCTCTTCCGCCATTTTCTTCATTCATAAACATCACAGCCCTGATGGTTCTTTTTGATTTTAAGCCAAGTGCTTTGAACGCCCGAATTACTTCTATACTTTGAACACAACCTGCGCCATCATCCTGTGCACCTTCTGCCAGATCCCAGCTATCTAAATGTCCTCCAACGGTTATTATCTCATTCGGAAATTCGGTACCCCTTATCTCCCCCACTACATTAAAGGAGGGGGCATCGGGTAACATCGTACTGGTTGTTCTGATAAAGGCGGATGCAACGGGATTATTTTTAAGCTGATTACTTAACCATTCTGCATCATTGGTACTAATGGCTACTGCCGGAATTTTTGGAAAAGAATCATTGTATAAAGTAGCTCCGGTATGCGGAAAGTCATCTAAGTTAGATGCCAAGGAGCGCACCATAACGCCCACAGCACCATATTTTGCAGCCCTTGCAGGCCCCCTTGTACGGTAAGCTCCGCTTTCGCCATATGCCATAAAAGATCTTACATAAGTTGGGTTCATCGGAAAATTAAAGAAAACTATTTTTCCTCTAATACCTTCAGTTCCCAATTTGTTCAACTCATCAAAGTTTTTCACTTCAATTACCGGGGCTTTTATTCCCTTTTTTCCTGTGCCTTCGGAATTACCCAGGGCACATAAACGAAGCTTATAAGTAGAGCCATCAGGCAATTTAATAGTACCCTTTTCTTTTTCTCCTCTAACCCAATGGGGCACCATACAGGGTTGCAGGTAAACTGTATCTGCACCGGCATCTTTAAGCATCTTATAGGTAGCCTCAACTGCCATTTGTGCCTGGGGTGAGCCACTTAAGCGTGGGCCAACCTGCTTACACAGAAAACGAAGGTTTTCATAAGCAGTGCCCTTTGCAAGAATTTCGTTAGAAATTTTACGAATGGCCAATGAGTCATTGGTTTGAGCTATAACCGAAACCGATAAAAGAAAAGTAATAACTGAAACGGAAAAAAATTTTTTGTTCATATTGATGGTTAAGGAAACAAACTTAGTGATTTAAAATCAATCTATGAACGGAAAGAATGCTGAAAAATAAATCTGTAAATTGCAGTTCAATCTACTTACATTATAAAAATCTTTTCATGAATATAGGTATTGTGTGTTACCCTACTTTCGGCGGTAGTGGCGTTTTGGCAACAGAACTGGGCAAAGCATTGGCCGATAAAGGGCATAATATACATTTTATTACTTACCAGCAACCAGTCAGGCTCAGTGGCTTTCATGCCAATATTTTTTATCACGAAGTAAGGGTACCTACCTATCCCCTTTTTGATTATCCGCCTTATGAAACAGCGCTGGCCAGTACGATGGTAGACGTTATTCTCAATAATAATGTAGAACTTTTACATGTACATTATGCAATACCTCATGCTTCAGCTGCTTATATGGCCAAACAAATTCTGGCTAAACAGGGGATAAGAATACCGGTTATTACAACATTGCATGGAACAGATATAACGCTTGTTGGGAAAGATAAGACCTATAGCCCGGTAGTAACTTTTTCTATGAATGAAAGTGATGCACTCACTGCTGTTTCTCAAAATCTGAAAGAAGAAACATTTAAAAATTTTACTATTGAAAAAGATATTGAAGTGATTCACAACTTTGTAGATGTAAAGCGTTTTCATAGGCAGCCGGTAGATGCTTTTAGAAAGTTGATTGCCCCTAATGGTGAAAAGATAATTGTACATGCATCAAACTTCAGAAAAGTAAAAAGGGTTGAAGATGTAGTTGCTGCCTTTTTACTGATACAGAAAAAAATGCCTGCAACTTTATTGTTATTGGGTGATGGGCCCGAAAGGACCCATATTGAAGCCGATGCCAGAAAATGTGAATCACATAATACCATAAAATTTTTAGGTAAGCAGGAACAAATGGAAGATATTTTACCAATTGCCGACCTGTTTTTATTAACCAGCGAATACGAAAGTTTTGGTTTGGCGGCTTTAGAAGCCATGGCGGCTGAAGTTCCGGTAATTTCAACCAATGCAGGAGGTTTACCCGAAATTAATATAAATGGTTATTCCGGCTTTATGAGTGATGTTGGAGATGTGGATGACATGAGTAAAAATGCCTTACACATTTTACAGGATGAAATCACTTTAAAAAAATTTAAAGCCAATGCCCTGGTGCAGGCTAAAAAATTCGATATTGAAAATATAGTGCCTTTATATGAGGCATTATACAAACGGATGATTTAAGGCTATTTTTTCAACCACTTTTCAGGATCAATATTATCTCTTTCATCATTGATGAAAAAATCTACTGCACCAATGCCATCCAGGTTAGCAGCGGCCTTACCAATTACCTGGCCGGTTTTAATATTCTGGCCACGCTGTACCGTTACACTTCCTAAGTTACTGTAAGTACTGAAATATTTACCATGCTGTATGATGACAACCTGCATTTCTTCAATATAAACGATGTTGGATACAACACCATCAAAAACAGATTTAACATTACTGCCTATATCTGTTGCTACGGTTATACCTGTTATATCCAAAACGGTTCCGCTTGGCAATTGATTTCTGCCAAAATGTAATATTGGATATCCTTTATCTACCGGCCATGGTAATGCGCCTTTATTTTTTATAAAATTTTCATTTAACTCCAGGTTACCTGCATTTAATAAAACACTTGGCGGCACCTTTTTTGTTTCTGATCTAACAGGGGGTGTTGTAACTGCTTTGTTTGGTACAGTGGCAGTGTTTGTATTTGCTTTATTGTTTTCTTTTTCCAATGCCAGTCTTTTTGCTTCATCCTCTTTAGCTTTTTTCAAAGCTGCTTTTGTGGCATCAGCCAAGGCTTTTTTGATGGCAGCATTTATGGCATTATCAACTTTTTTCATTTGCTTATTATAAGCAGAAAGTTGGTTATTTAATTGTTTTCCCTGTTTTTTTAATTCATTCATTACCCTGTCTTTCTCCAGTTTCTGGGTTTCCAGTGAGCCCATTTCCTTATCCTTGGTTTTCAACACTTCACTTTTACTCGCTTTAATGCCACCCAACTCATCAATACGCTGCTTACGAAGATCCTGGGTTCTTAATATATTTTCACCTTGCTTCTCCCTGTAAGATCTGTAATATTTTAAATAAGCTATGCGGCGTATTGCATCATTAAAACTGGCAGCTGAAAAAATAAAATTCATAAAATCATAATTACTTCTGTTCTTGTATGCATAAACCATACTTTTAGCATATTCTTCTTTTAAAGTATCAAGTAATTTATTATACCGGTTAATTTCCCTTTGATTATTGTAAATATTATTGTCAAGTAAATTAATATCCTTACTGATATTATCAATAATTCTGTTTTGCAGGTTTACTTTATCATTGATCAATTTCCATTGAACTAAGTTTTCTTTTGTCTTTGCCTTATTACTATTCAGGAGATTTTGAGTCTGCTCCATTTCTTTTTTAAGCAGTATACGCTGCTTTTCCAGCTCTTCACGGGTTTCCTGCTGCGCAAATACCTGGATGCAGGTAAAAGAAAATAAAGCAAGAGAAAAAAAGAATTTAAACATGGCCGGTAATTAGATATTAATTAAAAAATACTAGCAAAAAAGTAAATAAAATCACTTATTAAACCCATAGTTATCATTAATTACAAATAACGTTTACTTGCGACTATAATTTTTGGGGATGTTAAATGAAACTGATAATTCTTTGTTAAACTCATACTGTTTAAAATTGAGCCTGATATCCAGTTTATTTTTTTCAGAAACCGTTATTTCCCGGTAGGTTGAAAAATTAAAACCGCTTTTATTTTCATAATCGGAGTAGGTTAAGTCGGCTGTCCGGTTTCGCGTAATATCCACATCATCCAGTTTACTGTGTATTAAGAAATAATTATTGCCCGAAAGTGTTAACAAGTGTTTAAAATAATTGCCAACCATTGAAAACAAAATCTGATCTTCTGTTTTTTTATAATATACAATATTACTGTCTAAAAATACAGGATTACCGATCAACAGGTCCTGCAGGGTTTTATAATCAAAAGGGATCTCTGTTACTTCCTGTAAATAATCAAGTGATCTGTATTGTACTTCCCGTTCCTGTTTATTCAGCAGTATAACACTATCCCTGGTTATAAGTGCTCTGTAAATTTCAAAATTAAGAATAGAAGCAGTAAGTGAAATCCAGATAGCACTGTCTTTAATAATCCGCACGATAGCAGTTACATCAGGTTGTTTTCCCTTACTGTCCAGGTATTCAACTTTAATCTTTGCATTAAATGTTTTAAAATCAATATAATTATGATTTAAATTTTCAATGGTATTTTTAATCATCAAAAGTGAATCTGTTTTTGATTGATCAACCATAATTATGCCAGTCGTATCTTTTGGAGCTATCGCTTTATTGATTTGCTTAATGGTTTTACAACTAAATAACGTAAAGATTATAAAGAAAAAAATACAAAGAGAGAATATATTTTTCATTGTTTTTTGCTGAACGTGTTTTTTAAATAATACCTGTATGACCAAACCCCCCGTCTCCTCTTGTTGATTCATTCAGCTGAGTAACTAAAATCAATGCTGCTTTTTCAGTTTTTGCGATCACCAGCTGGGCAATACGGTCACCATGGTTAATAACCTGCGCTATATTGCTAAGATTTATCAGAATAATTTTTAATTCACCCCGGTAATCAGAATCTACTGTACCCGGTGAATTTAAGCAGGTTATTCCCTGTTTAATGGCCATCCCGCTTCTGGGTCTTATCTGAGCTTCGTATCCAACAGGCAACTCAATGAAAAGCCCTGTTGTAATCAAATTTCGTTCTAATGGCTGTAAAGTAACCGGTTCCTGTAAATTGGCTCTTAAATCCATACCGGCCGATCCTTTTGTTGAATAAGCCGGTAATGGATTAGAGGATGTATTTATAACATTGACCTGAATATTCTCCATGCTGGCAAAGTTAATAATGTACTTAGGAAATTATATAAGAATTATTATTTTAACAAACAGAATTATCGAATAAGCATAACTGTACCCTGCATATACTTTTTTAATCCTTTATTGTTAACATAATGTAATATCCAGATGTATGCACCATTAGGCATATTTTTCCCTTTAAATGTTCCATCCCATTTTTGGGATATGTTATCAGTTTTAAAAATTATCTGCCCCCATTTACTATAAATCTGTAAAGAAAAATCATTCAGGGCAACATCATTTATAATACCAAAGGTTTCGTTTTTATTGTCCTGATTTGGAGTAAATGCAGAAGGAATAAAAATTTCGCAATCTCCCGGAAATACTTCTACGGTATCGGAAGCGGTACAGGAATTTAGAGAAACTGTAACATAGTATTTACCTGTTTTGTTTATAGTGATAAAGGGGGTTGTTTCGCCGGTATTCCATAAATAAGTATCCACATTGGTATTACCTGCAATTAAAATAATTGGTTTATTTAAACAAATGGATGTATCCTGTCCCAGGTTTATAACAGGCTTGGGTTTAGAAATTACAGTAACCGTATCCCGAACTTTACAACCGTTCTGTTCCATTTCAAGCCAATATGCACCAAAACCTGTTGTAGTTATACGGCTTCCGTTAAATCCCGTATTCCATAAATAATTTACTCCAAAAACCTCATTAACGCCAAGGTCTAATGTCAAATCAGTACAACTGGATGTATCAGATCCTAAAAATTGGGTATTGTCTGTTATCCAGATTTTCCTGGTTATTGTATCATTTAATCCCGAACAATCTACCTTATACACGATCAGTTTAACATCATAAAAACCGGGAATAATATAAGTATTTGTTGGTTGCAATAACTGAGATCGCTGTCCGTCACCAAATTCCCATTTAACAGAATCGATACCATTTAGCCGGTTGATCGTAAATGTTACGGCCAGATCTGAACAACTCCCCAAACGGTTAAAATCATAAGGATTTGAATTAATATCAAAATAGCTTTGCATGATATTGGGTAACCCAAATTGCAATGGATACGTATTAGCCGGACCAAGGAAAATTTTATTGAACACAAAATTACAACCCGGCCCATAAATATCCGGATTATCAATTACAGAAATAGCTGTATCATTCCACATGGCCATATAAATCTTTTTATCAGGCCCCAACTGCAAAGCACCTGCAAACCAGGGCGTGGTTTGGGCTATAATTTGTTTTGAAGCAAGAATTGTTGCCGCATTATTTGAAGTAATATCAAATTGATACAACGTTGCGGGGTCAACCGGAGAATTGTTTGTTGATACATACAATAAATTACCGTTTGGCGAAAACTCTGCACCATAACCACCGGTAAAAGTAGATTGGTGTGGAATAGCATTTGGCATAAATAAAACCGTATTTGACAACACGCCGGTTGTATTGTCAAAATCCATCAGTTCAACAGCATCATTATCAAAAGAATGAACGGCAGCCAGTTTATTGCCTTTACTTGAAAACTTTAAAGTACCTATTGAATTATTGATCTGACCTGTTACTATCAGTCCGGTATTACTGATAACAGGAACAGGATTAAGGCCTGCAGCAGTAAGCAAATAGGTATGGTATTCGTCTGTTTGCCATTTACGGATAACCACCCAAAAATCCCGGTTATTACAATGTCTGATAGCCGCTAATTTTTCCAGGGTACCATCTTCAATAAAAACATTTTTTTGGGTTACTGCACCAAATCCTCCATCTGCTTTCATGTCAATAATACTATAAGAAAATTGGGGAAATTCTTCTCTTGCAGACCCGATGGTAAACAAATAATAAACACTGTCATTCCCAGGCAAGGGAACAATAACTGTATTATTGGTACTGCTAAGGTCTCCTTTTAAACCACCTCCATTTACCATTATTTCATGCTTCCTGTTTTGAACAGATTTGCCGTTTGTATAAAAAAGCAATTTCCCGTTGTTATCAGACATAGCGGCACTGCCCTCTTGTGAATTTGCTGTACCATTTCTTAATACCAGCGGCGGTACCTGGTTAAAATCAAGCCCAACCCTGTTACCAAAATACCAGGTATTTGCCTGTTTTTGTGCAAATATGAAAGTCACAAAAAAAAGAAAGAGAAATATAAAAAATATTTTTTTCAAAAAATGAATTTTTAGAATTATTTTAAACTAAGTAAAACAGTGGCATAAGCTTTTAATCCTTCTTCCCTCCCTATAAAACCTAAATGTTCAGTAGTTGTGGCTTTAATAGAAATATCATCAACATTAATATTTAAAATTGCCGCAATTACATCTTGCATCAGTAATATATATGGTTTTATTTTGGGAGTTTGTAAGCATAAGGTACTATCAATATTAATAATTTTATAGCCCCTGCTGTCCATCAAATCAAAGCATTTTTTAAGTAGTATTTTACTATCAATATTTTTATAAGCCGGGTCGGTATCCGGAAAATGATAACCAATGTCGCCAAGCGCTAAAGCTCCTAAAATTGCATCGCAAATGGCATGTAACAAAACATCAGCATCGCTATGCCCCAGAGCGCCTTTAGAATGTGGAATTGTAACACCCCCTATCCATAAATCCCTTCCTTCCACTAACCGGTGAAAATCAACACCTGAACCAATTCTATATGACATTTTTTATTTTATTCTGTAAATATCCGCAATTTTGATTGATTCTGAAAACAAAAATGCGTCAAACACTAGGCTTGACGCATTTTTTAATGAAAAAAATATTATTATTCAGGCATATCGAACACAAGACCAAAACGATACGTATTTGATAAAGGGATACGGGTAACACCACTACCTGTAGGGAAAATATAAGAGAAATTTAATGCAGCTACACTGTATCTGATACCAGCACCAACTGTAAAGTATTTTCTGTTTCCTTTTTGAGGATTCTCATAAAAATATCCAGCCCTGAAACCAAATTGATTATTATACCAGTATTCAGCACCAACAGCAATATTTATTTCCTGTATCTCTTCATTCAACTTTCCATTAGCGTCTCCAAATGACTTAATCCAGCTGCTGGCAACACTTTGATTACGATATTTACGTAAATCAGCAGAATCAGCTGCAGGATTTGCTCCATTTGTTAATATTGGTGGAGTAGGTACTAATAATTTATTCAGATCAAGAGCGAAAGTTATTTTATTAGCTTCATCAAATACTTTTGTATAAGCCACGCCAATACCTAAATTAGCAGGTATATAATCTTTCTGTGTTGCATCACTTGAGTAAGATATTTTAGAGCCCAAATTACTCAATGTAATACCCCAGTTTAACCCCTGTCCATTTTCCTTTACACCATGATGATATAAATGTAAATCCCCTGCAACAGAAGAGCCGGCCTTATAATTTTGGCCTCCAAAATTACCGCTTGCCAAATTAGAATTTATATACCTTATGGCTATACCTAATCCAAATTTGCTGGAAAGCTTTCTTGAATATCCTAAATCAACTGCAAATTCTCTCGGGTTATATTGTTGTAGATCCATTCCCGAAGCATCTGTAAATTGTATACTGCCTAACTTAAAATACCTTAATGAAGCAGATATAGCAGATTGATCATCAATTTTGTAAAATCCTGCCAGTGATGCTAAAAAAACATCATTAACCCCAAGATCCCGTAACCATGGTGTATAGTTAATAGCCACACCTAGCTTATTGGTGCTAAATGGAGTTCTGGCTATATTGGCAAAAGATGAATTGGCATCAGGTGCAGTTGCAATACCCACATCACCCATTCCGCCACTGCGGGCATCAGGAGAGATACGTAAAAATGGAACAGCAGATGTTACAACATTTATCGTGTTCTGGTTGCTCTGGGCAAAAGATTCAGTTATTGATCCTCCCAGTAACATAACTAAGGCAGTTAGTTTCAAAGTTACTTTTTTCATGCGTTTTGATTTGTCTTGGTTAGGTAGACGTACCTCTATAAGCGTTAATTTTTAAGGTTGTAATCTATTGTAAAAATAACAGTTTTATTGAAATGAACAACTAAATTATAAAATCTTGTTAAAAAAAACTAAAAAATAAATTCTTTGCTAAGGTAATTGCTTTTTCCCTGCTGATTACAACTAAAGTGGTAAAAAAAGGGGATTAATGCTGAATTTTTCAAATAATCCTTAGTTAAAATATCATATTTCCCCAATAAACGATATTGAAGAGTTGTTTATTGCAGTAAACGGGTAACCACAATTTTAAATTACTGCAAATCTAATTAACCCATTTTTTTCTATCAGCCTGAATTAAACCTGTTAATGAACTAATAACAAATGATTAATACAACATTCATTATTTCATTTACAGTGTGCAAGTTTAAAACTCTTGACTATATTAACCAAATAAATAAATAAAAATTTCATTTTTTAATTCAGGTTTTATTGCCAAAATCACCAAAACCTGATTACTGTTAAGCTAATTCTACTTTTAAAATTATTGAAAACAGGCACTTACAGCAGTTTAAATATGATTTTAGACCATATTTTAACCCAGGCTTTCGTAACCTTTTTATAAACCCTAAATCAGGCTGCCGGGTTATTTCATTTTTATGATTAAATTGACCATTACTAATTCATTCAGGTAAACACCCTTTAAACATAGTTACCTAATTCCATATAAGCTGCATAAAGTTTTCTTTAAGTAAAAAACAGTTTTTCATGTTTTATCCAATTATTTTTCTGTTTTGTTTATTCAAAAGAAACGGACCCGGTTTCCGAAATACCTAAAAACTATAGATATAATGGATTTATTAAATAAAACTAATCTCACCTGAAATACAATAATACCTCTGAAAAAAGCGATATAGATGAATAATAAGTTGTGCTTATGCTTTTTTAACTTTAAAAAATGATATTGAATTAATCCTATATCGTTTAAAGTCTTTATATTCGCAGCCAGTATAACCTCATATACAATAATAAAGAAAACCTTTCGTTAAACAATTCGATAAACGAATGAACATGAAAAAACAATTTTCAGGAAAAAGCCTGTTGATCCTTTTAGTTGCTGCACTTTCATTAAGTGCCTGTAAAAAGAGTGGTTCTAAAAAGAGTGGTAAATCATCTGTTACCGGATGGAATTATGATGATAAAAACATGGGAAATTTCCATGTTGCCAAAGTTAAGTATCCAAAAGCCGGCCCGGGCTTGGTTTTTGTTCAAGGTGGCTCATTTGTGATGGGTGCCAAAGATGAAGATGTAATGGGTGACTGGAATAATGTACCCCGCCGGATCACTGTCCCGTCTTTTTTTATAGATGAAACTGAAGTAGCCAATGTTCACTATCGTGAATATTTATACTGGCTTGAAAATACTTTTTCAAGTGATACCAATATTTTAAACAAGGCCTTGCCTGATACATTGGTTTGGCGTGCTGAATTAGCCTATAATGAGCCTTATGTAGAATTTTATTTCCGTTTCCCATCTTATAATTACTATCCGGTTGTTGGAGTAAGCTGGAGGCAGGCTCATGATTTTTGTATTTGGAGAACTGACCGGGTAAATGAATTAACACTACAGAAAAAAGGATATCTTAAAAAAGATGCCATTAAAAGGGAAATGAAAGGTGCAGGTGCCGATGGGTCTTTTAATACGGAAACTTATTTAATGGCCCCTGATATGATTCAGGGAAGAAATAAACCAAAAAAGTCGGATTTAAAAGACGTAAACGGTAAACCAAGGGCTACTGTACGTATGGACGACGGAATACTGAATATGGGTTACCGGCTTCCTACTGAAGCAGAATGGGAATATGCCGCTTATGGCATGTTGGCTCAAAATCCATCACCCCGTAAAAAAGAGGGAAAAAGCGGTGAGGAGTTATTTACTAATCAACAGATATATTCATGGAGCAACAATCCAAACGGATTACGTGATAACCGTCGTGGAAGCTGGCAGGGAAAATTCTTAGCTAATTTCAAACGCGGAAGTGGTGATAATATGGGTGTTGCAGGTGGATTAAATGACCGTGCAGCCATTCCGGGAAATATAAAATCATTTTACCCAAATGCATTTGGCTTATACAATATGAGTGGTAATGTAAGCGAGTGGGTTGGTGATGTGTATAGACCAATGACGCCTACTGATGGTGAAGATTTTAACTATTTCCGTGGTAATAAATTTCAGAAATATTACAAAAACACAGGTGGTGAATATGAAAGAGACAGTATGGGACGTTTGAAAAAAATTGATATCTCTGATGAAGAAGTTAAGAATCGTACCAATTATCAGAAAAATGATGTGATCAACTACCTGGATGGAGATTCTGCAAGTGGCGTTACTTACGGTTATGGAGTCACTTCATTAATTAGTGATCAATCAAGAGTAATAAAAGGTGGTAGCTGGAATGACAGGCCTTATTGGCTATCACCCGGTACCCGCAGGTTTATGGAAGAAAGTCAATCTGCCAGTACAGTTGGTTTCCGTTGTGCCCAAACTTATTTAGGCCCACCTGAAGGCCCTGGTTTTAAAGAAGGTAATATCTTTGGAACCCGTAAGCAAAATTCACGTAAGAAAAAGAAATAATTAAATCATACTCAATAGTAAACCTCCCCAACATGCGGGAGGTTTTTTTATTCCTTTTATTCAACTTCTCCCCTAATTTTGATACATGCAAATTCAGGAATTATACAATATATATCAAAAATATCCCGCTGTCCAAACAGATACCCGGAAGTTAAAACAAGGAGATCTGTTTTTTGCTTTAAAGGGTCCAAATTTTAATGCAAACCAATTTGCAAAACAAGCCATCGCTGATGGTGCAGCTTTTGCTATCGTTGATGAAGAAATTGATAATGCCGGCAGCAGAATAATAAAAGTAAATGATGTTTTACATACTTTACAGGATCTGGCCCTGCATCACCGCAGGCAATTTATTTTATCGCCTTCAGAAAAGCAGATACCGTTTATAGCCGTTACCGGCAGTAATGGAAAGACAACATCTAAAGAATTAATAAATGCGGTTTTATCAACTGTTTTTAAAACCTATACTACAGAAGGAAACCTCAATAACCATATAGGTATTCCTTTAACCATTTTAAAAATAAAACGTGATGCTGAAATGGCGATCATTGAAATGGGAGCCAATCATTTAAAAGAAATAGAGGAATATTGCAAATACAGTATGCCAACTCATGGCGTTATTACAAACTGTGGTAAAGCCCATCTGGAAGGCTTTGGCAGCGAGGAAGGAATTCGCAAAGGAAAAGGTGAATTATTTGATTATTTAAGATCGCACAATGGAACTGCTTTTGTTATGCGGGACTATGATTATTTACAAAAGATGAGTGCAGGGATCGCAAATGTTATTACTTACGGAACCCATGATGCTGCAGTCACCGGTTATGTTAAAAACAGCTCAGGATTGCTGGAGGTGTCAATATCTTCAGGTGCAGTTTCAGGTATAATTAAAACCAATATGATTGGAGAATATAATCTCCCCAATGTTTTACTGGCGGTAACTATTGGTAATTACTTTAAGGTACCTGCAGAAAAAATAAAATCAGCCATTGAAAATTATTTTCCTTCAAACAACCGCTCCCAGTTAATAAAAAAAGGTTCCAATACATTTATCATGGATGCATATAATGCAAACCCCAGCAGTATGAAAGCAGCCATTGAAAATTTTGCAAAAATGTCCACCCGTGCCGGTACGGACGGGGAAGGAGCTGATAAAGTACTGATACTTGGCGGAATGATGGAACTGGGAAAAGACAGCCTGTCTGAACATCAGACAATGATTGAACTGATCAATAATTACAAATGGAAAAATGTGGTACTTGTAGGTGGGGACTTTAATAAAGTTAATCACCCATATATAAATTTCGAAAATTCAATTCAGGCTAAACATTGGTTTCGGGATCAAAATTTTAAACATACAAATCTATTAATAAAGGGCTCCAGAAGCACTGAAATGGAAAAAATACTGGAATAAAAAACCTCCAATTTCTAATGCATTGGAGGTTCATGCGGAGACTGAGGGATTCGAACCCTCGGTAGAGTTTCCCCTACACACGCTTTCCAAGCGTGCTCCTTCAGCCACTCGGACAAGTCTCCAGTTTTTATATATTTTATACCCGTTACCCTTATTCACACTTTCTCCCGATGCATCGGGACTCCTTCACCCACCCTGTCAATTTACATTTTAACGGGAGGCAAAAATACAGTTTCAGCATTTATAAGCCGAATATTTTTTCTGCATTGGAACTTGTAATATCTGCCACTTCTTTTTCAGATACATTTTTTATACCGGCTAATTTTTCAACCACGTATTTTATATAACTACATTCATTTCTTTTACCACGAAAAGGAACCGGGGCCAAATAAGGTGAATCTGTTTCCAGCACCAGATACTTTAGATCAATTTTATCCAACACTTCAGCCAATCCCGATTTTTTGTAAGTTAGCACCCCCCCTATTCCTAAATAAAACCCTGCATCAATTATGGCTTTGGCATTTTCATAAGTACCCCCAAAACAATGAAAAATTCCCCTTATCCCTTGTGGTGCATATTCTTTAACTACACCTATTGTTTCCTGCATGGCATTCCTGGTATGAATTACAATGGGCAGCTTATACTGCAACGCTAATTCAATCTGCATTCTGAAAGCTTCATATTGCTGTATTGTAAAAGTTTTATCCCAATAGAAATCCAATCCAATTTCACCAACTGCAGCAAATTTTCTTTTTGCAAGCCATTTTTTCACAATTGTCAATTCATCCTGAAAATTTTCTTTAACTGAACAAGGATGTAATCCCATCATAGCAAAACATTTTCCCGGAAATTTTTCTTCCAATAATAACATATTATCTATTGCTGTGCTGTCTATACCCGGTAAATAAAATTTCTTTACCCCCGTTGCTCCTGCCCTATCCATCACCTGCGTTATATCATTTTTAAATTCATCAAGATAAAGGTGACAATGTGTATCAATAATCATTTTCTTTAGTTTGAACTGCAAAAATGCTTAAAAATTATTTAACGCTTTTTTAAACCTTATCTATCAATGTAAGTCTTATACCTGTTCGTTTTATTCACCTTTATTAAAAAAATTACTTTTATGAAAAAAACAATTAATCTCAGCACCTGGCTCCTGGCATTTAGCCTTATAGGAGCCCTTACTTTTACTAGCTGTAAAAAAGATGACAGTTTAAACAGTGTTACAGAAAATGATCCTGTAGAATTAGCTACCACCCAGGAAGCCACAACCCAGGAAGCCGAAACTGAAGCACAATTTGATGATGTTTTTAACATTACAGCAAGTATGAACACAAGCCAGGTTGGCGAAGACCTTGGAGTCAGCGCTAACGTATCCGGCTTATTTGATCTTGGAACAACAACCCCAACTCCCGGAACCCGTTGTTTTACAATTACCGTAGTACCGAATATTCCACATGTATTTCCAAAAACAGTAACTATTGATTTTGGAACCGGATGTCTTGGACGCGATGGTAAATACAGAAAAGGAAAGATCGTTTCAATTTATACTAACCCAATGATAGTGCCCGGCGCAAAAGTTTCGACCACTTTTGTTGATTATTATGTTGACAGCTTTAAAATTGAAGGCACCCACATTACTGAAAATACCAGTACATCCAATATGCAGGGCTGGAAAGTAGTTGTACTTAACGGAAAAATTACAAATACCAATACCAACAGGTGGATCATGTGGAATAGTACAAAAAATGTTTTGCAGATAGCAGGCAATGGTACTCCTCATTTTCCCTTAGATGATATTTACAAAATTACGGGTAGTTCCAGGGCTTCAAATTCAGCGGGTCATACCTGGTCTGCATTGGTAATTGATCCTTTGATAAAGAAATTTACCTGCCGCTGGATCGTAAAAGGTACCGTAAAATTAATCAGGGATGGCCGTGAAGCTTTATTGGATTATGGAAATGGAGAATGCGATAACCTGGCTGTAATTTATATTAACGGAGTACGTCACCTTATAACCTTGTAAGAACTGTTAAAAAAATTGTTGCTAATTTAACAACAACAATGTACTTTTAACCCAGTTTTCATAGGGTACGGATTAAAAACGGGCCAGGGTTTCTACCCCGGCCCAATTTTTTTTTACCATTATTCCTGAATATACTACATTAAAAAACCATTTTTTTTTATTAATTAAAATTAATTTGTTTAAAAGAATAACCCTTTTCATTAAAATATTTCAACAGCAGCGGTAAAGCATAACTCATCCTTTCATTTGCTTTCTCACTATCGTGAAATACAATAACAGAGCCACTTGTAGTATTTTTTCTTACGTTCTCATAACATTGCTGTGGGGATAAATTCACATCAAAGTCGCCACTTAAAACACTCCACATAATAATTTTAAAGGGAGGATTTAAAGAAGTCAGTTCTTTTTGTTGTTTCCTGGTTATCCTTCCATAAGGGGGTCTAAATAAATCAGAATCAATATATTTACCAGCTTTCAAAATATCAGACTTATAATCCACCGTATCCGTTTTCCATCCATTAAGGTGATCAAAAGTATGATTACCAACTGCATGCCCCTCATCCAATATCCTTTTATAAATGGCGGGAAATGACTGCACATTTTTACCAATGCAAAAAAAAGTGGCTTTAGCATCATATTTGCTGAGTTCATCTAAAACAAGGGGCGTTATTACAGGGTGCGGGCCGTCATCAAATGTTAAATATATGTTTCTTTCAGTTTCGGGCATCTGCCAGATAGTCCCCCTGTACAATTTCCTTACCCATTTGGGCGTTTTTACAAAGTAAAACATATTGCAAATTAATTTTTTATATTGATTAAACCTTTTACAAGCATTTAAGTCTTATATACTCAAAAATCAAAAATTATGAAAATTATGAAAATTAAGCAGCTTTTAGTTGTTTTTACAATGGTTTTATTAGCCATTGGCTTCAATTCCTGTAAAAAATCGGATGCCGTTGACGAGATTGAAACCACTTTCGAATTAAGTGGAGATCAGGCCATTGCCGACAACCTTACTGAAGATGCCAATGATGTATTTATGGAAGCAGCGGTTGAAAACAATATTGCCGGTAATACACCAGCCCAGGTTGTAGAATCAACAAATATTCTGGGTTGTGCTACAGTAACTATAACTCCTTTATTGGGCTTTCCAAAAACTATTGTAATTGATTTTGGAACAGGCTGTACGGCCCCTAATGGAATTACCCGTAAAGGTAAAATAAATATAGTGCTTTCAGATTCGGTAAGAAAATCCGGTAGCACTGCTGTTATGACTTTTGATAATTACTATGTAAATAATTATAAAGTTGAAGGAACCATTACCTGGACCAATACGAGTTTACCAGGTACAAAAAGCTGGCAACGTAAAGTTGAGGCTGGCAAAATAACTGCACCTGATGGCAGGTACTGGTTACACAATGGCATTAAAGATATAGTACAAACTGCTGGTGTTGTTACACCGCTCAATTTATTAGACGATGTATTTTCCATTACCGGTAACCATACCGTAACCAATGCCGCAGGAAATTTCAGAAACGGTACTATTCTGGAAGCTTTACAAAAGAAAACAATTTGTTCAAATATTGATAAAGGCAAATTAAAAGTAGAGGGCCCTAATCATTATGCTATTATTGACTTTGGTAATGGCACCTGCGATAACATTGCCACTATTTCCATTGACGGCAGGCCACCAAGAACAATCATATTGCGGTAATTTTCGGTCTAAATTATATACAACAGTTCAGCCCGGGGCTGGACGGTTTTTTTATACCTTATACTTAAAGTCATATCACAACTTATCTTTGCAGTATGCGTAAAGTAAGAGTTCGATTTGCCCCAAGCCCTACAGGAGGATTACATTTAGGCGGTGTACGTACCGCTTTGTATAATTATTTATTTGCCAAAAAACATGGTGGCGACTTTATTATACGTAGTGAAGACACTGACCAAAGCCGCTTTGTAACAGGCGCAGAGGAATATATTTTTGAGTGCCTGAAATGGTGTGGTATTGAACCTGATGAAAGTATACAGCACCCCGGTAATTATGGCCCATACCGGCAAAGCGAAAGAAAAGACATTTATAGAAATTATGCTGACCAATTGGTGAAAGATGGAAATGCCTATTACGCATTTGATACCAAAGAAGAGCTTGAAAAAATGCGTGAAGATTTTAAAACAACTGAAAATCCATCACCACAATATGATTATAGCATTCGCAAAAAAATGCGGAACAGTTTAAATTTAAGTGCAAATGAAACAAAAGAATTACTTGATAAAACCACCCCATATGTGATCAGGGTAAAAATGCCCGAAAATGAAGTGATCCATTTTACAGATATGATAAGGGGTGATATAAGTTTTGAAACCGGGTTGGTTGATGATAAAGTTTTACTAAAAGCAGATGGCATGCCAACCTACCATTTAGCTGTTGTAGTAGATGATTTTTTAATGAAGATAACCCATATTTTCAGAGGTGAAGAATGGCTGCCCAGTGCCCCGGTACATTTATTATTATGGAAATATTTAGGCTGGGAAAATGCAATGCCTGAGTGGGCACATCTGCCCTTGATCATGGGCCCCAATGGAAAACTGAGTAAAAGGGATGGCGCAAAATATGGGTTCCCTGTATTTGCCATGAACTGGACCGATCCAAAAACGAATGAACTCACAGAAGGATTTAAGGAAAAAGGATTTTTACCTGAAGCATTTATCAACCTGCTTGCTGTGCTTGGCTGGAATGATGGCACAGCGCAGGAAATATACAATATGGAAGAATTGATTGAAAAATTTTCAATGGCCAGGGTTCATGCTGCAGGCGCTAAGTTTGATTATGAAAAAGCCAAATGGTTCAATCATGAGTGGATAAAAAGGTTGAATATTGAAAGCCTGCCTTCCGGACAGGCAGGTTTAAGGTTTCAGGTTAAGGATATTCTTTTAACGGCAGGCATTGCGATAACTGATAATTCTTTATTAGACAAAGTGATTGAACTGGTTAAAGACCGATGCATCTTATTACCCGATTTTGTACAACATGCAGGTTTCTTTTTTAAAACACCTGAAACCCTGGATACAGATGCTGTAAAACCAAAATGGAATGATGATAAATTGAAATTCTTTCAGGAATATTGTCAGCTTTTAAACGGAATTGTTACCTGGGAATTGGTTGAGATTGAGCATGTTTTTAAAACCCTGGTTGCTGAAAAAAACAGTAAACCCGGCGAACTCCTGTTGCCATTGCGCATCATGCTGGTGGGTGGTAAGTTTGGCCCTGCTGTATTTCAAATTGCAGAATTGATAGGTAAAGCTGAAACAATTAAAAGAATTGAAAATGCGATGAAACAATTTTAACCTTGTTTTTTAATCAACTCCAATAATGTTGTAAAAACTGACGAACCTAATTCTTCAATTATTTGCCTGTCTGCTGAAGCTAACAGAAATAAACCTTCAGTATTCATTTGCACCTGTTCAGGAGTACGAATTCCCGGAATAACTGTTGATACATCCTTATAACTTAAAATATAACTCAGTGCCAACTGTGTTTTTGTACAATTGTATTTACTGCAAAGATCCCATACCGGTTCAGTTGCAGTTTGTACAGCATCTATAACTTCTTTGGTTAAACGGTTTTTGCGGTGATCGTTTTCAGAAAAGCTGGCCTTGTTGTCAAATTTTCCGGTTAATAATCCAAATTGAAGGGGCATTCTGGCTATAATGCCATATTCATGTATAGCTGAAAGCTTCAATAATGGCAATGCTTTTTGATTGATAATATTTAAAACAAGCTGAAAGCCGTTACCCAGCCTGTTGTTTATCAAAAATTCAGCATCTGTTGCCGGTTCAAAAGTATTTAGTGATAACCCCCAATAACGTATTTTTCCCTGCTTCTGTAATTGATTCATGGCATCAATGCATTCCCCTTTTTCCAAATGCTGCAACCTGGCTGTATGCAGTTGATAATAATCAATCACCTCCCTTTTTAATCTTTTCAATGAAGCTTCGCAGGCCTTAAGAATATGATCTTTTGAATAATCAACAGTGAACTGTTCATTCCTGGCCACATTACCCACTTTGGTGGCGATCACAACATCTTTTCGTTTGCCGGTAATATCGCCGATCATTTTTTCTGAATGGCCAAGGCCATAAATATCTGCTGTATCAAAGAAATTAATACCAGCATCCAATGCAGCATGAATCGCTTTTACAGAAACAGTATCATCTGTATTTCCCCAGCCAATGGCAGTAGTGCCAATCATAGCGGCACCGCCAATTGCCCATCCGCCAAAACCGATTTCACTTACAGTCAAATCTGTATTTCCGAATTTTCTATATTGCATACTGTAATTTACAGCTTACAAAATTATTTTAATGCATCACTTTTATCGGATCAACCGGGTTATTTATTCAGCAGATAGCTGTAATAAGGGATAGAAATATCATTTTTTCCCAAAGAATTGATCCAGCTGTTTTTAAGATTGATGCTGATGACCTGAAAAAATGAACCCTTATTTCAACCAATGATATTCTTTACTTTTGCTGCATAAGATTGTTGTATGAGCAGACCCATCAGAGTTTTAGTTGCCAAAGTTGGATTAGACGGACACGACCGTGGTGCTAAAGTAATTGCCACGGCCTTACGTGATGCAGGTATGGAAGTTATTTACACCGGCCTTCGCCAAACTCCTGAAATGGTAGTGAATGCAGCCTTACAGGAAGATGTGGATGCTATTGGCGTAAGTATTCTCAGCGGTGCACACAATACCGTATTTCCAAAAATTATTGCGCTGATGAAGGCAAAAGAGATGACCGATGTGTTGCTTACCGGCGGTGGCATCATTCCTGAAGAAGATATGGCTGAACTAAATATGATGGGGGTAGGTAAACTTTTTGCCCCGGGTGCAACTACATCCGAGATTTCAAATTATATTAAAGACTGGGTGAAAGTGAACAGGAATTTTTAATATTGTACCAACGGTTGCTTCCTTAAATTTTTATTTACAACAACATTATTCGTAAATTCAGTTTTATGGAAGGACATCCATTGTTGGGGAAATATTTTGAGCACCCTGGAATCTGGGATGAAATGTTCGGTAATGGCGACATCAGGCCCCACTATAAAAATTTTGTTGCTGCCATTGAAAACCTCTCACCGGAAGAGATAACCCGTAAAGATGAACAGGCCAAAAAACTATTCATGACACAGGGCGTTACCTTTACTGTTTACAGCAGCGGGGAAGGTATTGAAAAAATATTCCCTTTTGATGTAGTGCCCCGCATCATAAAAGCAATTGAATGGAAACAAATTGAAGATGGTATTAAACAACGGCTGAAAGCTTTAAACATTTTCCTGAGGGATATTTATCATCAACAATTTATTATTAAAGATGGAATAATGCCGGCCAAACTCATCTATTCCTGCCCTAATTTTTTAAGGGAGATGATGCATGTAGATGTGCCCTTTGATATATACACCCATATTTCAGGTGTTGATCTGATACGTGATCACGACGGACAGTTTTATGTACTTGAAGATAATTTACGTACCCCATCGGGTGTATCTTATATGCTTGAAAACAGGAGCATCACCTACCGGATTTTTCCTGATCTTATTCCAAAAAACAATGTATTACCCGTAAAGGATTATCCCGACAGGTTATTAAAAAATTTATTGTCCTTATCAAACAGTCAAAAAAGTAACCCTACCGTTGTATTACTTACACCGGGTATGTTCAATTCCGCCTATTTTGAACACACAACCCTGGCCCGGTTAATGGGTATTGAACTGGTGGAAGGCCGTGACCTGGTAGTTGAGAATCATCATGTATATATGAAGACAACCCGGGGGCTGGAAAAAGTAGATGTCATTTATAGAAGGGTGGATGATGAATTTATTGACCCGCTCGTGTTCCGGCCCGACAGTATGCTGGGTGTACCGGGTATATACTGGGCATACCGTAAAGGAAATGTGGCAATAGTAAATGCGATGGGTAATGGAGTAGCCGATGATAAAGCCGTTTATGCCTATGTGCCCGATATGATTCGCTACTATCTGAATGAGGAACCCATTCTTAAAAATGTACCAACCTATCAATTAGCAGATCCTGACAATCTCAAAATGGTTTTTGCCAACATGCATAAAATGGTGATTAAAAAAACAAATGAATCCGGAGGATATGGTATGCTGATAGGCAGTGCTGCCACTGAAAAAGAAATGGATGAATTTAAAAAAGCCATTGAAAATGATCCCAGAAATTTTATTGCGCAGCCAATTATTAATTTATCATCGGCACCCTGTTATATTAATGGAGCGCTGCAACCCAGAAGGGTTGATTTAAGGCCTTATGCCCTGTATGGACCCGATGGTGTGGATATAGTTCCGGGGGGATTAACAAGAGTGGCGCTGAGAGAGGGTTCGCTGGTAGTAAATTCATCACAGGGAGGTGGAAGTAAAGATACCTGGGTGTTAGGAGGGTAAGAAAGCTATGAGCAAATTGGCCACGAGCTTTGAGCCGGAGCTTAAACGTTAAACATCATTCATAATAAACACAAATTTTATGCGAAATTTTAAAGCACTGAAAATCTGGCAAAAGGGATTTGACATTGCAGTCAATAGTTATAAACTGGTTGATACTTTTCCGAAAACAGAACGATATTCTTTATCGCAGCAAATAGCAAGGGCTTCGGTTTCTATACCATCTAATATTGCCGAAGGAAGCAGCAGGCATAGTGAAAAAGATTACAACAGGTTTCTTGAATTTTCTTTAGGCTCTTCATTTGAACTGGAAACCCAATATTTAATTGCCAAAGCCGTAAATTTTGGCGACCAGCAATTAATAACCGACGGCCTGCAAATGCTGGATGAAGAGCAAAAAATGGTAATGAGCTTTATGACTAAATTAAATAAGTAAACCCCTGTAGAACTTCTTGCTTAAAGCTCACAGCTTTTTGCCCGAAGCTCTATACTAAAAAACTAACTAATTAAAAATGCTGAGTCGTGTAGCTGAATCAATTTTCTGGATGGCAAGATATATGGAGAGTACCAACCGTATGCTTCGTATGCTGCATACTAAATATGTTTCATCACAGGATGAAGTAACAGACTTCAGCTGGCATTCTGTATTACAAACCTACAGTGATAAGCCGGAAAAAAAATATAAAGGAATTGAAAGGAATTCTCCAAAAGTACTTGAACATCTGATCATTGATAAAGAGAATAGTTTTTCTGTGATCAATAATATTACCCGTGCAAGAGAAAATGCAAGATCGGTACAGGACCATATCACCAAAGAGGTATGGCTTTGCCTGAACGAATATTATCACCTGATCAGGGAGTCTCAAATTGAAGAAAATATAAAGACCGGTGATCCAATTACATCGCTGGATCTGTTGATTCGTCATGGCATGTTGTACAATGGTACTGTTGATATTACTATGGCAAGAGAACAGGGTTTTAACTTTTTAAACATCGGACGGTTTCTTTCAAGAGCAGTTATTACGATCGATCTGCTCACGATCAAACTGAAAGAATATGATTACGACCTGGAGAAATATGCCGATGACCCGTCCTGGCGTTTTCTGTTGTATTCCTTATCAGGTTATGAATTATATCTTAAAAAAAACAGGGGGACACTGGATGCCGGACTGGTTATTCAACATGTATTGTATAATACTGATTTCCCGCATTCTTTATTATATTCTTTAAACAGGCTAACCCGTTATTTTGAAAGATTAAAAACTGAAAGCACTCCTGAAAGTTTTGATAAACTCGAATTTTTAATCGGCCGCTGCAGCAATAATATAAAATACAGCAACCTTTCCAGCAACAGTAAATTGCTCAGGGAATTTCTGCCACAAACAAAGAATGAACTATTTGAAATTGCTTTGATGTTCAATAAATATTATTTCGGAAATACATAATTAATTATATGGCTGATTATCACATTAAACATATTACCCGCTACACCTACAGGTCAACAGTTATTGATTGCAGTAACCAGATCATGCTGTATCCCATCAACGATAGCCTTCAGATCGTAAAAAGTCATGAATTAAAGATCACGAATGACCCGGTTATTGAGATTTTTACCGATTTTTTTGAAAATAAGATCGGTGTTTTTTCAGTAGTGGAACCCCATTATGAATTAACCATACAATCAGATATAGTGGTAAGCACTACACCCGTTATCAGCCCGGTTGATAATATTCCGGCGGCAGCACAATGGGAAGAACTGAAGAAAATATGTACCATTTTTCCGTATATGGATTTTATGTACCTGGAAAAATTTGCGGCTGATGATGAAATTAATAAGATCCTCGACGGTATAGTTAATACCAACCTGTCTCCATTGGCAAATGCCCATGTTTTATCAGCATTTGTTTTTACCAATTTTGAATATAAAAAAGGAGTTACCACCATCGAAACCAAAGTACAGGAAATCCTGAAACTGAAAGCGGGTGTTTGCCAGGATTTTGCACATATACTGCTGGTGATGTTACACATGATCGGAATCCCGGCCAGGTATGTAAGTGGCTATATCTGCCCAATAAATCATGAGCTGCGTGGCGAAGGGGCAACCCATGCCTGGGTAGAAGCATATATTCCTTTTTTTGGCTGGCTTGGGCTTGATCCAACAAACAACTGTATTGTAAGTGACCGTCATGTACGCCTGGCCATCGGAAGAAATTTTTCTGACTGCACACCTGTAAAAGGAACTTACAAAGGGTCATCGGAACACACCCTTGAAGTATCAGTGAGTATCGATAATGGCCTTTTAAATTCAGAAGAGGAAAAAGAAACCGTTCAAACATTCAGCTATACTTCACAAAATCCGGGTATAACCAATAACTCATACCAGCGATTTCTGGAAATCCAGCAACAGCAACAATAGAAGTGGAGCAAAGTAATAATAAGTGTAATTAAACACAATGAAATATTTGAATCGGGCAGGTAAGAGAAACCGGAGCATTCCGATAATGATTCGCTTTTGTAAATATTATTTCATTCAATATCTTTTATACACCTGAATCCCACTGTTGCATTTCTTTCAAACCCCTGCGATACCCTGATCAACATCTGGCGGTAAGGCAATGGTTTTGGTCCGCCCTGAACATACCACCAACTGCCGCCGGGTTTATAATAACTTCCTCCCTTAAGCATAATATATTGATAGGTATCGCTCTGGTACCAATCGTTGGTCATTTGCCATATACAACCAACCAGGTCATATAACCCAAAAGGATTAACCCCTTTATTATATTTACCAACTGCATATAATTTTCCATCACCGGAGTTACAAAAAGATGGATCAGGAATCCCATAGTCAACCAATGTTAACGTGGTGCTTATATTTTTTTGTTGATTACCTTTTTGCTTTACTGCATTACCCCATGGCCACGATCTGCCATCAGAAGTTTGTGCTGCATATTGCCATTCTGCTTCTGTGGGTAGCCGTTTCCCGGCCCATAAAGTAAAAGCCTGTGCATCCTCATAACTGATATTTACCACCGGAAAATCTTCTTCTCCCGGTTTTGGTTTACCCATTATCCAATGTTTTAAAAAATTAATGGTATCAACTGGATGATAGGGTGCTGCATCCAAAAAGTTTTTGAACTGCAAATTGGTAACCGGGTATTTATCCATATAAAAACTCTTCATAGATAAAGTTTTTGGGAAACCCCAGGAAGGATAAGCAATAAATTCATCACCATTAGTTACCTGCATGGTAAAATTTCCGCCAGGTATTTTAACCATCCCATAGGTATTATTATGTGCAGGCAATGCTTTTTTAATTGATGAGATCAATAGTGGAGTTCCGGGAGCAATAAAAAGTATTTGTTCATCCAGCAATTCGTTTCCATCAAAAACCTGGATCACATACTTGCCTTCTGTTCTTCCAAATTTTTCAAACAGGTGAAATGAAGCAGTAGAACCGCTTACTTCATAGCTTTCCTTTCCAAACACCGGATTTCCCGGCCATATTTTAAGACCTGTTCCTTCCTCAGCATGAATGAAAATTTTATCACCCTCGGTTCTTACCTGTAAAAGCACCGGTAAAAGTGCAACTGCATTTACTGTAGCTTCATTATTAGTTCCCAGGTATTTTTTATTAAAAGACTCCATTTCAACTGTTGCATATTCTTTTCCATTTATATTTTTCAACTTCACTTCTTCATGATTCCATAGGTCTACATAATGATACCCTGCCCTGGATTCAACTTCAAATAATGCATCATTAAAACCATCAGGCAATAAACTGAAAATGGTAAATACCGTTTTTCTTTTACCGGGCCACTTATTGATGTAAATTTTATCCTGTAGTGATCCAACTAAAGGGGTCCAGCCTGGTGAAATAAAATTTGCAGCGTTTTCTTTTAAAATTCTCACACAGCTTCCCCAGTACCGGTAATCTTCATCCATCCACTCCTGTCTTCCCGGCCGCATGATATTGATCTCTACGCCATACCCATTGAAAAAAGCAGTGTTGTATTCCCGCCTGATCCTTTCTTTATTCACTTCTGCCACACGAAAGATCGCAAAATCGGGTTTTATTAATTTATTCAGGTTCAGTAACGGTACATAATAAATATCATTATGCACCCTGCCCGAAATAATGCCCTCCATATCTTCAGGAACTGCCATTCCTTCACTATATAACACAATGCCGGATTTTGCTTTATCAGCAGCCTGTTGCAGGGCATCGCTTCCCGCTGCCCTGGTATCTAATACTACCCCATCAGCATCAATTATTTTTATAACATCACTCATTGTTTGCAGAGAAGTCTTTTCATCTTTATCATCCCAGGGGTTATAACTGATGAAATATTTTGTACCCATTGAGTGAGAAAATGCTGCAAGTTCTTTTTGTTTTGCTAAACCACCGGGCAGATCTTCCATCAGGTTCCATTGACTCCTTTGATCCAAACCTAATACAGGCCATGTTGGCCAGATGCTGAAAATATCGTCGCCACCATATAATTTTTTCTTATCTGTTAAAAATTCTTTGAATTTATAAGCAGTGTCTTTTGCACTGTAATAATTCTTTTCCCAGGCCATCATCAGGTGCATGGTAAATGAATGACGGATATAGTCCAGGTCTTTTCGCTGGTACAAACTATTATTAAAATCATCAGCCTCATAGAGCATTTTCTCCCGGAAACATTTATTTAATGCAGCATGCCAGTCACCATCGGTTACATCTGCATAAAGATCAAAACTGATTTTCTTTCCGGGCTGTAAGATATAAGGGCTGCGGTTGAGCAGGTAATTCTGAATGCTGTCATCTGATCTGCGGATCAAAGCAAAAACTGTTTTATTTCCCGCTAATTCAATTGCCGTAAAATTCAGATCGTTGTTATTATGCGGTACAACTACGCCAACGGGTTCTTTTCCCGGCTGGTATAGAAAAGAGCGGCAGGTATCTGCAAAAGGTTTTCCTGAAATATAATAATGATCGCTATCCGTTCCAAAAGGAATGATATTGGAAACAGAAACCGGGGAATTACCAGTATTGGAAAAAACAATAGCTGCTTTATATCCATGCACAAAAGCCGTATCAGGGATAATAAGCAGGTGCAGACTTTTATCTGAAAACAATTGTGTAAATGCTGATTCGTTATCATGCATCAGTTGCCGGTTCATCTCAACAGAAAAAAGAGGAAGCGATACTGAAATTGATCCGTCCTGTAATTTCAATTCCTTTACTGTAAACGGATGAGTGTAGTCAAATATTAGCGCCTTAAGTTGCTGTGACCAGCCCGGCATTGCCTGAACATAAATAACCAGGATTAAAAAATATTTTTTCATACTGCAGTTTTAAAATTACAATTTTTTAAAGAAGATATGAAGACTTAAATTTGTAGTTCAAACCAGCAATTATGTACCAGACATTACTGACTTCAATGGAAAATGGCATTTTTATTATTACGATCAACAGGCCGGATAAATTAAATGCACTAAACGCAGCAGTATTTACAGATCTAAATAAAGCAGTTGATGAGATCAGCAGTAATCCGGATATAAAATCAGCCATCATCACCGGTGCCGGGCCTAAGGCTTTTGTTGCTGGGGCAGATATTACTGAGTTTGGGGGATTGAATAAAGAAGAAGCAATGGCGCTTGCTAAAAGAGGCCAGGATGTATTTTTTAAAATTGAGAACAATAAAAAACCTATTGTAGCTGCAGTAAATGGTTTTGCTTTAGGTGGTGGTTGCGAGTTGGCCATGGCCTGTCATTTCAGGCTTTGCAGCGAAAATGCAAAATTCGGTCAACCCGAAGTTAACCTGGGTTTGATACCGGGATATGGCGGCACACAACGGTTAACCCAGTTAGTGGGTAAAGGAAAAAGTATGGAGCTGCAAATGACCGCTCATTTAATTGATGCTCATGAAGCGCTGCAACTGGGCCTGGTAAATCATGTAACAACAGCCGAAAGTTTACTGGAAAGAACAAAAGATATCTTAACCATCATTCAGTCAAAAGCACCGGTTGCTATAGGAAAGATCATTGAATGTGTGAATGTAGCCGTTGTAAGCGACAGCTCCTACACCAACGGCAAAAACGGTTACGACAAAGAAATAGAAGCTTTTGGTGATTGTTTTGTTACAGAAGACAGGAAAGAAGGGATCGCAGCATTTTTAGAAAAGAGAAAGGTTAATTTCAAAGGGAAGTAAATACTTCTTATCTATTTTTCTATGAGTTTTTCATCAATTAAGTATGCTGCTACTTCAGTTAGATTTACAGCACCAATTTGTTTTGGTATTACGATAGTTAATTTAGTAGTAACAAGCGCATTAAATGTTAAAATACGTTTTCTGCCAATAGTTGTTCCTTTCGTTTCCTGTATGTTTTCTCCATCTCCTGCAAATAAATAAAATTCAGAAACCTTTTGACCATGCTGAATAGCTTCCTGCAAGACAACACAATTAATCCTGGTAGCTTTTTTAAACTCGACTACTAATTTTGAAAACCCTGATTTATTAAAAACCGCATACGTTTTACCATTATTATCTTTAAGTTGAGGGGTTTTAACAGACATATCTGCAGAGAACATTGCTACTGAAGCATTTTTAACCAGATTATTTTTAAAACTCTCCTCTTTCAGTTTCTTAAATCCAACCAATGCTGCTGAATCATTTTCATGGATCAGCCCTCTCCCATCTGGCGGTACATTCAACAATAAATTTGCACCGCGGCCCACACTTTTTAAATACAGGTTGAATAATTGTTCAGGATTTTTTACTTTATCATCTTCAGCCTTGTGATAAAACCAGCCCGGCCTGATGCTTACGTCACACTCTGCCGGTATCCATGCTTTGCCATTTATATTTCCGGTATTTAAAATTTCTGTGGTGGGCGCTGCGGCCCCTGCCGTAAACCCGGCCGTATCCAGGTAATTCCAGTTGGTCTCTCCTGCAATTCCATTTTCATTGCCTACCCAGCGAATATGTGGCCCCACATCGCTGAAAACAACCGTATTGGGTGAAAGTTTTTTTACAGTTTCCCTGAAACGATGCCAGTCGTACACTTGTTTCTTCCCATTGGGCCCTTCGCCATTGGCGCCATCCCACCATAGCTCCCAAACAGGGCCGTAATTGGTAAACAGCTCCTTCATCATATTTACAAATACCTCATTGTACTTTTCTGTTCCGTAATCCGGGTGGTTCCTGTCCCAGGGAGAAATATAAACACCAAATTTCAGTCCGTATTTTTTGCAGGCAGCAGATAATTCTTTTAATACATCTCCTTTTCCATCCTTCCATTTACTTTCCCTTACCGTGTGCTTTGAATACTTGCTGGGCCATAAACAAAACCCATCATGGTGTTTGGCCGTGATGATGATCCCCTTTGCCCCGGCAGCTTTTGCAATACGGCACCATTGATCACAATCTAAGTTCACCGGGTTAAATACTTCTTCCTTTTCATTACCATGCCCCCATTCAAGGTCCGTAAATGTGTTTGGGCCAAAGTGCATGAAAAGATAAAATTCCATATCATGCCAGGCTAATTGCTGTTTTGATGGCAGAGGCATTTTAGCCTGCTGTGCTTCTGTAATACAGTACATGTTCAGTAACAAAACACTTAATAAAAATATTTTCATCTTTTTAATTTATCAATTACAAGATACTTAAAGCCAGGTTTGCTTCGTTGATCTTTTCCATTGGGTTCATAATATAGGTGAGCACTGAATTATCATTTAATACCTCCACTACCCGAAAGCCACGATACGCAGTGCCCCAGTTACCCCCAAAATGTGCATCAAAAATAAATGGGATATTATTTTTTAATTTTATTCCCTCCTAATCATGATCATGCCCGTTAAAAACGGCCCGGATATTTTTATGCTTTGCAAACAAATCAAATAACGCAGGACAATCAACAGCATGTTTGGTTTGTTTGCCCGGATTGATATGTATAAAAATAAAAATATTCTTTTGGTTTTTATGCGCTTCCAGTTTTTCGGTAAACCAGGGCACATCCGGACAAAGATAGGTACCCCGTTCATTTGAAGTAGTACCAATTAAAAACGAGTTTTTGCCAATGCTGAAATCATAATTCACGGGCATATTCCAGATGGCCTGCCATTCATCGGCAGATGCATGATCATGATTCCCCTGGCTTACATAATATTTCATAACCAGGTTGTCCAGGGCTTTTTTTGCCGCAGGGAAAAAACGTTTATCATCATGAATAATATCACCGTTTATTACACAAAAATGTAAAGGGCTGGCGGCATGTGTAGTATTGATACGGTCAACAATGGTAGCAAAATAATTTTCAAACCCGGTATCCGGCTGGCCATAGTGGCCGTCGGAAGCTACTGCAAAACGCAACTTAACTTTTTTGTTTTCTGCTGCAAGTAAAAAATTATGGGCTTTTACAATTTTACCGGTGGCCAGTAAAAGAAAAGCAGGGGCCGCAATGTGTATAAATTCTTTTCTTTTCATAATTATTTATTTATTCGTATCCGTTTTTAAGAATGATCTCCTGTCCTGGAAACGTTTTTATTGAAATAATATCTTCAGCTTCAATTTTAATACTACTTCGTTTAATCCCTTTTTCAATAAATGTTTTAAAAGGAAGTTTTATTCGTAACAACCCACCCACGGTACTTTTTATTGTAACCTCAGTTACAACGCCGTTTTCTTTTGCTGATGAAATTAAAAATGCCCCTTCTGTACGCAAGGTATTAAAAGAAACATCTTTCCAGCTTAGCGGGACTGCCGGAAATATTTCAATAACTCCTTTATGACTCTGCAATAATAATTCATGAACGCCCTGTGCAAAAGCAAAATTCCCTTCCAGGGTAAAGGGCCTGTATGTAAAGTTTGAATACTGCCCTCCTTTCTGATCACCATTTAAATGGAAACTGTTTATGGAACAAAAATTAGCAGCAAATTTTTGTAACATACTTACAGCACTATCAGCCTGCTGAGCCCTGGCATAAATACAGGCTGCCCAGCTGAATGAGTAACCTGTCCATTGCCTTGTTCCTTTTTTTTCCAGCCAGCGAAGTGATCTGTCAATCATAATTTTTTGGTCAGCTTCTTCCACATTTAAAATTCCCAATGGATGAACAGCCATTAAATGTGCATGGTGGCGATGTGATTCATCAAGGTTTTGTTCAGGGGCAATGGTAAGGCCCGTTTCGTTTACATTAAAATCAGGCAACATACCTGCATCCTGGAAAATCTCACGTGGATTTTTGCCGGATGCCTGGTATAAAACCTCAACGTATTTTTTATACAAATACTGAATAAGGGCAAGGTCATAATTACTGTAATCTTTAAACCAGGCATTGATACTGTTGTCATGATACTCCGGGCTTGAACTTAGCGGCATAAAATATTTACTCGTTGCAGGATCCAGCTTCCTGATCTTAAGGAAATAATTTTCTACATCATCAAAATACGGGCGGCATCTCTCTTTTAAAAATTTATCATCCATACTGTATTTCCACTGCCAGTAAAAATGCTGAGCCAGCCACGCTGCTGTTGTAGGACTCATTGAATATTGGATCCATCCACCCATCGGTTTGCCACTAATGGTGGTAACGCCCGGTACATTCAGGCCATCAATTTCAAAATATTGTTTTGTCCAGCGTTTATTTTCTTCTTTAACTTTCCATAACCAATGGGTAAAAGATGCTGTCAGGTCAAGGTGATTAGCTGTATAGCCCGGCCAGTAACTAAGTTGTGTGTTCAGGTCGTGATGAAAATCGCCTTTCCATGGCGGCAGGTTGCCATTATCTGCGGTCCAGATGGCCTGCAATGAAATAGGGGGTGTATTGGTTCTGGCAACACATCCAAATTTATACATATCCAGGTAATATTGGTACTCCAGTAATTTATCCGGTAATAAAACAGCTGACCGGCTCCAGTAATCATTCCACCATGCAATATGTGAGGGCCAGTTAGTTGGTTCTTTTACATTTGCATTTAGTTCCGGCAGTACAGCAGGTTTATTATTAGTTATGGTCCATTGGCCAATTATTTTATTTCCGGGTAACTTTTTCCAGCGGATCAAAACCTCATAATAATTATTATTCCAGGTGGGTTGATGATAGCGAATGACGCCTGCAGATTTCCTGATTAATCCTTTTTTATATCCCAACCTTTCCAATCCATGTCCTTCTACACTGCTGCCAATGGCTCCTGTTTTACCTGAATTATAATTGGGGATCATCAGTTCCGGTATCATTTCTATATTTATATGCTCAAACCCAAAATAACCAACCTGGTTTACAGCATGTATATAATTATTAAAGACAATACCATTATCAAATTTGATCACACTTAACCCGGTTTTAATATCCAGCACATTTGAAACAACCTTACCTAATTTATTTAAATCAAACTCAATGGCCGCACCGGGTATTTTTGTTGGCGCTGCATATTTTTCATAAGGCTCATCCCCGATCTTTTGTACCGAGTCATACTGGTTCAGCTTTACTTTTTCAACCACCCAACCAAATTTTAATTGATCAATATCCGGCATGGGCCTGTCATCCCAAAGATCAACCCTGTCTAAAGACAACCGGAGTTTATCACCTTTCTGCCAGATCAATGCACCCAGCCAGCCATTACCCAATGGAATACCCTCATCCCAACGTTTTGTAAGCGAATCAAATTTTAAATTATGAGCCGGCCCGGGTTGTGCAAAAAGTGAAAATGAAAGTATTATGGGTACTGCTATTAAAAATAATCTCATAATAAATTTATTTCTTATTAAAAATTGGCGCCTTAAGTTCTGTTGTGTCGCCAGTTAAAAAAATCAGTTTATAGCCGCCCGTATCAATTTTGGTTTTTGGAAAAATGGTTTTTAGCTTTTCCCATTCCCTGCCTGTAATAGCCGTATTATAAATAAACAATTGCTGAAACTGTTTTAGATCTTTCAGCTGCTCAATACCTTTAATAGAAATATTTGTGCCGGTTATATTTAAATACTGTAATTGCGAAAGTGATTTTAATTGCCCGATTCCCCTGTCAGTAACTGCTGTCTTTTCCAGGTACAATTTTGTTAATGCTGATAATTTTGCAATAGCCGGAATATCAGCATCTGTAATTTTAGAATCACTAAGCTTCAGCCATATGAGTTGTTGTTTTATAGCCGCCAGTTGCTGTAGATCTTTTTCGGTGATGGAATCTACAGCTATAAAATTAGCCGACAAATAATTACTGTTTTGTGCCACAGGAATAACAGCCACCCCCCTTTCCTTCAGTTTTTGAATAATGCTTTCAGCTGCTTTCTCTACCGGCGCAGCAGGAATATCTGAAATCTTATTTTCATTTTTTATTGTTCCCGATTGCAATGCCATCAAAACCGGTATTATTTTTTCAGTTTGCGGCAGATCTTTTACACGCTTGTGAAAATCTGCTCCATGGCTAACCCACCATTGCAGCAATTCAATATCCTGTTTTGTGAGTTGGGGTTTTTCTTTGGGAGGCATATGATCTTTTGCAAGAACAGAAAGTGAAATTCTTTCAATCATATGGCTCTCCTCAACACTACCGGGTATAATTATTTTACCATCTTTTCCCCCTTTCAAAATAAAAGCCGGTTCATCAAGACGCAGCTTCCCTTTTTGTTTATTGGGTCCATGACAGCTGTAACACCTTGATTCAAGAAGGGGTTTTACCAAATCAGTATACAATGCCGCTTCCTGAATATTGGGTATCGGTTTTCTGATCATGTCCGCACTATTATTACCTGATGTAAAAGCTTTGGTAAGATAATCGGAACCATGTGTAATAGAACCTCCTAAATGCCCGGTAATAATTAAAAGCAACAGCATCAGTGCTATTACCCATTTTGCTGCTGAATTTTTTTTCTTATTCAAAAACCAGGCAATTGCCGATACAACAGCCACTGCAATACCAAACCATTGATGGGTATTGATCAAAGCTATATCGTACTCCCCATTCCTGGATAACAAAAAACCACTGATGCAGGAAGCAACCGCACCCAGCATACCCCAAAATAAACTAATGCCGATTGCAGGTTGAAGATCCGTATATTTTTCTTTTTTTATCAAAAACTGAAATAACCCGGCAAGCAATAAAATACCAATGGGTACATGAACCAGTACAGGATGAAAGCGCCCGATAAATTCCATGAATACTAAAATCATCTATATTTTATTGATATCGTTTACGAAGTAATTGCATCATATGAACATTGATGTTCCATTGATCGGATACCGGTTGTTTGGTATAAGGCAGTGTGGGCATATAATCCGGAGGACCAAACTCTGTTAAAAAAGTCATCCTTTCCCCGTTCTTCTTTTTTCCTTCCACTACTTTATCCCACCATTCAAAATGCTGTTGCACGGTCTTTTCCCATTCCGGAGCACGCGGATCATTAACCTGTGGCCCTTCTGCATGGCCAATACGTGCGTGAATATGATCTGTTCTTTCCAATGCCAGCTCAACAGTTTCTTTCTGATTACCCAATAAACTTTCGTGCACATTACACCAATGCGAAATATCCAGTGTTAACCGCAGTTCAGGTTCTTTTTCAATAAACTGTTTGGTGATATGTGCGGCAAATAACATTCTGCCCCGGTGTGTTTCGTGACAGATTAAAATTCCAGTCTCTTTTGCCAATGCATGTGTATGTTCAATAAATTTTATGTTTTCTTCAAAACTGAAATAATCCCTGCCTGAATGATTATTGATATAAAGCGGTGGTTGAATTTTTTGTGTTGCTGCAGCATCAATCATTTTTTTGAAATATTCCAGATGCTCAGGAGCATTATTTTGCCAGCCACCGCAGAGAAACCCAATTTCCAGATCATGATCTTTAATGGCATTAAATATTTCATCCTGAGTTTTTTTATTATCGGTGGGCCACCATAGCTCTATTCCATCATATCCATCTTTTTTTGCCTTACGGCAAAAGGCATCCATAGATCCGTTAAAGCCCCAGTTGGTAGCCATTATTTTTAAAGAATAATCTTTATTTTTTGTGAAGGCGGGGGCTGACGGCAAAGAAAATGTTTCTAATGAAGCTAATAGTACAGCAGCAGAACCAGCCGTTGTATTTCTGATAAAGGCCCTCCTGTTCTGTTCCATTATAAAATATTTAATACATAAATACTACTGCAATATTTCTGATATCACTTTACCACCTACATCCGTCAGCCTGAAAGGGCGCCCCTGCGATTCATAAGTAAATTTTTCATGATCAAATCCCAGCTGATTTAAAATAGTTGCCTGTATATCGAATGCTTCCACTTTTCCGTTTACAATACTGTAACCTATCTCATCGGTTACGCCATGAACAGTACCACCTTTTATACCTCCCCCGGCCATCCACATACTAAAAGCTTCAGCATGATGATCCCTTCCTTTGAAAGGCATTTGTTTTCCTTCGCGGTTTTCCTGCATGGGTGTTCTGCCAAACTCTGCTCCCCAAACCAGCAATGTTTCATCCAGCATTCCCCTTTGTTTCAGATCGAGCAGTAATGCGGTTACCGGCCGGTCAACTTTGCGGCATTTATTTACCAATCCAATATCCACTGCATTACCGGCGGAATCACCATGTGTATCCCAACCCCAGTCGAACAATTGCACAAACCGCACGCCTTTCTCCACTAATTTTCTTGCTAACAAAACATTATTGGCAAAACTTGCTTTGCCAGGTTCTGTCCCATACATTTCATGAATGTATGCAGGTTCATCATTTATATTCATTACTTCTGGCACTGATATCTGCATTTTATAGGCCATCTCATATTGTGCTATGCGGGAAAGAATTTCGGGATCTTTATACTCTTCATATTGTTCCTGGTTTACTTTATTGATGGCATCAATGGATGCTTTACGGATATCGCGGCTCATCCCATCGGGATCTTTAATAAACAATACCGGGTCACCTTCGCTCCGGCATTGAACACCCTGGTAAACACTGGGTAAAAACCCGCTACCCCATACACTTTTACCTGCATCGGGATTATTACCACCGGAGGTAAGCACCACAAAACCGGGTAAATTTTTATTTTCAGTACCCAATCCATAGGTCACCCACGAACCGATACTGGGTCTTCCTAATCTTGCCGAACCGGTATGCATTAATAATTGTGCCGGTGCATGGTTAAACTGGTCGGTAGTTACGGCATTTAATAAAGCGATATCATCAACCACCGAAGATAAATGTGGCAGGTATTCAGATAACCACATTCCACTTTGCCCATATTGTTTAAAGGAAGCCTGTGGCCCCAGCATTTTTGGCACGCCCCTTATGAACGCAAATTTTTTCCCTTCCAACAATGATGGCGGACAATCCTGTCCATCCATTTTAGCCAGTTCGGGTTTATAACTGAATAATTCCAACTGTGATGGTGCACCCGCCATGTGTATATAAATTACCGATTTTGCTTTACCCGCAAACATGGGCATTTTTGGCGCCAGCGGATTAGCTGCATCAAATAAATTATTGGATACCGGTAGCGGGCTATTGCAGCTTCCTAATACCGAACCCAATGCCAATGCACCTAACCCCATGGCACTTTCTTTTAAAAAATGCCTGCGGGTATAATGATGCATCACCCTTTGTTCGGCTTCTTTTAATAACCGCCGGTCATTTAATTCCTTTTGTGTCATACCTGATTTTTATATCCCCTGGTCAATAATTTTATTTATTGAACCTGTCTGTTTTTTAAATCCTGCTCATTAATTCTTATTCACCCATTCATCTAAATTAAACAGGGCATTTGCCACTACTACCAAAGCCGCATTCTGCGGGTTTGTATTTTTACCCGGCGTACCCATCATCAGGCAGGTGGCATCCTCATTTTTTTTGAATTTATCAACAGATGCCTCATAAAGTTCAACCAGCGCATGTAACCTTGTACCTGTAATAGGTTTGTAAAACATCAGTTCATATCCTTTCTTAATCTGATTTTTACTGTCGTTTCCTCCTTTATCCTGCATACACCTGGCAAAACTTCTTGCCATCATTAAAAATGAAGAATCATTTAATGTATTTAATGCCTGCAATGGTGTGTTGGTTCGTATTCTCCGGGTAACACATACTTCCCTGGCAGCACCGTCAAACGATATCATAGCGGGATAAGGTGCGGTTCTTTTCAGATACGTATATACGGCTCTTCTATGCTGATCGCCATCCTTACTCATTATCCAGCTATCGTCATTGTAGGGTGAACGCCATATTCCATCAGGTTGAAAAGGCATTACACTTTTGCCATACCTTTTTTTGCTTAATAAATTACTTACGGCCAATGCCTGGTCTCTTAATTGTTCTGAAGTCAATCTTATTCTGGGTCCACGTGCATAAAATTTATTATAGGGATCTTTCTGTTGTAATTTTTCAGTGGTTTTAGAATCCTGACGGTAAGTAGCAGACATTACTATTTCTTTCAACAACTTTTTAATACTCCAGTTATGCTCATTCATGAATTTCCAGGACAGGTGATCAAGTAACTGTTTATGCGTAGGTGAAATTCCTTGTGTACCAAAGTCTTCTAAAGATTCAACCAGTCCATAACCAAATAATTGTTCCCATAAACGGTTTACCAGGGTCCTGGCCACCAAAGGATTTTTTTTATCTGTCATCCACATAGCCAGTCCGAGCCTGTTTTTTGGCGCATCAACCGGCATTGCATTTAAAATATGCGGTACACCAGGTGACACTTCTTCAGCTTTCTGAAGCCAGCTCCCTCTTTCAAAAACATTTGATTTCCGAAACTGTTCCTGGTTATTCTCCTCCATAATGGGCGTTGTTTCCACAACTGCATGCATTAAGTCAATAAAATGTTTGCTTGCCATATCATATCCGGGTTTTCCTTTTCCCGGAAATTTTTCGCCAAACTGAAACCATTCAAATAAAACTCCCCGTTCATCCGCTGTTTTTATTTGCGGACTGAAATACTTAAAATATAAATCATGCTTTCCTAAAGCAGGTGAAATATCAATAACGGCAACTTTCCATTCATCCTTTGTATTGGTAAGCGGTACTTCTTTTAATAATTTTCCGTTCAGGCTGTCCAGGTAAATAAACCACTTACCACCGTTGTAATTGGACTTATACCTGTACATGATCTGATTCTTATTATCCAACACCACATCTTTTAACCTGCAGGTGCCTTTATTTCTCAGTCCTGCATACCAACTGCTGATTAATGCGGCATTTACAAACTGATCACATAATAATGAATTGATTGTTGGCTGCCATGTTTTCAGAAAGCGGTAGTACTCCTTACTTTTTTGTTCCGATACATTTTGCCTGATCCACCCGGTTAATTGCATTAACTTAATACTATCCTCACTTTTATACTGACGCAATAACGGGTACTCTGCCTGTGTGTCTTCGTCTCTTGTATTATTAAAAAAAGCTAAAAACTTATAATACTCATCATGCTTAAAAGGATCGTAAGGATGGCTGTGACATTGTACACAATTGAAAGTAGTGCCCATTAATACACTCCAGGTAGTATTCACCCTGTCAATAACAGCTGCCGTTCTGTACTCTTCATTTTCAGTACCGCCTTCATCATTGGTCATGGTATTGCGGTGAAATGCCGTGGCTATAAATGTTGCATCATCGGGGTCGGGCAGTAAGTCGCCAGCAATTTGCTCCGTTAAAAATTTATCATAAGGCATATCTTTATTAAAAGCATTGATCACCCAATCGCGGTACTTCCAGATGGAACGGCGACGATCTGCTTCATAACCTCTTGTGTCGGCAAAGCGGGCAAGATCGAGCCAGAGTGAGGTCCATTTTTCTGCATAGTCAGGAGATGCCAATAAAGAATCTACCAATTGTTCATAGGCATTGTCCGTATTAACATTCAAATATTTATTTGCAATATTATTTTCAGGAGGTAAGCCGATCAGGTCAAGGCTAACCCTTCTGAGCAGGGTTGCTTTATCGGCTTCATCCGAAAGATCCAGGTCTTCATTTTTTAATTTTTGGTAGATGAACCGGTCGATATCATTTTTTATACGGTCGTTTTTATATTCAGGAACTATTTCCTGCTTAACAGTGACATAAGCCCAATGTTCTCCCCATTGAGCGCCTTCCTCAATCCATTGTTTTAAAATTTTTATTTCGCTTTTGGAGAGAGGTTCGTGCCTGTAAGGCATTCTTTCTTCCGGATCTGTTTCAGTAATCCGGCGGATCAATTCACTTTCATCCGGTTTGCCTGGTATAATAGCCGGCCTTCCAGATTCTGTATTGCCCAGTGCTTGTTCACGAAATAACAAACTGAATCCTGCCTTTTGTTTTACACCGCCATGGCAGGCGATACATTTTTTATTAAAGATCGGTTTTACCTGTGTGCTATAATCAATTTTCGGTTTGGGGAAAGCAAAATAAGCGGCTGCAGCTACCAACAAAATAAGTAACGCAACCAGTAACCCTTTTTTTGAAAGAAGAAAATTCATATAGCAATTGTCTGCTTAAAGATAAGTGTATTCCTGTTCGTTTTATTCAATTACTACCTGGGTAAAGTTAACCTGTTCCTGAACAAATATTATGCTGTGCCTGAACAACTTCTCTTTAAATAATAAGTTAAAAAGAAAATATTATTTTTTTCATTTACCTAAAACGGATTTAATAGCAGGCGAAACGGGATGCCTGGCTTTAAATGTGTAATGCATTAATTGAGCGATTGTTTGTGCCAGCTGATCCTGGTATAACTGCATGCTGGATTTTACTTCACCCGAATTAATAATTTCAGGCCCCATTAATGCCAGCCAGATCTCATCAGCACCTTTAATAGTGGAACCATGACTTGTCCATTCTTCTTTGTTTGTATCGCCTCTTCCATGATCTGTTGTAATAACCATCGCTGTTTTATTTTTATACTGCGGGTGAGACTGCACAAAATCCCATATTTCTTTTATCCAGGTATCTACCTGTTTTGCTGCATCCAGGTAAAAACGATATTTACCGCTATGCGCCCATTCATCTGTTTCGCCATAGGCTATGTATAATACTTTTGGTTTTTTTATTTTCAGATGTTCCAATGCGGCATAATGAGTAAATACGTCAAAACATTCTGCTTCACCCCAGGGGCGCTGTGAATTGTTCAGCATGGCATTAATTAATTTTTCATTGGCTGTAGGATTACTGCCACCGGTTGGTTGAAAAGCATTGACAACAGGAATACCGCTCCGTTCCTCATTCAATATTCTGTCAAAAGCATGCCAGGCCCCAAAGGCGGCTACCCTGCCTTTAAGTTTATGTTGCTGATTTAAAAATTCAAGAACAGTAACATTTGGATTGGGTGGAAAATCATTCGAATTTATGGACGTATCTGCATAGCCTGTCATCATTTCGCTATAGCCGGGATAACTGAACCGGTATGGGTTTGCGTTGTTTATCTTATTTCCAAGATCCCGGTTACCGTATATCTGCCCTTTTTCCTGAACCGTACTCCAGAAGAAAGGCATCAGTTTTTTTCTTCTTTCAGCTTCAGTTGCAGCCCAATAAGTAGTATACAGGTAAGTACTGTCTTCCTGGTTAAATTTCGGGTTATTGGCAAGTGCCGGGTCCATACCTTTAAAAAGATCCTGCCAGCGAAGGCCGTCTGTAGTAATGATGATGATGTTTTCAATTTTTTGAGCCTGCAATGAACCTGCAGCCAACAGCCATAAAATAAAAATAATTTTTTTCAATATTAAAATGAATTTATTAATGAAATAAATCTGATGCCCGGAGTTCTATTTTTTTACCGCCTTCTGCCTGTATAGAAACTTTTAATGCATTTCCACCACCGCTGTCAAAGTATAAAACTTTAATTTTGTGAAACCCTTTTTTCAATGCTGCTTTACCCGATTTTTCAACATTACCATGATTACCGTCATTATCAACTATCTCTTCCCCATCAATAAAAAGTTTACTGCCGTCATCAGAATCTGTAAAGAAAGTATGAACGGCATCATTGTTTATTTTAATAAATCCACTAAACTCAAAAGCAAATTTATCCTGTCGTTGTTTTTTATCAACCGATATTATATTGGTGATTCCCGATACTTTTTCTTTTGAGTTAACTGAACTCATATCAACAGCACCCGATGGCTCAAAATATTTATACTGTAGGCCCGGTTTAATACCGGAAACATGTACCGCCTTCATCCATTTATATATTTTTATATCTGAAGAAACCACACTGCTGTTAATAAGCCCGGTAATATTTTCAGGTGTTCCGGCATATCCGCCACTATCAATTGCAATCATTTTAATTACAGCAGATCTATCCAGAACAAACGGCCCTTTGTATTTTGCTGAATTTATGCCGGGTTCAGTACCGTCAGTTGTATAAAACACTGTGGTACCTGTTTCTGAATCCATACTTATTACCGGTTTCAATGAGCCCGGTTTATAATCAATATTAATTTTAGGTTTTGAAACAAACCTTCCATAATGATCAATTTTTATTGCATAGGCATAAGGCGCTTTTATTTTATTCGGATTGTATTCAGGCAAACTGATTTCAACGTCCTTGCCTTTTTGCTGCCATACTAATTTTTCTTTTGTTGACAGGAAACTGATATTTGTTCCCGCCGGTAAAACCACCTCTTTCAGAACGATCTTTTTAGTATCCGGATATTTGGGGAAGATGGCAAATAAGGAATTGCTGTTTTTATTATACGTATAAAAAACTTCTTTTACTGCATAGCCCGGATCAGGGTCAACAGTTAATTTCAACATTAGGTCCCCGCCGGTTTTCCAATCACCTGCATCATGTTCTTTTTTATTAATGAAATCCCTGCGGCCCTCACTCCATTGAAAAGCAGTTTGCCAGCGAGACGTATTATAGATCGCCTCGCCGTTAATGTTTAACCATTCTCCAATCTCCAGTAACCGCTCCTGCATGATGGGTGGAATTTTTCCGTGTTCATCAGGCCCGATATCCAGTAAAAAATTACCGCCCCTGCTTACTTTATCAATTAATGCAATTACGAGTGATTGCGTGGAATTATAATCCCAGGCATCTTCCTGCCTGTTATACCCGTAGCTATAGCCCATACCCCGGCTTTCTTCCCAGTCATGATCTGCAAAATCAAGGTCTGGCTGATATTCAGGTGTGTAAATACCAGCATGATTAAAACGTACACCACTGCCCCAGCGGTCATTTACTACAATTTTACCTTTCACCGGGCTTTCATTATACAGCCAGGTTAAAAACTCCCGGCTCTTCCAGGTTTCAGCAGGAGCATCCCAGTCACCATCCGTCCAAAAAACATCAGGTTCATAATTATTGATAAGTTCCTTCATCTGCGGCCAAACATGTTCGGCTGCATATTTTTCAGGGTTACTTTTCCATAATGGATTGAACCATTCGTACAAAGAATAATACATACCTGCATGAACAGAAGTTTTTCTGACGGCTGTAAATAAATCACCGAGCAGGTCTCTTTTAGGGCCAACTTCCATCGAATTCCAGGGAAAGCCCCATGTTTTATTGGTTTCTTTATTGGGCCATAAGGTAAATCCGTCATGATGTTTGGAAGTAAGTACAATATATTTTGCACCGGATTGTTCAAAAAGTTTTGCCCATTCATCCGGGTTAAATAATTCTGCTTTAAAATCATTTGCCAGATCATAATAGGTTCGGTCACCGAATTTTACTTTATGAAATTTTTGCCGGGCCGTATCTTTTGTTTGTAAACCCTGCTGATACCATTCAGCATAATTGCCCTTGGTACTCCAGCCCGGAACAGCATAAACGCCCCAATGAATGAATATCCCGAATTTAGAATCCTTAAACCATTGCGGGGTTGGACGTTTATCAAGCGATTCCCAGCTGGGTTGGTAGGTTTGTGTATATGCAATTAATGGAAAAGTAAAAGCAAGCAGAACAGGGAATAGCCGCATGATTTAAATTATTATTTTAAAAAAATGTTTTCCGTTTTTTATACCCAAATTTCCATCGTACCATGTAACTCATAGGAATAAAAAGAGAAAAACCGGTATTCCTTTCTTTTATATGATCAGTCTTACTGCAATATAAAAAGAAAACCGATGCATTACTATTTTATCCCTGCAACGTACCTTTGTGAAGAAAATTTAAAAGCAACAAATATAATAATATGGAATACAGGATTGAAAAAGATACCATGGGTGAAGTAAAAGTGCCTGCTGATGCTTATTACGGCGCACAAACCCAGCGCAGCATTGATAATTTTAAAATTGCCCGGGATATTAACAAAATGCCCAGAGAGATCATCAGGGCATTTGCTTATTTAAAACATGCTGCTGCAATAACCAATAATGAGGCAGGTGTTTTAACAAAGAAAAAAGCTGACCTGATCGGTAAAGTATGTAAAGAGATCCTGGATGATAAGCTGGATGATTATTTTCCTTTAGTAGTTTGGCAAACCGGAAGCGGTACACAGAGTAATATGAATGTAAATGAGGTGATCGCTTATCGTGCACATGTTTTACAGGGTGGTAAACTTAGTGATAAAGAAAAATACCTGCACCCCAATGATGATGTTAATAAATCGCAAAGCAGTAATGACACTTTTCCAACGGCTATGCATATTGCGGCCTATAAAATTTTGATGGAGACAACTATTCCGGGTATTACCAAACTGCGCAACACTTTAGATAAAAAAGCAAAATCGTATAAGAAAGTGGTGAAGATCGGGCGCACACATTTTATGGATGCAACACCATTAACAGTAGGACAGGAATTCAGTGGTTATGTTTCACAATTGGATCATGGATTGAAAGCCATTAAAAACACATTGGCCCATTTAAGCGAACTGGCATTGGGTGGCACAGCTGTTGGTACAGGAATTAACACACCGCCCGGATATGATGTCCAGGTTGCCAAACATATCGCCAAACTAACCAAACTGCCATTTAAAACTGCCGAAAATAAGTTTGAAGCACTGGCTGCACATGATGCGATTGTGGAAGCACATGCAGCTTTAAAAGTGGTTGCGGTAAGCCTGATGAAGATTGCAAATGATATCCGTATGTTATCATCCGGACCAAGAAGTGGTATTGGAGAAATTTTTATTCCCGATAATGAACCGGGTTCTTCCATCATGCCGGGTAAAGTAAATCCTACACAATGCGAGGCTTTAACCATGATTGCTGCACAGGTGATGGGAAATGATGTAACCATCGGTATTGGCGGGAGCAATGGCCATTTTGAACTGAATGTTTTTAAACCGGTGATGATCTATAATTTTCTGCACAGTGCAAGGTTGATCGGTGATGGTTGCATATCCTTTAATGACAGATGTGCAGCTGGCATTGAACCTATAAAAGAAAATATTAAAAAGCACCTGGATAATTCCCTGATGCTGGTAACTGCTTTAAATACAAAAATTGGTTATTATAAATCTGCGGAAATAGCACAGAAGGCACATAAAGAAGGAACTACTTTAAAACAAATGGCCGTAAAACTGGGATATGTAACTGAAAAAGAATTTGATGCATGGGTAATACCGGCCAATATGGTAGGTAAAATTTAAACCATATAAGTGCCAGGTAATTTTTTTTAATTCTCTTTTTTAAAGACCGGTGAGGTAAAATACTACAACCAAGGCAGTGGCCAGACTGCTGTAAAATAAAAAACGGCTGTCTTTTTAGAACAGCCGTTTTATCAGGGCCTATTATTTATAGTTTAATTATTTTTTCGATCTGCATTTCAACATCATAAGTATTGTACAGTTTAAATGTATAAATACCGGAGGGCAATGATAAAATATCTAATGAAAATTTATTGGTATAGGCTATTTTTTCTCTAACGATCTTTCCGGTCATATCAAACAATTGTACCCGTAAAGGTTTTCGCATTTCTTTTTTAGTTTCAATATTTAAAATATTAACAGCCGGATTAGGAAATATCCTTACCAGGTTTTTAACAATGCTGTGATTTGATGCAGAATCATAATTAAGTGCCAATACGGCTCCTGTATAGGTGTATTCCATAATAGTACCTGCATCACGGGCTACATAAAATCTTAAGCCATCGGGTGCCACCCTTATCCTTCTGATCCGGCTGCCATCTCCCCTGAAATAAGAAATGGTGTCACCTGTTATGCCATCCCCGTTTGCATTTAATTTTATACGGTATACCAAATTCCTTTTTAATGAGGTAATTAATATAGATCTCGGCCAGCCCGGGATAACATTCTGTCCATAAAAATCAATACTGGAGCAGGCAATAGTTGGCCAATTGGCATTATTTCCTTCCGCCATTAGTGCTGCCATTCCGGAAGCCGGTGTTGTAAATACTGTAAAAATGGGTTCTTTATTTGTAGTGGGATTAGCATTACAGAAAGCCTGCTCATTAATATTAGTCGTTTGCCCGAGTTGATAACCGTTTACATTTCCATCACAATATCCCGACACTTTATCCCAACCATAATTTTTACCAGGCTGAAGCAAATTTATTTCGTCATCTGTTCTGTCCATCTGTTCTGAACTATATAGAATATTTGAACCATTTACATTTCCCCAAGCCAGGCCCTGTGGGTTACGATGGCCCAAAGTATAAACATAGTCTTGCGGAGTTATTGAAGATGCATTAAAAAATGGATTGTCATTGGGAACCCATTCATCTGCCCCGGCATCACCATCAGATTCTGTATTTATCCGTAAAGTTTTACCTTCCATCACGTTTACATTCTGTGCATTGATGGCACGGGTAGTATTAAGAAACTGCCCTGCACCCATATCACCAACCGTATAATACAGCCGGTATTGAGTATGTGAGGCATCGGCACCAGGTTCAATAACCGGACCTATTACGAGTCTCCCCGAATTATGATCACTGCTGCCCGGAATTGTATTTAAAATAATGACCGGATTTACTAATGTGTTTCCAATATACTCAAAACGAACAATTTTTGTAGTGAAGATGCAACTGGTATTTGAACCCGGGCAACTGCCCCTGTTATAAACATATGCAGCATAAACCCAGGGTTTGGCAGCCCGTACTGCAGGATCGGCAGAATATAAATTGGGATGTATTGCCAATCCCATCAATCCACCCTGTGGCTGGGTTCCGCTGGTTGTAAAATTTATTGTACCATCAGTTGCACGCAAATCAACCAATTCAGTTTTTGCACCGTTACCAATATTAACCCTTTGTATTCTATAAGCGCTATTTTCTGTAACCCATAATGAATCATTAGGCCCATAAAGAACTTCCCAGGCTCTATTAAATCCGGAAGCTACTGTTCTTTTATTGAAAGATTCGAATTGAGCGCTTACATTTTTAATACTTATTAAAAAGAAGAAAATAAACAAAAATGTAAATAGACTTGTAAACGATTTTTTCATACCAGGCTTTTTTTTGAAACGTTTTAAAATAGTCACTCGAATATGAAAGCAAATATGATACCCGTTTTTATAAAAAACGTAAAGTTAACAGGGAATATTATACCCTCACGTTCAACAAGTAAAATTACAGGGAATAATTCTTTTTTCTGTAAATACTACCAGTAAAACTACTATAATCAAATTTAAATAACACTATCTTTTATCAACAAAACAAGTAGTTTTCTGTATAAAATTACTTTTCTAAAAGCTGATCCTGTGTATTTCTATACCTTTTGAAATAAAAGACAATTTTAGCAAAATAACAAAGCACATAAACCGTTGTATTAATAACAAACCCATGAATACAGCTTACCCGGCTTTAGAATTTCATTAATGGTTCTGAAGTTAAAAATATACACAGGTACTTACCCGGAATCAATGCAGTATTAACCCCTAAAACTGTTATTTAACGTATAAATTTTTAATGCCGTAATTTTTAATATGAACATTTTTAATATCCATATTCACCAATTAGCTTCAAAACAGGTTTCCTATGAAAACACATTTACCAAAAATTTCTTTTGTCAGTATCCTCGTTTTACTAAGTCTGGTTAATTACCAGCATGTATTTGCACAGCAGGTACAAACGGGTAAAAGTTACATTAATGTAACAAAAAATATTACGGGAGGTACATTTGAACCCGGTGACATACTTGAAATAAGAGCTGCAATTGCAGTTGGAAACCCTGCAACCATAACCAGGGTAAGGTATAATGATACCATAAATTCCAATTTTACTTATTTACCTGGCACCCTTAAAATTATTACAAATGAAGGGTTAACATTCAGATCCTTTACTGATGCGGCAAATGATGATGCCGCTATGTTTAATTTTACAAATAATACCCTCAGGATTAATATGGGAAGTGCAACAGGCTTAGCTGCAAATACAGGAAATATATCAACGGGGGGAGGTACCATTGTTTATAATAATAAGCCCTCTTTTTATGGAGGTGTATGTATTATGGTAGCATCCTTCAGGGTAAGGATAAATAGTTTACTTTCTTATAACACTTTAATAACTATGCCGGGTGGGGCTTACCGTTTTATACAATCCAGTACCAATATAACAGCCGGTTTTACTGCCAATAATATCATGTTATTTCAAAACCTGGGTGTTTGCCCTAATTTTGTGGGAGGAAATGCATTGATTGAGAATAATGGAACATTCGGCAGTGGTACCACTCAAAACAGAAATGCATCTGCCATTGTACCCGGCTATACTTTTACAAATTTTTCTGCTAACCAACCAAATGATGGCAGTTATGGCATCAGTAATAATACCAGTGCCGCAGGGGCAACAAATAATGGGGTACTGGTTCCACATGCTTCAAGAGTATTTACAGTTTGGGATATAATTGGAGACCATACCGGAGCCGTAAGTCCTACTGCTGGTAATCCCGCAACTGCTGTTGGTACAAACGGCGGATATATGGCAGTAATAAATGCCAGTTATGCAACCAACCCTGCCATTCAGCAAAACATTACAAATCTGTGCCCTGCAACTTATTATGATTTCAGTGCCTGGTTCAGAAATATATGTTCAAAATGCTCCTGCGACAGTAATGGTAATGGTGCATTAAGTGGATTATTTAATGGTCCATATCCCCCGGGCGTTAAACCCAACTTAACTTTTCAATTAAATGGAATTGATTATTATACAACCGGTGATCTGCCATACAACGGCCTATGGACAAAAAAAGGGTTCACCTATTTAACCGGAGCTGCTCAAACGTCTTTTACACTTTCAATCAGAAATAATTCACCCGGTGGTGGTGGTAATGACTGGGCAGTTGATGATGTAAACCTTTCTACCTGCGAACCGAACCTGTTACTGAAATATACGCCGGTATTTAATGGCTGCCAGGGGTCACTGGTAGATCTTTCTTCAACGATAAGGTGTTATTTTCCAAACTATACATTTTACAAATGGCAAAAAAGCACAACAGGCGGCGTTACCTGGTTTGATACCGGTGTAAGTGGTACAGCAACCCCAACATTGGTTAGCGGACAATGGGAGTATACGACCAATTACCCTCCTTTTGTTGCCTGGGCAGCAGATAGTGGCCATCGATACAGAGTGGTGGTAGCAACTACACTGGCTAATTTATCCAGTACTACCTGCTCTTACAGCAACAATACCAGTACCACATTAAATGTGATATTTTGTGGTGTAATACTGGATGCCGGTTTAACAGAATTTACAGGGCAGGTAATACAAAACAATGCAGCATTAAGCTGGACTGTAACAACCACTGATAATTTAAATCAATTTGAAATTGAAAAAAGTATAAATGGCAGAGATTTTAATAAAATTGCAACAATACCTGCCGGAAATGCTGGTGTTCTATCAAAATATGATTTTACAGATCCTGAGAAAATAACAGGTGTTACCTATTACAGGTTAAAGCTTGTAGGTGATAATGGCATGTTTATGTACAGCCCGGTCATTACACTGAGCAATAAAAAAATAGAATTTGAAATAAGATCGGTTTCCAATCCTGTAACAGATAACCTGTTTATTGATTACATGATACCCGACGAAAGTAAGGTGACCTTTAAAATTTATGATGTATTTGGAAACCTGATAAAACAAGAACAGCTAATGGGTAAACAGGGCTGGAACAACAACAACCTCGACATTTTACAAAACATACCCCAGGGCATGTATATTCTATCAGTTTCAAATCACAATAAGGTAATTAATAAAAGAATCATTAAGTTAAAATAAAGTCCTTCTCATATAAGTTTGACGTACAAAAAAATGCCCCTGATTCTTCAGAGGGCACTGAAAAAGCCATTTAAGACTTATTAACAAAGGGGAGTAAAAAGACGAAAGTTTTTTACTCCCCTTTTGTATTTTGTATCAGATTCAAAAACTTAATGTAGATGCTGATACAACAAGTAAAATTTCAATTGAGTGCATATAGCTCCCTTTATAATTTGATTGTGCCAAAGGAAAATCTTCTGCGGAAGATCAATGATCTGATAGATTTTTCCTTTGTTTACAACGAACTGGTAACCAAGTATTGTCACAACAATGGACGTGCAGCAGAAAGTCCAATTCGTATGTTCAAGTATTTATTGCTAAAAACGATTTATGATATTTCTGATGTTGATGTAGTTGAGCGTTCACGTTTTGATATGTCGTTCAAATATTTTTTAGATATGTCGCCTGAAGACGATGTTATTAATCCCAGTTCCCTCACAAAATTC
>JANOFR010000072.1:0-21196 GCA_031413755.1 Chitinophagaceae bacterium
GCAAAAATAAAAAAACATTTAAGTGTTTAAAATTCAGGAGCATGAAATCAAATAACGACGCTGATCTGAAACAGGCAACAAAAAATGATTCCCGTGTAACCGTAATTGGAAAATTTTTGAGGAAGACAAGTCTTGATGAATTTCCCCAGTTTATAAATGTATTTAAAGGAGAAATGAGTTTGGTTGGCCCAAGGCCTCACATGCTTAAACACACAACGGATTATTCAAAAGTGGTAGATGATTATATGATCAGGCAGTTTTTAAAACCCGGAATAACAGGCTGGGCTCAAATAAATGGCTATAGGGGTGAAATTACAAACCCGGATCAAATTAAAATGAGGGTTAATAAAGATCTGTGGTACCTGGAAAACTGGAGTTTATGGCTTGATATTCAGATACTTTTTTTAACTATTTATCATGTTATCAAAGAGAATAAAAATACTTTTTAAAAGAAAAAAAATCAGATATTCACTAAAACTAAAAAATACTCTCAAATTCAGAGTCAATGCTTAAAATAAATTTTAATTAATTATGCTAATAAAAATATTTAAAAAGTATCACGAAAAATGGGCTAAAGAAAAGTTTGATTTTTTTTTAAAAAATATGAACCTTTCTCAGCAACAAACTATTTTGGATATGGGTGGCGGGGACGGATCTTATATGGACAGGTTCAAATCTTCCCTTAATAATTATAAAGTAATTATTGCTGATATTGATGAAAATGCAATGCAAACCGCCCGAAATAAGGGATACTTTACTTCTCAGATAGATGCGGCCAGTAACCGGTTGCCCTATAATGATCAGGAAATTGATTGTGTGTTTTGTAATTCTGTTATTGAACATATAACTATTCCTAAAGATCAGTTATGGTCAGAAAGAAGCCGTTCTGATAATTTTTCTAAAGATGCATTTGAGATCCAAAAGAAATTTGCCGGGGAAATACGGCGGGTAGCTAAAAAATATTACGTGCAAACACCGCACAGGGCTTTCCCTATTGAGGCTCATACCTGGTTTCCATTTGTAGGATACCTTAGCAGAAAAAATCAATTACGTGTAATAAAACAGCTAAACAAATTCTGGGTAAAAAAAACAGCACCGGATTGGAATTTACTTGATGAATATGAGATGCAAAAGCTTTTTCCCGATGCTGAAATAATTGTTTGGAAAAAATACGGATTCAAAAAAGAGATCATTGCAATTAAAAAATAAGCTGTTGATACCAAATTATGACTGTACTGAAAAAACTTCCGATAAAATAACCTGGGTAACTAAATGATTTCTGTAAAACTTATTTTGTTTAAAGCAAAAATATATTGAACCGGTATTCTGTATATTTATTTAGTTTGGTTAAAATTTAAATGACAATAAATTATTTCTTAAATAATTCAAAGCTGTATTTCTTTCCTGCATGCGCTACCTGTAAAATATATACTCCGGTACTTAAAGATTTATTGAAGTTATCAAATATTATAATTGATGAAAGGGGGTTATAGATTTCACTTGAGCCTAATAATTTTCCGGTTAAGTCAATTAATCTCAGTGAAATATTTCCTTTTGGAATTCTGGTGAATCGTATACTAATATTATCTTTAAATGGGTTTGTTACATAAGCAACTGCCTGGGTAAGGTTGTTATTTTTAACTATAACCACATCACTCTTTTTATAATTACCATCAAGATCCAACATTTTTAACCTGTAATAATTTATTTCTGTTGCCTCAATATCCAGGTAATTGTAATTTTTTGAAGTTGTACTAAAACCGGCTGCCGGTATGGTATTTAACTTACGGTAGGTAAAGCCATCATTTGATTTTTCAATTTCAAATTCTTTACTGTTATATTCAGATGTTGTACTCCAATCCAGCAAAACGTTATTTCCTTTAAGTGATCCTGTAAAATTCAATAATACTACCGGTAACGGCCCATTACCAACCGGGTTACGTTTTATTGTAGAATATTCCATTGGAAACCATGCCCTGGTAATACTGTTGAGTTTATTAGGGTATAAATCCTTTGTTAAACTCCAGTTATAAAGACCAAAACTACTGCATTCCACTTCAAACTCTATATCATCTAAATTATCAGCTAAGTTTGATGAATGGTCCATAATAAATTCATTAATGCCAATCCAAAGCCTTGCAGATACAGCTTCCTGGGCTGCTGTAGCCGAAAAAAAATGATCCGAATGGTCATTTGGATTTGTAGTAAGATTGAGACTGGCTGTGTGTATCCAAATTTGCGGGTCTACACTTTTCTCTGCAAATATGATGGCATAAATGGTATTAACCAGTTCACTCCAGGTATATGTGTTAGCTCCATCAACAGAAGTCATAGTGCCAATTGTTCCTTCTTTCAGTTTCTTTAAAGACTGATTTCCTGTACCGGAATAACCAGATCCGGTTGAACCTCCATCCGGCAGCCGAAGAAAATAATTCACAACCCTGCCAACACCATTAGTGTTTCCATAATTATATTTAACCACATTCTTTCCGTTTAAAACAGCGGATTGTGCAATTGGTAGTGCATAGGTATTAGGAAAAATAGGCTGGTTATTGAGATCACTTACAAATTTGGAACCATATATTGCTCCTCTTTCCTTTGCTAAGTAGTAAGCAATCGGTGAACCATTGAAGGCGTTGGCACCGTTGCCTTCGTCACCAGCTGTAAGTGTAATTAAAACGGTTTTCCCGCCGGCAGCTAAATCACTTGATAGCTTTTTCGACATAAATAACTGCCAGTCATCTGCATCGCCATGTATAAAATAACTTATATCCAGCTGTGCCTGAACCTTACTTACAGATATAAAAATTATTATTAGTAAAAATATTTTTTTCATCATCATTGATTTTTAGTGCTAATTATTATTCTGCCACAATTTTTCTGGTCTCTATAAACTTATCATTTAAGATATTTTTAATTAAATAGGTACCTTTTGTTTTAATTGCTTTTTTTAAAATGATAACCATGGCATCTCTGTTATCCACTTTTGTAATCAGTTCATAAACTTTGTTACCGGCCATATCATATATTGTCGTTGAAAGTTGCCCCGTTTCATAAGGACTGATGCTCATACTTAAATCTTTATCAATAAAAGCAGGAGAAGTAATTGAAATTACCAGCGGAATCTGGGTGTATTGTGATACAACCGGAACTCCCGTTTCTGCAAATGCAAAAGGGGCATTACCAACAGGATTTCTTATTACTTGAAAATAATCCATTGGAAGCCAAAGTCGATGAGAAGCAAAATCATTTTGATACTCTTTTTCTGATAATGCCAAAACTTCGAGGTCGAAAAGAATTGAAGCATTTGCATGATCAATAACACTTAAATTAGCAGGATTGGCAGAAGAATAATAATCCATAAACCCATTAACACCTACCCAGGTGTCAGTAGCAACTGCTTCCTGTGCTGCAATTGATGTATAAATATGATCTGAATGATCATTCTGGTTATAAGATGTATTTGTATGTGCCGTATGCAGCCAGGATTGAGTACCTGTAATCTTTTCATTAGTAATTATTTGTTTTATTGTAGCGACTAACTGGCTCCAGGTATAAGTAAATGCTGCCGGGCCGTTAGTTGGCGGAGTAGTGGTATTGCCTATAACATTTATAGCTGCAATTTGAGGATTTGTTGGGATGGTACTGTTTTTTAATTTCCGTAAACTTTGGTTACCATTATTTGGGAATCCAAGGCCACCCACATCTCCGTCAGGAAGACGTAGAAAATAATTTACAGTATTCTTATAATTGTATTTTGTAATGCTGTGGCCGTTTATGGTTACTGTTTGTGCAACAGGAAGTGCTAAAGGCGGGGTACCCAAAACTAAGTCTGCAGCAAATTTTGCGGAATACATACCCCCATTTTCTCTGGCTAAATATAAAGGTCCATCACCATAGGTACATGTACCACAACTCTGATCACCGGCTGTTAAGGTTATAAAAACCACTTTTGAAAGCGGCGTCGTCATATCTGCAATTATTCTGCTCGACATAAAAAGCTGCCAATCATCCGGGTGAGCCTGAATGGAAAACGATACACTGGTATATTGTGCCTGAAGTTGTAGGTTAAAGAATAAAGCAGTAATTAATAATTGTAAGCCTTTTATCATAATAGTGTGACTTTAGAGTAATCTAAATATTGTTGGGATCAACCAGAATTAATAGTTTCAATTTTAAAGGAGAAACATAGGTATTAGAAAACACTGGAATTACTATTTTAGGGATTGGATTTAGCGGTTTGCCCTGGAAGAGGTTGAATTAAAAAGTAAATATATAATTTATAATATAAATCACAAAATATTAAGCAACTTATATTAATTCAGCGGGTAAAAAAAGAAAGGAATTACATTAATTAGTGATTATTATAATATAACATAATGATTTACACCCGATATGGCCAATTTGTATTAATAAAACAACTGCTTTTAAAATGATATTACAATTAACAATTTGATCAGGTTTGATGTAAATTCAGCAGAAAAAAACGAGTTGGTGATAAAAGGAAGTTCTTTTTTTTAGTGTTTAATTACTACAATAAAAAAGGGGAAATGATAAACATTTCCCCTGTTAAAAAATTAATTTCTAAATTATTTGCTTTACAATTTTATTACTTTAATTGATTTCCTTTCACCATTTTCAAAATAAACAGTTACTATATAAGTTCCTTTTACGAATTTACGCATATCTATTTTTTCAGTAAAGTTCTGTTGTACTGAATTTAAATCTTTTCTAAATACATTTTTCGCAAGCATATCAGTAATAACCACAGACGATTTTGAATTTAAGTTTGTTGCATTTATTTCTAATGTTGCAATATCAGCTATTGGATTTGGGTAAATTTTAGCATTATTGAATTGTAACTGAGCATTGGATGAACCCAACACTACAACGATTACATTGTCACTTGCAGTGGCACCATTATTATCTGTTACGGTAAATTCAAATTCGTAAATACCTTCAATAAGATTATTTAAGTAAGTAACTGCAGTGTTTAATGAGAAAAGAACATTACTTGAAGGTCCTGATATCTGACTCCAGTTATAAGCTACGATACTTCCATTTGCATCGGTTCCACTACCGGTTAAAGTACTGGAGTTGGTTGGTAAATTAATAGTTTGATCAGAACCTGCATTTGCAACAGGTGCTATATTACCAGCGTTTACTGTAACCTGTATAGTGTCTCTTCCAAAAGCTCCGGCATTATCGGTGACTCTTAATTCAAATCTATAAACACCCTGAGTCAGGCCGGTTATTGAGGTAGCTGCAACAGCAGGGTTTGTAATTGTTCCGGCAGCAGGCCCGGCAACTTTAGTCCAGAGATAAGTCACAATGATACCATCCGGGTCAGTTCCGTTTCCAGAAACGATTACAAAATCTGTTGGTAAAGTAATAGTTTGGTTTGAACCTGCATTAGCAGTTGGTGGAATATTACTGCCGGCAGAATAAACAATAATTTGTACAGTATCTCTGCCAAAAGCACCAGCATTATCTGTTACTCTAAGTTCAAATCTGTAAGTACCCTGTACTAGTCCGGTTACAGAGGTAGCAGCTGTAGTGGGGTTTGTAATTGTACCGGCAGCAGGTCCTGCAACTTTAGTCCATAAGTAAGCTGCAATTGTACCATTTGGATCTGTTCCACTTCCTGAAAGTATAACCGTGTTTATTGGTAATATTATAGATTGATCAGGTCCGGCATTGGCAGTAGGAGGAATATTGACACCAGCTGCGTTAACGGTAACCTGCATGGTATCTCTTCCAAAAGCACCATTATTATCAGTAACCCTTAGCGCAAATCTGTAAACACCTTGTGTCAGCCCGGTTACAGATGTTGCAGCTGTAGCGGGGTTTGTAATTGTACCAGTTGCAGGTCCTGCAACTTTGGTCCATAAATAAGCTGTTATAGTTCCATCCGGATCAATACCGCTACCTGAAAGTATAATGGAATTAGTGGGTAAAGTTATAGCTTGATCTGGACCTGCATTAGCCGAAGGCGGAGTATTAGATGCTCCGGGGTTAACAGTAACCTGTAAGGTATCTCTTCCAAATGCGCCACTATTGTCTGTAACTCTGAGTTCAAATCTGTATGTACCCTGAACCAGTCCGGTTACAGAAGTAGCAGCAGTAGTATTGTTAGTTATTGTACCAGCCACCGGCCCTGCAACTTTGGTCCATAGATAAGCGGTAATAGTTCCATCCGGGTCAGTACCACTACCAGAAAGTATAACTGAATTAGTGGGTAAAGTAATAGTTTGATCGGGCCCAGCATTAGCTGAAGGGGGAATATTGGAAGCACCAGGGTTAACAATAACCTGTATTGTATCTCTGTCTATGGCGCCACCATTATCTGTAACCCTGAGTTCAAATCTGTAAGTACCCTGTACAAGTCCTGTTACAGCTGTAACTGCAGCAGCAGTGTTTGTAATTGTACCGGCAGCAGGTCCAGCAACTTTGGTCCATAGATAAGCGGTAATAGTTCCATCCGGATCAGTACCACTACCAGAAAGTGAAACTGTGTTAACCGGTAAAGTAATAGATTGATCGGGCCCCGCACTGGATGTTGGGGGTATATTTGAAGCTGAATTAACGGTAACCTGAATAGTATCTCTGTCTATGGCTCCATCATTATCAGTAACTCTCAGTTCAAAGCGGTATGTACCAAGAACCAATCCTGTAACAGAAGAAACTGCTGCGTTAGGCGTTGCAATAACACCTGCTGCAGGTCCAGCAACTTTAGTCCACAAATAACCGGTAACCGTTCCATCCGGGTCGGTTCCGGAACCGGATAAGGTTACATAGTTAGTCGGTAAAATAATTGTTTGATCCGGTCCTGCATTGGAAGAAGGGGGGTTATTTATCGGCCCGCCAAATTCTGCATACCCCATGTCGGGAGCAGCACCACTAAATGGAAGTCCTATATTAATTCCGGCATCAATACATGGTGATGTTGGCTGTAAATTAAAATCCGTTGCTGATACAAATAATGGGTTAACACTTAAATTATTATTGTACGTATAATTAGCTGGGTTACCCCCCGGCCAGCTTGGCGTATTAGAGGTTGCATTGCCAAAACCATTATTGTGCGTTACTGTCATTCCATTTATGTTAGCGGGATTACTACCTCTTAACCAATATGAAGCAAATCCCTGCACAATATTATTCCTGACATTAATATTTTGACCATTACCCTGAGACATTGAGGTTAAATCAATTCCCATATAAGAGGGATTACCTGCTCTTGCAATAATGGTATTGTTATAAACATTAAAGTTATTTATTTGTGGGTCGTCTGTACCCTCAGAAATAATACCTACCGCAAAGCTGTTTCCAATACCTTGCCCCTGATACATATTTGTAAACAGGTTTTTTCTGATGATACAATCAACTACATAGGAATAACCCCCTGGTGTATTCCCTCCGGGGTGATTATTTCTATCATCGCCCTTTGCAGTTGGCGTTCTTGTGTTAAAACTAACGCCGTAGGATTTATTATTAATTGTATTATTCTCTATAATGACGGACTCTGCCCGCCATTCTAAAATGATAGCTCCTTCGACTTTACTATTTAAAACCGGATTCGTAATAATGTTGTCATGTATCCAGGCACTATAAGCATACGCCTCTTTATAATTATAACTTAAATCAATGGCACCATTTTGAATATTGTTCCCGTAAATCTCCAAGCCACCCATGACATTGAAAATTTCGATGGCGAAATCCCAACCACTTTCTCCCGGATATGTGCCGCCATAAGGTTGCTTGATTAAGGTGTTATTATAAATTTTCACGCCCTTTATCCAACCCTGGTTCCAGTACTTAATAGGCCAGCCATTTTTTCCTTCAGGTCTCCCTGTTTGTTGGATGGTATTATTGTAAATCAGCATCCCGTCCTGGAACCCTATATTTAGAGCCCCGCTACCTCCACCGCTAATACCATAATCAGCACAATTTGTCATGGTGTTGTTATAAAATTTATTTCCTGTGGCATGAAAATAACCAATATCTGTTCCTGGATTATCGGCATTAATACCGTTGAAGATCAGGCCTCTCCAGTAAAAGTCTTTTATTATGCAGTCGTGAACAGAAACATTGCTTCTGCCGGTTATCCAAATGGCTAACCATGTTTTATGATTGGCTTCGCTTACATACTGCCCGTCAAGGGTTATGTTTGAAATACTTTGCGTAGCAATAGTTCTGTCAGGCGATTGCAGTTCAATAAGGGCCGTATAATTGTTAGTTACCGCACCTCTGATTATGCTGGTAGCAGCCCCATCACCATCAATACTAACACCCACACTTAGATAACTTGTTTGAGTTTCGGTATAAGTACCTGCAAGCACATGAATTACATCGCCGAAAGTGGTAACTGTTTGAGTGGCTTTGGACAATGTTCTCCAGGGGTTACCTATGGTGCCGTTTCCGGTTGCGTCGTTACCTGAAGGGCTGATGTAATAGGTGGTGGCGTTTGTAATGCCGCATATGAATAGCGATATTAGCAGTAAAAATACTTTCATAGAATAATTAGATTTTGATTGGACTTATAAGTTTTATTAACGAAACATTTACACTTTTAGTATAAATTTTTAGACATACTATTTTGATTAATATCCAATCCATTGCAGAAAGCTATTTCTACAAAAATAGGGGTAGTGATATTGATTTTAAATAGCATGAATTATTTAGAATTTTTTTTAAAAAATAAAAAAATATACATATTAATTTATTAAATATATAAATATGTTAGATTAAGTGACTAATAAACAAAAATTAAGCCAGCAATTTTTTGAAAGAGAATTTCGTTGACATAAATGTTAATAAATCATATTGATTTGTGAACAAACTCTATTAAAAAATAAACTTTTAATTTTTTTAATAATGAGCCATCAATTCATGATTTCATTTGAAATAAAAAAATATTCTGTCACAGATATTTTTCCGGTACATCATTGTTAGTAAAAAATTTTTATATAATGAACGACGTTCTGTTTTTATCAGGGGGTTAAATAAAATTCTGATTAAACATTTTCACCGGTAAAATGCTTTAATTTTATTTTATACAAACAATAAAATTTAAATAATTCTGTTTTTGAGTCGTATAGATTATTTTTATGATTTACAGGGTATTAAACTGAATATTTAAATTACTTCTTCTGGAACAACTATAGAATTGTCCTGTTCTTTTTAAAAGCAGTAGTTGAATATTTGGTATTTATTATTTACCCCGAAAAATAAAATTATTGATTCACAATTGCTGAATACAATTTTATAATTTAGCATTTAATTATAAGAATATACATTTATCGGTTATTTAAATTAATTCTGCTGCCTTTCATGAAAAGAAGAACTTTTGTTTTAACTACTACTGCCGTTACTTTAGGAGTTATTTCGATATCGGTTGCCGGGTATTTAAAGAAATACTCAAAATCATATGATCCATTGATTATGCCTGACGACCTGGGCAGATTTTGTGATGAGAATGCTATTCGTGCAATTGGAGACCAATATAGAAAACTGATGCCCGGGGAGGACAATAAACTTAAATTAAAGGAAATTCTGCTTACTAATGAAAACGGTAAGATAGTACCCGGTTCCGATAAACTTGAGGTATTAGAACTACTGGATAAAAAGATCCTTAAAGATTTTTCAGAGTATAAAACACTAATAATAACCGGATGGGTTATTTCTGTAACAGAAGCACGCCAATGTGCACTTTTTTCATTAACCTGACAAAACTGAATTAAACCTATATGCATATTGATGCCAGACAATTAGATAACCAATCCTTAATTGAAGGAGATATTTGTATTATAGGCGCTGGGGCTGCTGGTATAAGTATTGCTTTAGATTGGGAAAACACAGCTTATAAAGTAATTTTACTGGAAGGCGGTGGATTTGATTATGATGACAGGGTACAGGAACTGTATAATGGAAAGTTAACAGGTCATCCATATTATCCTATGAAAGCAAGCAGGTTACATTATTTTGGTGGCAGCACCGGACACTGGGGAGGCATGTGTGCAACTTTTGATGAAATAGATTTTGTAAAAAGAGATTGGGTAGAAAACAGCGGATGGCCAATTAAAATGAATGACATAGCTGCTTTTTATCCTAAAGCTCATGATATTTTAGATCTTGGGCCGTATGAATGGGATGTTAAGTATTGGGAAAAACAGAACAAATCATTTAACAGACTTCCACTCGATGAAAATGTGATTTGGAGTAAAATGTGGCATTTTAGTCCTCCAACCCGGTTTGGTAATAAATACAAAGATGCTATAGTTAATGCCAAAAATATTCATTTATACACTTATGCTAATGCCGTTGATATTAATGTAACAGACAATATAAGTGCGGTTAAAAAGGTAACTGTAAAAAATTATGCCGGCAAAGAACATACGGTTAAAGCAAAATATTTTATACTGGCCTGTTGCTCCTTGCAAAATACCAGGCTTTTATTAGCATCCAATAAGCAGGCAGCTTCCGGCCTCGGAAATGATAATGATCTGGTAGGCCGTTATTTTATGGAGCATTGCGAACTCAAAACAGGCGAATTGTGGTTAAATAATTCGGATCCATTATTGTTATATAAAATGGATGCAGCAACAAGAGTACGTGCTGAACTGGCCATATCACCACAAAAACAGGAGGAACTGCAGGTTTTAAACGGATCGGTGTCCTTAATGCCATTAGACCTGGCAAAAAATACCATACCTTCTGTAAAACTATGGTCAAATGATGATCCCCGTAAAAGCCTGGACACTTTTCATAAATATAATAATTTAGATAAACGAAATTTTATACAAAGAATGTTTTCTAAAGATTCTTCTCAGGCATATGGATTATATACAAGAACAGAACAACTTCCCAACCCTGCATCAAGAGTAGTATTAAGTAACGAAAAAGATGAACTGGGGGTTCCGCGGGCCAATTTAAACTGGGCATTATCTGCCATTGATAAAAAAACAGTATTAACTATCAATACGCTTTTAGGCCAGCAGGTAGGGGCTGCCGGAATAGGCCGGGTTAAACTAGCAGATTTTTTACTTGATCAGGATGAACAATTGCCAGATTATACCAGCGGCGGATGGCACCATATTGGTACAACCCGTATGAGCGATAACCCAAAGCAAGGTGTGGTGGATTCTAATTGTAAAATCTTTGGTATTGATAATTTATTTATAGCAGGTTCTTCGTGTTTTCCTACCGGTGGTGCAATAAATCCTACTCTTACACTTGTGGCCATAAGCCTTCGACTTTCAGATCATCTGAAAAAACAAATGAAAACAATAGTTTGAAAGCTGATGCTTTGCAAAGTGAAAGGAATTCAGGTGTTTAATCAATTAAGATTTTCTTCTTTTTACCCTTCTTTTTTTCCATTGGTATAATCCCCATACTGCCATCATCAGTATAAAAAGATAATAGCCGCTAATAAATAAATAATGTTTTACAAAGTATGTTGGAACTGATATTGCGCAGGTAGCGATCCACCAATACCAGCTTTCCACTTTTTTCTGAATCATGAACCATAAACCGGTAAATGCTGAAGCGCATATAAAAGCATCTGCCCATGGAATAAGATCCGGTTTAAAATGTTTCCTGAAATAGAATAAGGTTATTGAAATTATAATGAAAGAAAATGAAAAAAATGCAAGCTGTGAAAACAGTTCTTTTTTTGTAGATGAATGCACCCGTAGAATACGGTGATGCCTGTGATCCCTTTTCGACCATATTACCCAGCCATAAATACAAAGGGCAGTAAAATAAATATTAACAGTTGCAACCCCCGGTAAACTCCCTTCAAAACTTATAAAAAGGGAAATAGCTGTATAAATTAAACCTGCGGGAAGTGCATAAATATTTTCTTTACTGCTAAACCATAAGAAAATAAAAAAGGAAAAAAAAGCTATGTATTCCAAAAGACTCATGTTTTTTACTTCATAATATAACGGCCTAATCAGTTGCTGTTTAAAATAAAATCCGGGGGTTGAGCCTGTTGGGGATATTTTTTTAATATTATTTTTAAAAGTATAATCAGCTGGTGTTCCCCTGATATAAAAAGGTTTATTATTATTTCCGTTTCCTGAAAAAGTATTTTTTTCAATAGATAAAGTATTTATTACAAATGCGGGGTTGGCAAAAACAGCCGTAACCCTGAAATCCTGAATAGTATTGTTTTGAATTTTTATACCGGTTGCCGATGCCGCTCCGGCTATTTCAATACCATAATATGGAGCATTACCATTTGCTGCAATAATTGTATTATTATAAATATTAAGATTACTGATCGCATAATTATTTGTGCTTTCACTATAGATACCTATACCTGTGCCATTATTACCATTACCGGTCTTTTTGCCAATATTTAAAAATAAATTGTTGCGTATTGTAATATCATTTACATAGTTTAAATCCCTGGTATAGAACAGTACACATCCACTGATGTTATTAAACTTGTTATTTTCAATAATCACTGCTTCTGATGCAGATTCTAATATTATACCACTTTCGAAACTGCTGTTTAAAGTTGGTTGAAAGAATGTATTATCATGTATCCATACGCTATAGGAATAAGTTCCTTTTGTCTGGTTGTTAAAATCAAGACTTCCCTGAATATGGTTGCCATAAATTTCCAAACCGGATACGTTAAATAATTCACTGCAAAAATCCCAACCGCTATCACCGGGAAAAATGCCTTTATAAGGTATTTTGGTAAGTATGTTATTATAAATTTTGCAGCCTTTTAAATTTCCATCATTAAATAATTTAATGGGCCACCCGTTATATCCTTCAGGTCTTTGATTTTGGGTAATGGTGTTATTGTAGATCAACATTCCTTCCTGCCCCCCAATATTCAAACAGCCTCTGCCGTATATCCCATTTGCTGTATTATATGCAGCACAATTTAATACCGTATTATTATGAAAAGAATTACCTGTTGCATACATATCAGGGGGAGCCTCCTGATTATCCATTCTGCCACCAAAAATCACGCCCCTGTCTTTAAAATCTACTATGGTACAATTATTTATGCTCACGTTGCTTCTTCCAGCAACATAAATGGCCCAAAACGTAGACAGGTTTTGTCCATCAAATTTTAAATTGGATATATGTTGATTGCCATTGGTGCCCTCCGGTGAATGAAGCGAAAGGATTTCAGTCCAATCAGTGGTTATCGTACTTTTTATTACGGAGGATACGCCATCACCTTCAATACTAACCCCAACAGCCAAAACAATTTGTTTAGTTTCAGTATATGTACCCGCATTAACATGAATTATGTCTCCGGCAGTTGTAACAGCCAATGCTGCCTTGTATAAAGTTTTCCAGGGATTACTGATGCTGCCTGTACCGGTTTCATCATTGCCGGTTGGACTGATATAAAAAGTACCGGCATAACTGCATTGCAAAAAACACAGGAATAAGAGAACTGTTAAAAATTTCATTACAGTATATTTGGGCCTTTGGTTATGAGATTAAAGATAATTTTTTGTCTGATATGGTTACTCACCCATCAACAGCTTAAGCCCGGTAAAATGCTGCAATAAATAATTTTGTCATTTTATATAGCATCTAAATCATTATAAACTTTATTACCAAGGTATTTGTGAATGATTGAACTGTTGTCATGATCTGATAAAGCTTTTAAATGGTTCTGGTGATGCAGGTCCGTACCTACCAGTTTTGCCAGGTCTTTTTCCAGAATAAATATAGCAGCTTTCTTAACTCCCTTACCATAGTAGCCCGTTAAGGATAAAAGATTTACCTGTAAATGAAAACCCATCTCTATCAGACGGTAATAAATATCATAATTATGATGATAAAAAAAATAGCGCTCTGGATGTGCCAGCACTGGTTTGTAGCCCGATGCTATAATATTGGATGTAATTAATTCAAGGTTAACCGGCGGTGTTGAATAGGAAATTTCAGTTAATAAAATATTTTTATGGAGGGTTAATAACGGAGACCTGTTTTTTAATAATTCCATAAAATAATCATCAAGCATATATTCAGCTGCAGCAGTTAGTTCTATATTAATACCGGCTTCTGCACATGCTGTTTTTACCTTATCCAGTGCATTTTGTATAGTTTGTGCTGTGTTTCTATATAGGTCTCCTATGATATGCGGGGTTGCAATTGATTTGCGAATCCCTAAGATATACAGCCCCTGTATTAATTTCAAAGAAGTTTCAATATCAGGAGATCCGTCATCAATACCAGATAAAATATGCGAATGAATATCTGTGTGAATAGGCAGGGTTCCGGAAAATCCGGCATTGTTTTTTTTATTTTTAAAAAAATTGAACATGTTTAATTTTAGCACATTTTTTTAAATCAAATACTTTTAAAAAATAGTTGATGGATAATGTTTCGATTATTGATTATTTCTTTTTTTCTCCCACTATCTTTATATTCTTTTTATCAAAAAGAGCAGTTAACTGCAAACCCATGCTTTCAATTTTAACGCTGGCCCGGTTCCCTGAAACCTGCAGCAGTATACCTTCATAATTCATGAGCACTCCATGTTTTATAATTACTTTAGCATTTACAGGCGAAACGCTTTCTTCCACTTCAACAGAATCAAACTCATTAAGAAATTTTTTCATGGTATCAATCTCGCTCTCTTTTATTTTTGCAGGCTTTCCTAACCAATGCACATAATTAACGATCCCATTTATTTGTAACAGCTCCCATTTTCTTTTTTCTTCCACCTGAACAAAAACATAAGATTTAAACAAAGGTTCAAATACAATTTTTTTTCTATCGCTCCATTGCTTTACAACTTTATTTAACGGGCAATAATATTCAAAGCCTTTAGTTTCCAGCAATGCCGCTACTTTTTTTTCCCAACGCGGTTTTGTATAAACTGCATACCAATAATTCATCTTTCGTATTTGCTAATGATATAGTTTCAAATATTATTTATTCCTAACGGCCAATCCCCGGTACAACTGGTAAACTTTCATTACCCTTTTCATTTACTGCCTGCACAGCAAAAAAATAATTATCTTTTGAAAAAGGCAAACGTATTTCTGTAGCTGATGTAAATATCTTTTTTTGCCAGACTGAACTGGTTGTTTCCCTGACCAAAACATAGTAACCTTTATATTTACCATACTTTGGCTTTCTCCAATATAAAAAAGTGGAGTTTGTTAATTTTTTTACATCCATTTTTACAGAATCAGGCAATGATGGCGCTTTAACAAGATTGGCCAGATTTACAAGGTTAAGGGCCGTATTTTTTCTGAGATATTCATAGTCAATGTATTCTTCCAGGTCGCCGTATTGTATATTGTTTTCTATCCTTACATCCTGGTGCTGATGTGTGTAATTTTCATTCATCTCTGTGATCCGTACTGCTGCATAACCACGCTGCACATAGGGGGTATGATCACCACCGCGTAAAAAACGATCGTTGCGGTAAATTAATACTACTTCCAAATTATCTATATAGCGTTCACCAATTTCCTTTACATAACGTGCAAGCTGGCGTGACTTGCCATCATTTTCCAAACCCAGACTGCGGATATTTGTTGCGGATTTTTCAATTTCATAAGCAGGCAATCCTTCACTAAACACCCTGACTTTTGTGTTATTAATAATATTGGTTTCATTACTGTTATTGCTGCCCATGATATCATTGTTCAACACGGCTTCAATATTCCAGCCTGCCTGTCCGGTAGGCAGGTTTTCCTTTTTTGCTTTTTCACTCATAAAAGTAGAACCGAGCAATCCCTGCTCCTCGCCGCTTACGGCAACAAATATAATGGTCGCCGGGAAATCATATTTACTCAAAATCCGGGCACATTCTATAACTGCAGCTGTACCACTTGCATCATCATTGGCGCCCGGTGCATCTCCAATGCGTTCAGTCGGACTACTGCGCATATTGTCCAGGTGGCCACTGATGATAAAAATGCGGTTATCTGCCGGATCGGTTCCTTTCAAAGTAGCTACCACATTTCCCAAGAGTGTAGTTACATCTATTCTTCTTCCATCAGGTTGTAAAGTAGTAGTGTCAATAAAAGCTGATAATCTTCCGGTAGATTGTTTTGCAAACTCATTGAACTTACCCAACACCCAGTTCCTGGCTGCGCCAATACCACGTTTAGGATCGGTTTGAATACTCAATGTATTCCTGGTACCAAAGGCAACCATTGTTTTTATGTAAGACTTTAAAGAATCGGGCGATATCTCTTGTACCATTTTTTCAATCTCAGGATCGCGCTGTATGATAGTTTGCGAAAATGCGGAATGGATGTTAAATAGAAATGCAATTATAATTATCTGTCTCATGAATCGGGGGTTGAGGCTAAATATACAAAGAAAGAAGATAATATGGCTTCCTCTTCAAGGATGTAATTGTTGTATCTGTCTATCGGGCAACAACTTTTCTAAAGTTATTTCCTGTTAAAAAATTTTACATTTGCTGCCAGATCAGGTAAACTGCAAAAAACAAAAACAAATATTATGCACAAAGGACCGGTTTCAACTTTTATTGAACATCATTACCGCCATTTTAATGCAGCAGCCTTAATGGACGCTGCCAAAGGATATGTTACCCATTTGGATGAAGGCGGCAAAATGATGATCACCCTGGCAGGAGCCATGAGTACTGCAGAATTGGGATTGAGTTTGGCAGAAATGATTCGCCAGGATAAAGTGAGTATCATAAGCTGCACTGGCGCCAACCTGGAAGAAGATATTATGAACCTGGTGGCACACAGCCATTATAAAAGAGTACCTAACTATAGGGATTTAAGTCCACAGGAAGAGTGGGACCTGCTGGAAAACCATTACAACCGGGTTACTGATACCTGTATACCTGAGGAAGAGGCTTTCAGAAGATTGCAACAGCATATTCATAAAATCTGGAAAGAGGCTGATGATAAAGGGGAACGTTATTTTCCGCATGAGTATATGTACAAAATGTTGCTGAGTGGTGTGTTGGAACAATATTATGAAATTGACCCAAAGAACAGCTGGATGCTGGCAGCAGCACAAAAAAATATTCCAATTGTTGTGCCGGGTTGGGAGGATAGTACTATGGGGAATATTTTTGCATCATACATTATTAAAAATGAATTGAAAGCAACTACCATGAAGAGTGGTATTGAATATATGGTTTGGCTTGCAGACTGGTACCGGAATAATTCAAGTGACAAGGGTGTTGGCTTTTTCCAGATAGGTGGCGGCATTGCCGGCGATTTTCCTATTTGTGTGGTGCCTATGATGTACCAGGACCTGGAGTGGCATGATGTTCCGTTCTGGAGTTATTTTTGCCAGATAAGTGATTCAACAACTTCGTACGGTTCATACAGCGGCGCTGTGCCCAACGAAAAAATTACCTGGGGTAAATTAGATATTGCCACACCAAAATTTATTGTTGAGAGTGATGCTACGATTGTGGCGCCGCTGATATTTGCGTGGATTTTGGGGTGGTAAAGAATATCGAACAAGGAACAAGGAATATTGAATGTCGAAGTATAAAACTCCGAGCATCAATCGAAATTCCTTGTTCCTTGTTTATTATTCATCACCTCGTCCCCATATTCAGCGGTGTATCTCTTTTCAGCATCTCATCCCGGTTGGCCATTTCCCATGCTGTATGAAAGATCATACGTGTTCTTTTTTCATACAAGGCCCAGTTTATTTTTTCAACAGTATCTGTCGGTTTATGGTAATCTGATTTTAACATACCATCATAAAAAAATAAAATGGGTACTCCCTTACGGGCAAAATTGTAATGGTCGCTGCGGAAATAAATGCGGTTCTGGTCATTGGGGTCGTCAAATTTATAATCGAGTACCAGGTTGGTATATTTATTATTGGCGCCTTCGTTAATGAGGGGCAGATCGCTGCTTATTTTATCGTGCCCAATTACATACACATAGTTAAGGCTGTCGGCTGTGGTACGTTCTGTGTCTATCCTGCCTACCATGTCAATATTTAAATCAACCGTAGTTTTATCCAACGGATAAAAAGGATGATCGCTATAATACTCACTGCCCCATAATCCTTTTTCTTCGCCGCTAACCGCCATAAAAACAATGGTTCTTCTTGGCCCGTTACCTTCGGCAGCAGCTTTTGCAAATGCTTCAGCCATTGTAATTACAGCGCAGGTACCACTGCCATCATCATCGGCGCCATAATATATCAGCCCGTTGCGCATACCTAAGTGATCGTAATGGGCTGTTACAAAAACGTACTCATCTTTTTTATCGGTTCCTTCAATGATGCCAACCACATTACTGGCATTAATGGTTGTCCTGTATTTTTCAAATTTGTAAGTAACTTTTGTTTTGCTTTCTGCCAACCATTGTGCTCCTAATAGTCCGGCGGCTTTTACAATTTTCAGCAATGTATCAAAATTGTTACCGACAATTGTTTTTGCAAAAGCATGGGAGAGTTGGGCATAGTTCAATGTTTTTGTTGAGCCATTATCTCTGGGAAAGTAAACTCCTGTTTTTTTGCCATTTGCTACTGTTCGTTCACTAAAAGATTCCTGGGTTGGGTTAATTACAAGTACACCTGCTGCTCCTTTAGCTGCTGCAGATTTAACCTTTTTAGAAATACCGGTAAAGGTCCATTCACTGGAACGGCTTGTTCCGCTTAAAAAATATTTACCATCTTTTTTTGGTTCGCCTAAAAAGATGATCACAATTTTTCCTTTTACATCAAGGCCGGTATAATCATTGTATTTTTCATCATCAATGCCATACCCGGCAAATACAATTTTACTGCCTTTAAATTTTCCGGTTTCATTATTATTCAGTTGGGTAATAAAATCTTTACCGTATTCGGCTGTTTTACCGGCAACCATTAGTTCTGCAGTTTTTAAACTGTCCTGGTAAAGCGGATAATACTGCTGATATCCTTTTAAGGAAGAAACGGATTTTAAACCAATGGCTTTAAACTGCGATTCAATATAAGTAGCGGCTTTACGCTGGCCTTCTGTACCGGTTTCCCTTCCTTCCATTTCAGCACTGGCAATAATGCTGAGGTGTTTATTAAGATTAGTGCCGGTTATTACATTTGCATATTTTTCAGCAGCATTTTCTGTTTGTGCAAAGGAAACAGCTGAATTTGCAAAAAGAATAATAAAAAATAATATTTTTTTCATTTTAAGATTTTAGTAAATAGTATGTCAGGATAAACTCCTTTTGGGCGGGCAAAATAATCAAAACTATAAAATCATGATTTTATTTATGATAAACGGTACTTTAATTTTTCAGGAGTTTAGCAGCCAATTTTTTCTACCCTGTTTTGATGCCGGCCACCTTCATAAGCAGTGTTCATAAAAATATCAAGCATTTTTTCTGCATCGCCATCACGTACAAAACGTGCAGGAATACAAATGATATTGGCATTATTGTGTTTGCGGGCAAGCTCAGCCAGTTCTTCACCCCAGCAAATAGCAGCTCTTATACCTTTATGTTTATTAGCTGTCATGGCAACTCCGTTTGCACTGCCACATAATAAAATACCAAATGCAGCTTCGCCTTTTTCTACTGCGGAAGCAACCGGGTGTGCAAAATCGGGGTAGTCAACTGAATCTTTATTATAAGTTCCAAAATCAGTAAAAGAAAGCCTTTCTCCCTCTAAGACAGAGATCAGGTCTTCTTTGCAATCAAATCCTGCATGATCGCATCCTATTGCTATAGGTAATGTTAGATTGAAAGGAGACATTTTTAATTAAGAATTAAGGATGATATAAAGTTACGTACAAATACAATTCATAATTGCTAATTCATGATTTTTATATCTGTTAACTCCACTCTTTCTCCTGCTTTGCTTTTTTTCTGTCAACCCTTGCTACGATTTGTATGCTGATCCAATAAAGAAGTAATAATGGAAGTGCTACAATGATCTGGCTTGTTACATCGGGCGATGGTGTAATTACGGCCGCTACCACCAGTATAATTATAAATGCATATTTGGAGTATTTCTTTAAGAACTTAGCAGTTATCAGTCCGATTCTTGCAAAAACATATGCTAAAATGGGTAATTCGAAAGCTATCCCACAGCCTAAAACCAAATTAGAAAGACTGTCAATATAATCATTGATACTTGGCTGATATTGAATAACACCTGATGTGCCCAATGTAAATGAGGCTAAAAAATTAAAAGTAAAAGGGGCTAATAAATAATAACCAAACGCAGCGCCTGTAAAAAAGCAGAGTGATACCCACAAAATACTTCCTCTTGCATATCTTTTTTCTTTAGCAGAAAGTGCCGGTGTTATAAAACGCCATAATTCCCAAAAAATATAAGGGAAGGCAACAATAACCGCACCTATCATAGCAATACTTAATGCAGAGGTGAAAGTGCCATTTACTTCCGTAACCAAAAATTTGATTTTTACAGGGGGCATACATAAACCGTCTCCAATGCCCAGCCAGTGGCCAAACCTGCATAGAGTGTCATAAGTAATAAAATCTTCACTCGATGGGGCAAGAATAATATTATCATACACCCAATCTCTAAATATAAAAATAGATATGGCAGCGGCCAGCCAAACAATAACAGACCGCATTAAATGCCATCGCAAGGCTTCAAGATGCCCCATAAAAGACATCTCTTCAGGCTCAGGATTGCTCTTGCTCCTTAACCGGTTAAAAAATTTTTTTCTATCTGATGCAGAAGTATCCAATGGTATATTTTGGTTTGCAAAGGTAAAGTACTATTGCTTTATTCAAACATCTGTAATTTATACAAATGCCAGTTGATTTTTGCTTAAATAGCGGATTATTATCGAAAAGAGAAGCCCCTGTAGAAACAGGGGCCGTTACCAAAACTAACTGCTTATGAGAAAATTTAAATTATCGTTGTTTAATTGTAATAACGCAAAACCAATGCCAAAGGTTTTTATATAATTGTTAAGTAAATCATAATACATACCAGTTACTTTAAATCACTCATATACAATAACGAAAAAAAGGGCTTATTATTTTTATTGATGCCATTTTGCGCTTTTCCCTGTTTAATTTTATTAAAATGGTGCTTTTATGTCAAATCAGGCTATTTAGTAGGGTTTAACTAAAAAACACCCTGAGTTATCGAGGGCACTGAAAAAGCTCTCTTTTTAGAATAGAACTTGTAAAGCGATTAAGTTAAAATCAATTTTTAGCTTAATCGCTTTTTTATTTTCACCTTTTTTGTGAGGAGCAATAGGGTCGGCTATTGGGCTTTATATGTC
>JANOFR010000073.1:0-2545 GCA_031413755.1 Chitinophagaceae bacterium
ACATGATCAGTTTCTGTACGATTTGCCGGTTAAATTAATAAACAAACCTTCCAGTCCGTCTTCTTTATGATCAATCAACAGTTGATTCAGTGTATCATGTGCAATTATTTTCCCATCATCGATCAATGCTACTTTATTGCACAGGTCTTCGGCCTCACTTAACTGGTGTGATGTATAAATAAGTGTGGTTCCATCTTCATTTAATTTTTTAAGATAACTGATGATGGCATGGCGGGTATGTACATCCACACCAACCGTTGGTTCATCTAAAAATAATATCAGTGGGTTATGAATTACGCCAATAGCGAGATTTACACGGCGTTTCATGCCACCGGAAAATTCTGCAACTTTTTTGTTTCGAACTTCAGTAAGTCCAAGTATTTCCAGCAGTTCCGTTGTTTTATTTTTAATTTCCTGTTTTTGTAGCCCCGACCATGCACCAAAGAAAGCCAGGTTTTCGGCAGGGCTCAGTTCCTGATAAAAAGAAAAATCCTGCGGTACAAAACCAAAAAGTTTGTTGATTGATTTTTTGTGATGGGCAATTTCGTGGCCAAGTAATTGAATGCTTCCTTGTTTAAATTGCAGTAATCCCGTCATGCAATTCATCAGCGTGGTTTTTCCTGCACCATTGGGACCAAATAATCCAAAACGTTCGCCTACCTGTACATTTAAATTAAGATTAGTAAAACAGGATACGGATTGACGCGGATAGGAAAACCCCAGGTTATTTATTAGTACTGCTGCATTGCTCATGTATTCCATTTTATTTTGCTCAATGCCTGAAATGCTTTTTTTTCTATCTCTGAAATTTCTATAAGATAATCTCCCATCACATCAAAATCGCCTTGGCTACCGATGCGGCCTTTATAAATACCTGCAGCCTGTACTGCTGCTGTGCGCCATTTATCGCCTGCTTCTGTAAATATTTTTGAAATATCAAGCAGTTCGTCAATTGGAACAAATGCATGGGCTTCCTGCAAAAATGCGCCATAAATATACCTGAATCCACCGCCGCCTGTTCCAATTTCTTCCTGCATACGCACCAACTGTGCTAAATATAAACCGGCTTTTTCCGGCCCCAGTTTATCTTTCCATTTCTTTATTTTTTTCCCGGTACCCGCAATCCCTTTTACGCCGGCAATACTTCCCGGAATACGTATCATGTGGTTTATATTTCTTTTGATACCTTTTACAATTGCCTTTGCCATCTGTTCATCGGTAACGATCTTTTTCTCCATTGGGTAGTAAATCTGGCCATGTGGTGCAAAAGGCCCTTTAGCAAAACGCACCCTGTCCAGTTCGTAATCAGATAGTGATGTTGGCGTTTCCATTACGGGGTCACTGATGAGGTAGCGGTCATCTTCCTTTCCATAAACAATCATGTTGTGAGCATTGAAATGGAAACGGTATTCTTTTGGGAAATAAGTAAGATAGTAAACGCCTACCTGTGCACCTACCGGCTGTCCTTTAGCAAGGCAGTCATCTAAATATTTTTTTCCTGATTCCCTAGATGAAAATTTTTTCCTGAAAACCGGTATGCCCAGGGCATTGCATGTTCTTTTAAAAATAAGCCCCGGCATGGTACGGAAGGCGATGGCCGGCCCGTTATTGATAACAAGAAAAGGCAGTTGTACATAAAATAATCCTGAGCCAATACCAAAAGCAAGTGGCTCGGTAAGTTTTTCGGCACCGGCAGATCTTAATAGATTTGTAGTTACCCCATTTTCGCAATGCGCTGCCTGTAAATGTTTAAATTCAGTTGTCATGCACGTTCATGGTTTTAAGCTCATCCACACTTACATTAAATGCATCGGCGTATTTCTGTAATTTATTTTCTGATAATTTTTTAAAAGCAGCAGGTTTTAAATGCCTTTTAATTGTCCATTTCCAAAACCCTGTATATGCTGAAAGAATGCCCATGTCCATCAACCTCAATTCAAGAAAATATAAAACAGGGCTGGCTTCATTATTCATTACTTTCTGCCGGGCTGTTTCAATGCGCTTTTCAATATCTTCCCAGGCAAGGTCAAGAGCTTTTGTTTTAACATCCCAACCGGTACTTAATTCGGATGAGTATTTACCTGAACCATCAACAGCATAAACCACTTCTTTGGTTAGTTTGTTGAGAGCGCCGTCGTCCTGGGGAATTTCTTCTTTTTTCATTTGAAAAGCTTTTAGTTATTAGCAGTTAGCAGTTAGCTAAAAGCTAACGGATAATAGCTTTCCTCATCAGCAAACTGTAAGTAAACTATACATATATGAGAACCGTGCACTTTCCGGAACAAGTAAGAATATTTTATCGCCAACTTTAAGCTTGCCGCTGTGAAATAATTCGTTTACCATAAAATAAACAGAAGCTGCCCCTACGTTGCCAACCTGACTGAGGTTTACAAACCATTTATCGTACATAATGCCTGTTCCGTTTGCTATCAGTTGCTGGTATATCTTGTCTTTGAAAAAGTTGCTCGACATGTGCGGTAAAAAATAATCTATTTCTTCTGATTTTACACCATGTTTTGATAATGAAGCACTCACCCCATAACCA